>NZ_JAMYUV010000003.1:0-289986 GCF_040323405.1 Mesorhizobium sp. M0048 | reverse complement strand
GCGGGATGTTGGGCTGCTCCATGTAGCCGAAGGTCAGCGTCACCCGCATGAACAGCTCGTTGACGGTCTCCATCTTCACCCGC
The DNA here is from genome assembly GCF_040323405.1 of Mesorhizobium sp. M0048. Classification (NCBI taxonomy): domain Bacteria; kingdom Pseudomonadati; phylum Pseudomonadota; class Alphaproteobacteria; order Hyphomicrobiales; family Phyllobacteriaceae; genus Mesorhizobium; species Mesorhizobium sp. M0048. The sequence goes on along the minus strand of NZ_JAMYUV010000003.1, from coordinate 289,903 downwards.
TCGCTGTCGGGCACGACCGGCTGCGGCGCCGTCACAACCGAAAGGATGACGTTCTGCTCATGCAGCACCTTGTAGTGCTTGAGGCTGTGCATCAGTGCCGTCGGCGCGCTCAGCGGATCGCTGGTCAGGAACACCGCGGTGCCCGACACCAGATGCGGCTTCTTCTTCAGCAGATTGCCGGCGAGGAAATCGAGCGGGATCTCGTTCCGGCGGGTCTTGTCGAACAAATAGCGGCTACCGCGGATCCATGTCCACATAGTCATCACGATAACTGCGGCGATGGCAAGCGATGCCCAGCCACCTTCAAACACCTTGACTATGTTGGCGGCAAAGAAGCCGGTATCGACGAAGGCGAACACGGCCATCAAGGCGATCGCGACGCCAAGCGGCCATTTCCAGATGCGCGTCATCACAACAAAAAGCAGCACATTCGTCACCAGCATGTTGCCGGTCACCGAAATACCGTAGGCCGAGGCCAGGCGGCTGGATTCGCCGAAGCCGACCACCAGCAACATCACGACCAGCGCCAGCATCAGGTTGATGCGCGGCAGATAGATCTGGCCCGACTGTTTTTCCGACGTGTGCTGGATGACGAAACGCGGCAGCATGTTGAGCTGCACCGCCTGCCTGGTCAGCGAGAAAGCGCCGGAGATCACCGCCTGGCTGGCGATGACGGTCGCCGCCGTCGCCAGCACGACCATCGGAATAAGCGTCCAGCCCTGGTTCATCTCAAAGAAGGGATGGCCGACAACGCCGCCATTTGCCAGCACGAAGGCGCCTTGCCCGACATAGTTGAGCAATAGACAAGGGAACACGATTGCCAGCCAGGCGAGCACGATCGGCTTGCGGCCGAAATGGCCGAGATCGGCATAGAGCGCCTCGGCGCCGGTGACGGCGAGGAAGACCGCACCAACCGTGACGAAGGCCACGTCGGGCGAGTTGACCAGGAACGACACGATGTAATGCGGGCTGATCGCCAGCAGGATTTCCGGATCGGCGATGATGTGGTTAATGCCGGAAAGGCCGATGGCCAGGAACCATAGCGCCGTGACTGGCCCGAACACCAATCCTACGCCGCCGGTGCCGAACCGCTGTACCGCAAACAGGATCGCCAGGATGGCCAGTGTCAGCGGCACCACATAGGGCTGAAATGTCGGCGTGACGACATTCATACCTTCGACCGCTGATAGCACCGAGATCGCCGGCGTAATGACCGCGTCGCCGAAAAAAAGCGCCGCGCCGACGATGCCGATGCCGAGGATCACCGCCGAGCGCGTCGGAAAACTGTTGCGCGCCAGCGCCATCAGCGACAGCACCCCGCCTTCGCCTCGATTGTCGGCACGGAGCACGAACATGATGTATTTGATGGTGACGGTGATCGTCAGCGACCAGATGATCAGCGAGAGTACGCCCAGGATGTCGCCACGGTTGGCGACATTGCCACCGGCTGATGCATGCAACGCCTCTCGGAATGCATAGATCGGGCTGGTGCCGATATCGCCGTAAACCACGCCGAGCGCGCCCAGCATCAGCACCTTGGTGCTGTGCTGCTCGACCTCAGAATGGCTGGATTGTTCGACAGGTTCTGCCTCGTTACCAGCATTGGTAAGGGCCATGGACGACACTCCGATAAGCGCGCGGTGCTCTACGCTTGCTGCGCTGCAATATCAAGTGCCGTCACGTAATGGCTCCGTCCCGATATTGCGAGTCCTCCACGACTTGGCAGACTCAGTCCCATCGGCAGACTACCTGGAATGTCGCAACGGACACGTTTCAAATAGCCACCTGCGTCCCGATCTCGACGACGCGTCCGGTCGGGATCTGGAAATATTCCGTTGCATCGGCCGCCGAGCGCGCCAGCCCGATGAACAGCTTGTCCTGCCAGACCGGCATGCCGGAATTGGGCGAGGCCTTGAGCGAGCGCCGCGACAGGAAGAAGGAGGTCGTCATGATGTCGAACTTCCAGCCCTGCTTGCGGCAGATCGCCAGCGCACGCGGGATGTTGGGCTGCTCCATGTAGCCGAAGGTCAGCGTCACCCGCATGAACAGCTCGTTGACGGTCTCCATCTTCACCCGCTCGCTGTCGGGCACGACCGGTTGCGGCGCCGTCACCACCGAAAGGATGACGTTCTGCTCGTGCAGCACCTTGTAGTGCTTGAGGCTGTGCATCAGTGCCGTCGGCGCGCTCAGCGGATCGCTGGTCAGGAACACCGCGGTGCCCGACACCAGATGCGGCTTCTTCTTCAGCAGATTGCCGGCGAGGAAATCGAGCGGGATCTCGTTCCGGCGGGTCTTGTCGAACAAATAGCGGGTGCCGCGGATCCATGTGGACATGATCAGCCCCATGCCGCAGGCAACCGTGATCGACACCCACCCGCCTTCGAGGATCTTGACGACGTTTGCGAGGAAAAATCCGGTATCGATCGTGCCGAACAGCAGTGTGAGCGCGGCCGCCAGTGCAAGCTGCCATTTCCACCGGAACCGCATCACCACGAACAGCAGGATGGTCGTCATAAGCATTTCGCCAGTCACCGAAATGCCATAGGCGGAAGCTAGCGAACTCGAACTGCCAAAGCCGACCACCAGCAACATCACGCCCAGCGCGACCACCAGATTGACCCGCGGCATGTAGATCTGGCCGGACTGCATCTCGGAAGTATGCTGCACCTCGATACGTGGCAGCAGATTGAGCTGCACCGCCTGACGCGTCAGTGAGAAAGCGCCGGAGATCACCGCCTGACTGGCAATCACCGTCGCTGCCGTGGCCAGCCCAACCATGGGCATTAGCGCCCAATCCGGCAGCATCTGGAAGAATGGATTGGTGGGTTTGCCGCCGTTGGCAAGAACGAACGCGCCTTGTCCGAAATAGTTGAGGAGCAAACAAGGAAACACGACAGCAAACCATGCCAGCACGATCGGCCTGCGCCCGAAATGGCCGAGATCGACATAGAGGGCTTCGGCCCCGGTGACCGCCAGGAACACCGCCCCGACCGTGACGAAAGCGCCGGTGGGCGTATTGGCTAGATAAGCGACCGCGTAATAGGGATTGACCGCCAGCAGGACCGACGGATCGTCAAGCAGATGGTAGACCCCGGCGGCGCCGATTGCCAGGAACCACGCTGCCGTCACCGGCCCGAACACGGCCGCCACCCTGCCGGTGCCGAACCGTTGCACGGCAAAGAGCATTGCCAGGATGACAAGAGTGATCGGAACGACAAAGGTTTCGAGCGTCGGAGCCATCACTTCCAGGCCCTCGACAGCCGAAAGCACGGAGATGGCGGGCGTTATTATCGCGTCGCCGAAAAAAAGCGCCGCGCCGCAAAGTCCGATCCCCAGAATGAACGGGGCTCCCTTTGGATAAGCACTACGCGCAAGCGACATCAGCGACAGCGTGCCGCCCTCGCCCTTGTTGTCGGCTCTGAGGACGAAAGCGACGTATTTTATCGTGACGATGATCGTCAGCGCCCAGACGATAAGCGACAGCACACCGAGGACGTCGTTGCGCGCTACTGGTCCCGACGACGCGTGCAGTGCTTCCCGAAATGCGTAAATTGGGCTGGTGCCGATATCGCCGTAAACCACGCCCAACGCGCCCAGCATCAGCACCTTGGTGCTGTGCTGCTCGACGGTGGAGTGGCTGGATTGCTCGATGGGTTCTGCCTCGCTACCAGCGTTGGCAAGGGCCATGGCCGACACTCCCATAGACGTTCGGTGCTCTATGCTGCGGGGATGGAAAGGGCGCGCTGCCGTGCCGGGAACGCAGGGCTATCGGCTCGCCTCTCTCTACCAGCCACAAGCCTTCAGAAACCGCCTGACCGTTCCAGCCATGCCATACCCCAACGCATCGGCTGTCAACCCATGCCCGATCGACACTTCGGCCAATGCCGGGATGCGCCTGGCCAGTGCCGGCAAATTGCTCACCACAAGGTCGTGCCCGGCATTGACATGGAGCCCTGCGGCCAGCGCGGCATCCGCCGTCTTTCCCAATTTCTCCAATTCCTTCGCCGCTTTTGCCGAATCGGAATGATAGCTGCCGTATGGACCCGTATAGAGTTCGATCCGGTCGGCGCCGGTGTCGCGAGCAGCTTTCACGCCATCGGGGTCAGGATCGGAAAACAGCGACACGCGAAAGCCTCCCTTCTTCAGGCGCTTGACAACCGGTGTCAGGAACGCAGCCTCGGCGGCGAAGTTCCAGCCATGATCGGAAGTCGCTTGCGCCGGGTCGTCGGGCACCAGCGTCACCTGCTCGGGCTGATGCTTTTCCACAAGCGCCAGGAACTCCGCGGTCGGATAGCCCTCGATGTTGAATTCCGCATTCGGGAACTCGTCGTCGATCAGCGCCCTGATCTGCGGCAGATCGGAATGCCTGGTGTGCCGCTCGTCGGGTCGCGGGTGCACCGTCAGCCCATGCGCGCCGGCGGCAAGGGCAATGCGTCCAAGCCCGGTCACGCTTGGCCACGGCAGGTCCCGCCGGTTGCGCAGCATGGCGATGGCGTTGAGGTTGACGGAAAGCTTTGCAGGCATTTGCACGGTTCCAGGCTGATCTCGGCGCGCATCTATACCGCCTTTAAGGGGAACAGACAGAGGGTTTCAGGTGTTCCAAGGTGAACTAAGAAAATCGAGCGCAAGGAGTTGCCTGTTGAATTTTCTCGATGCCGTGCCCGCGATCCGCCGCATCGATACCGATCGCGAAGACCTCCTCGCCATCGATGTCGTCGGCCATGTCGCAGCGGCCGGCGCCGAAAACCTGTTTGGATTGCTGGAAGCGGCCTACGCGCTGCACTCGAAAATCGACGTGCTGGTGCGCCTGATCGATCATGAGGGTGTCGACTGGACCGACGTATCGGACGAGACGATCGAACAGGGCATAGCTCATGCAGTGGAGCATATCGGCCGCTGCGCCGCGGTCGGTGAGCCGAACTGGATAGCCGAGGCAAGAGCCTTTCTGCCTGCCTCTGTGCCTATCGAACTCCGGCATTTCGAGGCCAAGGACGAGGCCGCCGCTTGGGAATGGCTTGGCGCCAACCCGATCGCCCAGCGCTGATGCGGCCTATCGGACGATCGTCAGCCGTTCGGCCGCGCGCGTGATGGCGGTGTAGAGCCAACGCTGCCGGGTTTCCTTGAACGCCCAGCTTTCGTCGAAAAGCACGATCTCGTTCCACTGCGACCCCTGCGCCTTGTGCACGGTCAGCGCGTAGCCATAGTCGAAATCGTCGAAACGCTTCTTCTGCTGCCAGGGAATGTCGGCGTCCGGATCTTCGAACGCCGCCTTGAGCAGCTTGATCTTGGCGACGCCGCGATCCGGGTCGTCTTCCTCCGGCGAAACCAGCAGATTGATGCCGGGCTTGACCGTCTCGCGCGACGAGGTCATCACCTTCCACAGCGAGCCGTTGAGCAGTCCCTTGGCCGGATCGTTGCGAAGGCAGACCAGCTTGTCGCCGGCTTGCGGATAATCGGCGTTGAACCCCTTCAGCTCGCGCAGCCGCTGGTTATAGCGGCGGCGCGTGCGGTTGGTACCGACCAGCACCTGGTCCGCCTTCAGCACCAGTTCCTGGGTGACGTCTTCCTTGCCGATCACTTGCGCCGCGCCATAGTCGCCGCGCATGAACTCGCGGCCCTCGCGCACGTCGAGCGCCAGCCTGATGATCGGGTTGTCGCGCGCCTGGCGGTGGATTTCGGTGAGCAGAATGTCCGGCTCGTGGTCGGTGAAGAAGCCGCCGCCGGAGATCGGCGGCAACTGGCCGGGATCGCCAAGCACCAGGATCGGCGTGCCGAAGCTCATCAGGTCACGGCCAAGCTGCTCGTCGACCATCGAGCATTCGTCGATGACGACGAGCTTGGCCCGCGAGATCGGGCTTTGCCGGTTAAGCGAAAAGGTCGGCGACATCGAGGTTTTGCCGGTCACCTCGTCCGCTACCGATTCCTCGCCTTTCGGCCGGTAGATCAGCGAATGGATGGTACGGGCATTGACCGCGCCCTTGGAACGCAGCACCTGCGCCGCCTTTCCGGTAAACGCGGCGAACTGCACCTGGCCGTCGACATGCTCGGCGAAATAGCGCGCCAGCGTCGTCTTGCCGGTGCCGGCATAGCCGAACAGCCGGAACAGCTGCGGCTTGCCGGCTTTCAGCCAGCCGGCCACTGCCTTCAGCGCCTCGTCCTGTTGAGGAGAGAATTCCATCAGCGCGACAGACCGGATTCGCGAGGGAAAGACAAGGCGAGTGCCATCACCATCAAATTTCACCGCCGGCAACTGCGCCGCTGCGACAGGATTATCAGTGACGAACAGGAACGTAAAGAGAACAAACCAGGCGACCGCAGCTTACCGAACCCGCCGTGGATCGTTCTCCAGCAGGATCGGCTTGCCATGCGGCGTTGCGTGCGCGGCGCGTTCCCAGGCAGCGGCAATGGTGTCCACGTCTTTCTTGCCGGCAATGCCTTTGGCCGACAGCAGCTTTTCCAGCGCCGCCAGCCAGTGCTCGTAGTAATCGCGACCGTCGCGCGCGGCGCCCGGCCGCTTCACCTCTGCCGACAAAGCATCCGCCCATTCGCTCCACGAAAACAACCCGTTATCGTGCAGTGCTACCGTCATGGCAAAGGCCTCTGCTTGCCACGGCTCGGCAAACACAGGCGCCTCGACACCGGCTGGCGACATAGCGGCGATTGAGCTCGTCTCACGCCGACTCAAGGTAGTTCTCCCACGCATCGATCGAAACGACAAGTGTCGGGTCGGCGCCCTCGCCCCAGATTTCGCTGCCGGTGAAGGCCACCGTATAGACCCATTGCGGGTTTTCACCCTGGCCGTGCGCGTTTGTGTCGGGAAAAACAAAGCCGCCGCGCACAGCCTCGACGACACCTTGCTTGCCGCGTGCATAGCGCGGGAGCCTGGTGTGGCCCGTCGGATGGAAATTCTTCGTACGCACAGTGTCGCCCGCCTTGAACCGCGCCGGCGTAGCGACCGGCCGGTCGCAAGGCCCGCCCTTGGCCAGCACCGCCGGAACATCTTTAGCCTTCAGCACCCGTTTGGGTGTCGCTGCAGGGTCGACTGCGTCGCCCGTGGCCAGGTCGCGGTCGCCGACGAAACCATGGCGTTTGAGCAGCACCTCCAGCGCCTTGATCCATATCTGGTAGTAGCTGGAGGCATAATAATCCGCTGGATGCAGCGATTCCCGCGCGTGCCGGCTCTCGTCGATGTTCCAAGCGCCCATGGCGCCGGCGCACAACGTCACGCCCAGCGCCCGCCTTTCCCAATCGGTATGGAAATAGGGTTCGTCCGGTTCTGGCGCGACCGGCCCGAAACCCATCTGGCCGCCGAGATCCTGCGGCCCGTTCATGCCGGCTCCCGCGCCAACGCGGTGCCGATCATGGCATTGCGCGTCACAAGATCGGCGAGCCGTGCCTCATCCCAGCCCTCGGTGCCCCTTGGCTGCATAGGCACCACCAGATAGCGAAGCTCGGCGGTCGAATCCCACACCCGGATTGTTGTCGTCGCCGGCAAGATCAGCCCGAATTCCTCGAGCACGCCGCGCGGATCGATCACTGCGCGCGAACGGTAGGGCGGCGCCTTGTACCAGACCGGCGGCAGGCCGAGCACCGACCACGGATAGCAGGAGCATAGCGTGCAGACGACGAGGTTGTGCGTGTCGGCCGTGTTGAAGACCGCCTGCATGTGCTCGCCTTGCCGGCCGGTGTAGCCGAGCGATTCGATTGCTGCCGTCGCGTCACACTTCAGCCATGCGGCAAACGCGGGATCAACCCAGGCTTTCGCCACCACCTTTGCGCCGTTGCGCGGCCCGATCTTGGTCTCGTAGGTGTCGACAATGACATCGATCGCCGCCGGATCGATCAGGCCTTTGCGGGTGAGAATCGTCTCCAGCGCGCGCACGCGCGCCGCAAAAGGATCAAGCTCGTTGTCATGGTGGTGATTATGCGGCATGGCGTCAAATTACGATCGCGGACCCCCGGCCGCAAGCACCACGGCTTGGGCCAGCGCTATTCGGCTGCCGCCTTTTGCGGCACTGGTTCTTCCTCCTCGTCGAACAGTGACGGCTGGTCGACCGCTTCGACCGGCCTCGGCTCGCCCCGGCGCCGCGCCCACAGCCTGACCAGCCAGCCGGAAAAATGCTCCATGTAGACGTAGATGACGGGCGTGACGAACAGCGTCAGTGCCTGCGAGGCGACGAGACCGCCGACCACCGCCACGCCGAGAGGCTGGCGCAGTTCCGCACTGGCGCCGGTGCCGAGCGCGATCGGGATGGTACCCATCAGCGCGGCAAGCGTGGTCATCATGATCGGTCGGAAGCGCATCAGGCAGGCCTTGTGGATGGATTCGACAGGCGACAACCCCTCGCGCCTAAGCTCGAGCGCCACGTCGATCATCATGATGCCGTTCTTCTTGACGATGCCGATCAGCATCAGGATGCCGATCACCGCGATCACCGACAGGTCCATCCCCGCCAGCCGCAGTGCCACCAGCGCGCCAAGCACCGCCGACGGAAGCCCGGTCAGGATGGTAAGCGGATGGATGAAGCTCTCATAGAGCATGCCGAGAACGATATAGATGGTGAGGATCGCGCCACCGATCAGCAGTCCCTGGTTGGAAAGCGAATCCTGGAAGGTCTTCGCCGTGCCCGAGAAAGTGGTCGAGATCGTCGGCGGCATGCCGATCTTTTCCTTCAGCGCATTGATGTGGCTCACGCTGTCGCCGAGGGCTACGCCCTGCGGCAGATTGTAGGAGATGGTCACAGCCGGAAGCTGGCCGAGCTGGTTGACGGTCAGCGCACCGGCGGTCCGATCGACGCGGGCGAACGCGCCGAGCGGCACCAGGCTGCCGCTCGCCGTTCTCACCTTGATGGCCAGCATCCGCTCGGGCGACCACTCGATCTTCGGGTCGAGTTCCATGATCACGTCATAGCTGTCGGCCGAGCCGAAGATGGTCGACACCTGCTGGGTGCCGAAACCGCCATAAAGGCTGGAACGCAGCGTGTCGGTATCGACGCCGAGCGTCGCCGCCTTGTCGCGGTCGATCACCAGCGTCGCCTGCAGTGCGTTGTTCTGCAGGTCATTGGTGACGTCGGTGAAGGCAGCATGATCGGCAGCCATCGCGTCCGTCAGCTTCTGCGCCCAGACGTTCGTCAGGCGGGTATCGAGGCCCTGCACGGCAAGCTGGTAGGCACTCGCCGAAGAACGCGCGCCGAGCCGCAGGTTCTGCACCGGCTGCATGTAGGTTTCGATGCCGGGCACGTTGGCAAGTTGGCGCCGCAGATCCGAAAGCACCTTGTCGATGTTCGGTCGCTGGTCCTTGTCTTTCAGCTGCACAAACAGCTGGCCCTGGTTGAGCGCATTGCTTCCACTGCCCGCCGACCAGCCGACATGCGCGACGTAGGGCGAATGGGTGAAGACATCCGCCACTTGCCCCTGCAGCTTCACCATGGCGTCAAACGAAATATCCTGGCGCGCAATGGTCGTTACTGAGACCTGGCCGATATCCTCCTGCGGGAAAAAGCCCTTCGGCGAGATCTGGATCAGCCACACCGACAGCCCGGCGGTCACGAGGAAGACAAGGAAGACAAGGAAATTGTGGCGCAGGCAGAATGTCAGCAGCCTGTCATAGCCCCGTATGAAGACGTTTTGTCTGTGGTCCCCGCCATGCGCTGCTTTCTGCTCGGCTTTCGATAATGACAGCAGCCGCGAGCACAGCATCGGCGTCAGCGTCAGCGAGACGAACATCGACGCCAGGATGGCGACCGTCACCACCACCGCGAATTCGTTGAAGATGCGCCCGATCACGCCGCCCATCAAAAGCACTGGAATGAACACGGCGACCAGCGAGATCGAGATCGAGATGATGGTGAAGCCGATCTCGCGCGCGCCCTTGAGCGACGCCTCGAGGGCCGAGAGCCCGTCCTCCTCCATATGGCGGAAAATATTTTCCAGCATGACGATGGCATCGTCGACGACAAGGCCGACCGCCAGCGTCAGCCCCATCAATGAGACGTTGTCGATGGAAAAGCCGAACAGGTACATCACGCCCAGCGTGGCGATGAGCGAGATCGGCACCGCCACGGCGGGGATCACCGTCGCCGTCACCCGGCGCAGGAACAGGAAGATCACCATCACTACCAGCGCGATGGTGAGCAGCAGCGTGAACTGCACGTCGTCCACCGCCTCGCGGATCGACGTCGAGCGGTCGTTGAGCAACTGGATGCTCGCCGCCGCCGGCATCTGACCCTCGAAGGAAGGCAGCATCGCCTTGACGCGGTCGACGACGTCGACGGTATTGGCATCCGGCTGACGCTGCACCGCCATGATGATGGCGCGGGTGCCGTCGTACCAGCTTGCCGTCGTTGTGGTCTCGACCGAATCGATGACGCGGGTCACCTCGCCGAGCCGCACCGGATGTCCGTTCTTGGTTGCGATGATGATGTTGGAGAATCCCGCCGCGTTGGTCAGCTGCGTGTTCGCGGTGATCGTCAGTTGCTGTTTGTTGTTCTTGAGCACGCCGAGCGGCGTGTTGCTGTTGGCCGAGGCAATGGCCGTCTGCAGCTGGTCGATCGAGATGCCGCGCGCGGCGAGCGCCGTCGGATCGATCTGGACGCGTACGGCATATTTTTGCTGGCCGTAGATCGAAACCTGCGCAACGCCATCGATTGTCGACAGCGATGGCGAAATCACATTCTCGGCAAAGGCATCGAGATCGGTCAGCGGAATGGTGTCGCTGACCAGCGACATCAGCAGGATCGGCGCGTCGGCTGGATTGACCTTGCGATAGCTCGGCGGGCTGGTCATCTCCGGCGGCAATTGTCGTTGCGTGCGTGCGATCGCCGCCTGCACGTCGGCGGCGGCGTCGTCTATGTCGCGGTTGAGCACGAACTGAATGGCGATCGAGGTCGAACCGAGCGAGTTGGTCGTCGAAATCGAATCGATGCCGGCGATGGTGGCAAACTGCTTGATCAGCGGCGTTGCCACCGAGGTCGCCATGGTTTCCGGCGAGGCCCCGGGCAGCGAGGCCGAGACGTTGACCACCGGAAATTCCGCGCTTGGCAGTGCCGCCACCGGCAGGAATTTGTAAGCAAATAGCCCGCCCAGAACCAGAGCGAACGACATGAGCAGCGTTGCGACGGGCCTGCGGATGCAGAATTCGGAAATCATGGCTGTGTTCCGCCCGTCCGGTCAGCCTCGGCGACCTTCGGAGCCGCCTGGTCGCCGGTGCCGGTCGAAGCCTTGCCTTCGCGCACCGCCGCACCGTTCTTCAGCTTGGTCTGGCCTTCGACGACGACACGCTCGCCGCTTTTCAATCCTTGGCTGATCGCGGTGTTGGCGCCTTCTGTCAGCGTGACCTGCACCGGCCGCATTTCAACGGTGTTGTCCGGCTTGATCACATAGACGAACGGTCCCTTCTGGCTGGGCTGGACGGCGACCGTCGGAACCGACGTCATTTGCGGCATGATGCCGGCATCGAGCACGACATTGACATATTGGCCCGGCCACAGCGAAAGATCGGCGTTGGGCACGCTGGCCCGCGTTGCGATCGTGCCGGACGCGGTATCGACGGAGGAATCGACGAAATCCAGCGTTCCCCTGCCGATCGGCTTCGGGTCGCCATCCTTGGTCAGCGTCACCGCGCCTTGCTGCGGCGCGGCCAGCGCTTTGTGCAGTAACGCAAGATCGCTTTCGGGGAGATTGAAATTCACCTGCAACGGGTCGACCTGCGTGATCGTCACCAGCGGGGTCGACGTGCTGCTGCCGTTGCTGGTGGTGACGAGATCACCGACGGCGACGCTGACCGCGCCAAGCCTGCCGGAGATCGGCGCCCTGATCGTGGCGAAGCCAAGCTGGATTTGGTCCGCATCGATCGTTGCCTTGTCGGCGTCGACGGTGGCCGCTGCGGATTTCTGCGCCGCGACAGCCTGATCGTAGGTCTGCTGTGTGCCGGCCTGCCTGGCGACAAGATTTTTGGCCCGCTGAAGATCGGCCGTGGCGCTGGCAAGCAGCGCCTGATCTTTTGCGAGCGTCGCCTGATCACGTGCCAATTGCGCCTTCAACGAGCGATCGTCCAGCGAGAACAGAAGGTCGCCTGCCTTCACCATCTGTCCGTCCTTGACCGCGATTGCGACGATCTGGCTCGAGACCCGTGCGTTGATGCTGACTACGGCAGGAGAGGACACGAAGCCGATGGCATAGCGCCGGACCGGAAAATCGGCCGTCGAGGCGGTGGCGGCAACCACCGAAGTCGAATGCGCGGCACTTGCCGCTGCAGCGGGTTTGTCCGCCGCCGCCGTCTGCTTCGCCGACAGCAGATGCTGAAGATCGCTCATTGCGCTGGGCGAAAGATAGAGCCACGCCGCGGCAACGCAGGCTGCAGCGATCACCGCAAATACGATCGTTCCGCGCATCGACAAAAGGCCTCTCGATCCGACACGCCGCTATCCGGTGGCCGTAGTCTAGCTCAACTCGCAGCCGATTGCCGCGCTTTTGCCAGATAATAGAGGATGCCGAAGGCGAAAAAGGGCCAAAACCCGTCATTACGAAGATTTAATGTGCAGTGCACAATAAAACGGCAGCTAACGCAGCATCGGCCACAGCGTCGCCGCCAGCATCATGCCCATGGCGATGTTGAACCATTTGAGCCGCACCGCATCTGCCAGAAAACCGCGCAGCGCCATGCCGAAACCGGCCCAGGTCGAAATGCTCGGCAGCATGACGACGGCGAACGCAGCCGCGATCAGCACCACGGACACAAACGGGCGTTCCGGGTTCGTATAGACGGCCATGGCCGTAATCGCCATCACCCAGGCCTTGGGATTGACCCACTGGAAAGCCGCAGCCTCGATGAAGCGCATCGGCTGGCCCTTCGCCTCGCCTTCGCCGCCGAGCGAGCGCGACATGGCGATCTTCCAGGCGAGATAAAGCAGGCAAAGGCCGCCGGCGATCTTCAACCCGGTATGCAGCACCGGAAAGGCCGTCAACACGGCGCCAAGCCCGAAGCCTACGGCAAGCAACAGCACGAGGAAGCCGAAGCCGATGCCGAGCATGTGTGGCACGGTCTTGACCAAGCCGAAATTCACACCCGAGGCCAGAAGCATGAATTGTTCGGACCCGGCGTGACCGAGGTCACGAAGGCATAAACCAGCAAGGCGAAAAATGCATCGAAGGTCATGCCGTTTCCCTAAATCAATGCGATCGGTGGCAAAGCGACGAGATAGAGCCAAGCTGGATGACTACATCCCTTGCGGGCCGCGGTTCATCGCCGCCACCCCGGTACGGCAGATCTCGACTAAGCCGAGCGGTTTCATGATGGCGATGAACTGATCGAGCTTGGAGCCCTTGCCGGTGATCTCGAAGATGAAATGCTCGGTGTTGGCATCGATGACGCTGGCGCGGAATGCATCGGCAAGCCGGAGCGCCTCGACGCGGGCTTCGCCGGTGCCGGCGACCTTGACCAGCGCGAGCTCCCGCTCCAGTGGCCGCTCCTGTCCAAATTCCTGCGACCGCACGGTGAGATCGACGACGCGGTGCACCGGCACGATGCGCTCGAGCTGGTGCTTGATCTGCTCCAGCACATGCGGGGTGCCGCGCGTCACGATGGTGATGCGCGACAGATGCTTTTCGTGCTCGGTTTCCGAGACCGTCAGGCTCTCGATGTTGTAGCCACGCCCGGAAAACAGGCCGATGACCCGGGCAAGCACGCCCGGCTCATTGTCGACCAGGACCGAAAGCGTGTGGTTCTCTGGTTTTTCCGTCTCCTTGGCGATGAAATAGGCCGAGCCGGTCGGTTGCAACTGTGCGTTCATGACATGAATCTCGATTTAAAACTTTTGCGCTAATCTGCTGTTTCCGCACAGCTTCCTCGAACCAGGCTACACCAGTTCCCTGCCCTTGGCGTCGATCGCGTTGGCCACAGCTTCGTCGGTCGCCTCGTCAGGCAACAGCATCTCGTTATGCGCCTTGCCGGACGGGATCATCGGGAAGCAGTTGGCGAGCGTCGCCACGCGGCAGTCGAACAGGACGGGCTTCTTGACCGCTATCATCTCCTTGATGGCGTCGTCGAGCTCGTCCGGCTTGTCGCAGCGAATGCCGTGGCCGCCATAGGCTTCGGCGAGCTTGACGAAATCCGGCATCGCCTCGGTGTAGGAGTGCGACAGCCGGTTGCCGTGCAGCAGCTGCTGCCATTGCCGCACCATGCCCATATATTGGTTGTTGAGGATGAAGATCTTGATCGGCGCCTCGTGCTGCACCGCGGCGCTCATCTCCTGCATCGTCATCTGCACCGAAGCGTCGCCGGCGATATCGATGACCAGCGCATCCGGGTGCGCGATCTGCACGCCGAGCGCGGCCGGCAGGCCGTAGCCCATCGTGCCCAGTCCGCCAGAGGTCATCCAGCGGTTCGGCTTCTCGAAATGATAGTGCTGCGCCGCCCACATCTGATGCTGGCCGACCTCGGTGGTGATGTAGGTGTCGAGGTCCTTGGTCAGCGCATAGAGCCGCTGGACGGCATATTGCGGCATGATCACCTCGTGGTTCATCTTGTAGGCGAGCGAATCGCGGGCGCGCCATTTGGCAATCTGCTCCCACCACGGGTGAAGCGCTTTCTTGTCGGCCTTGGCGGTTGCCCGCCACAGCCGCACCAGATCCTCCAGCACACGCCCGACATCGCCGATGATCGGCACGTCGGTGTGGACGTTCTTGTTGATCGACGACGGGTCGATGTCGATGTGGATCTTCTTCGAATTCGGCGAAAACGCCGTCAGCCGCCCGGTGATGCGGTCGTCGAAGCGCGCGCCGATGCAGAGCATGACGTCGCAATCGTGCATCGCCATGTTCGCCTCATACGTGCCGTGCATGCCGAGCATGCCCATCCAGGTCTTGCCCGACGCCGGATAGGCGCCGAGGCCCATCAGCGTCGAGGTGATGGGAAAGCCGGTCAGGTCGACCAGCTCGCGCAGCAGATGGCTCGCCTCCGGGCCGGAATTGATGACGCCGCCGCCCGAATAGATGATCGGCTTCCTGGCGCCGGCCATCAGCTCGACCGCCGCCTTGATCTTTTCCAGGTCGCCCTGGACCTTCGGCTGGTAGCTGGTGCGCGGCGCCGTCTGCGGCGGGACATAGATACCCTTGGCGAACTGAACGTCCTTCGGAATGTCGACGACGACCGGACCGGGGCGCCCTGTCGTTGCCACATGGAAGGCCTCGTGGATCGTTGCCGCGAGCTCGTTGACGTCCTTCACCAGCCAGTTGTGCTTGGTGCAGGGTCGCGTGATGCCGACCGTGTCGCACTCCTGGAACGCATCCGAGCCGATCAGCGAAGTCGGCACCTGGCCTGTCAGGCAGACCAGCGGGATCGAGTCCATCAGCGCGTCCTGCAATGGCGTCACCGCGTTGGTGGCGCCCGGCCCTGAGGTCACCAGCATCACGCCGGCCTTGCCGGTCGAGCGCGCATAGCCTTCCGCCGCATGGCCCGCGCCCTGCTCGTGGCGGACGAGGATGTGCTCGACCTCGTCCTGCTGGAAGATTTCATCGTAGATTGGCAGAACCGCGCCGCCCGGATAGCCGAAAACATGCTTGACGCCATTGTCCTTCAGCGCCTGCACCACCATTTCGGCGCCAGTCATTTCAGTTCTTGGCATTTCAGTTCTTGGCATGTCGCGCCGCTCATTCTGTCCACTGCTCATCGGTCTGGTCCCGTACTGTTCGCCATCAGGCGATTGCTCGTCGTTTAGTCGTGTTTCGGGCAATAAAAAAGGCCCCCGAGGGAGCCTGTGTCTTGCGCATGGGAGGTCATCGCCCGGCGGTTACACCGCCTCGCCCACGCGCTTACCTACGAGAATGAGTGCCTTTTTCATGGTGGCGGACAATAGAATTGGTTTGACGCCGCTGTCAACGGCGAATGTGCACGGGCCGGATCAGGCTGAACCAATGCGTTTCCAGTAGATGAGGGTGGCTGTGAGCCCGCCATGCGGCTTCAGCGCATAATCCGGTATTTCGCCGGCCAGCGTGAAGCCGAGCTTTTCATAGAGGCCGGAAGCCCCCTCCTCTTTTGCCGTGTCGAGGACCAACAGCGTGCGGCCTTTCTCCACGGCAACGACTTCCGCCGCCTCCATAAGGCGGGTTGCTATGCCCTTGCCGCGGCAATCGAGGCGGGTCATCAGCTTGGCGATCTCGGCCCGGTGCGGCTGGTTGGGAGGGCAGTCGAGCAGCAAGGTGACTGTACCGACCAGAGCCTCGCCGTTCCAAGCCCCAAGCACCGCCCTTTCGCCTTTGGCGGCCGCCTGAAGCGACTTGCTCCAGAAGGCCGCGGCCATCTCCGGCGCTAGCGGATGCATGAAGCTGACCGAGCCGCCGGCAGCGACTGTCCCGATCAGCAGATCCGCCAGCATTTTTTGCGTTCCGTCAGTATTGCTGAGTGGCCTGATTTCGATCGAACTCATGTGGTTTCTCCTTCGCCGCCCGTCAGTCGAAATGACTGGTCCGCTTCCGCTTCCTGGCCCGGCGGATTTCCGCGATGCGATCGGCGTCTTCCTCTTGCAGATGTCGCCCGCGTTCCAGCAGTTCGAGCGTGTATTCCTCATAGGTCAGGCCCAGCCGCTCGGCCTTGTCCAGCCGCATCAGCATGATCTCGCGGCTCGGCGCTTTCCATGCCTGGGCATGGGCGGTCCGCCAGGCAAGAAAGACATAGGGATCGCCCTTGCCCCAGGGCGGACCGTCATAGTCGTCGAGCGGCGGCCCACCATTGTCGGAGCGTTTCGGACGGCGTGCCTTCACCTCAGCGCCTGGCCAACGCAACCAGATAGTCGGCGGCGTCCGGCCCCGGAGCGTGGAAGACGCAATCTGATGGCGCGCCGAGCGCCAGGCAGTCGCCGGTTTCGAGCTTGTGAACGATGCCGCCCTCGGTGAATTCGAGGCGCCCGGAGATCAGCCATATCTGTTGCCTGATGAAGGCATAGGACGCCGCCGGGAAACTTACCTTGGCGCCGGCCGGCAACTGGACCCGGATCAGTTCGAGCGGCATGTCGGAGACCGGCGAAAGATGCCGCCGCACATAACCCGTAGCCGGATCGCGCCACAGCGGCTGGTCACCTTCGCGAAGCAGGCCACCGCCCTGCAATTCCGCCCTTGCGATCAATGTGGACAGCGTCATGCCGAAGGCGGCCGCAATGCGCACGAGGAGTGCCGCCGTCGGGCTGGTCATGCCGCGCTCGATCGTGCTCAGCATGGCTTTCGAGACATCGGACCGCTCCGCCAATTCAGCCAGGGACCAGCTGCGAGCCACCCTTTCGGTGTGTATCCTTCTGCCGATAGTCGAGGATAAATCGTTCGCTATATCATCCATTAATCCAATATATCGAAATTTTTCTGCGAGGCAACAACCGTTTCGTCCAGTTTTCGCAAACTCCTTAATGTCCGCTAAACCATCCGGCCTCATCCCACCTTAACCCCGTTCGCCTAGGCTCATCGCTTGGGAAAAGGGGACCGGCCTGTCCATGCTCGTTGAACGCGAAGCCTCCATTGGGGAACCGACTTTGTTGGAGCGCCGCAGGGCGGAGCAGAACGACAAGCGCATTCTGGGCAATGTCGTGCAATGCGACGGCGCGCGCGCCACCATCAGCGCCTATGCCGACGACATCGAAGGCACGGTCACCGGCCTGTGGAGCGTCGGCAAGATGATCTCGATCAATCTCGGCACATCACGAACCGTCGGCCTTGTCTATGAAATCGGCAAGTCGGATCGTGCCTGGAGCAGCGAGGGCCAGAATCCGATCGAGGTCAGCATCGAATTGATCGGCGAGGTGCGCGACGGTGCCGAACCCGGCGCGAAGCCGATCTTCGACCGTGGCATCACAACCTACCCGCATATCGGCGCCATTGCCCATCGTATCCGCAGCCGCGACCTGCAGGCCGTCTACGATCTCGCCGGTCGTCATTCGATCACCATCGGCACGCTGTCGCAGGACGAGGCCATCGACGCCAATATCGCCATCGATGATACGCTGGCGCGCCATTTCGCCATTGTCGGCACCACTGGAGTTGGCAAATCGACCGCCGTGTCGCTGCTCTTGCGCAAGTCGATCGCCGCCCGGCCCGATCTGCGCGTGCTCATCCTCGATCCACACAATGAGTTCGCCGCATCGTTGCCCGAACATTGCGTCAGGGTCGATTCGACGACGCTCGACCTGCCCTTCTGGATGTTCAAGCTCGAGGAATTTGCCGAGGTGCTGTTTCGCGGCCGCGAGACGGTCCCGGAAGAGGTCGACGCCTTGCGCGATCTCATCCCCGCGGCCAAGAACCTCTACCGCAATCCGAACTCCGGCAACTACCTACGGCGCAGCACCGACGCGCTGACCGCCGACGCGCCGGTGCCCTATCGCATTGCCGACCTCATCAAGCTGGTCGACGAGCGCATGGGATTGCTGGAAAGCAAGAACGATCGCCCGACCCTCAGGTCACTGAAGGCACGTATCGAATCGGCGGCATCCGATCCGCGCTACCGTTTCATGTTCAACTCGCGCCTGATCGAGGACACCATCCACGAGACGATCGGCAACATTTTCCGCGTGCCGCATCACGGCCGCCCGGTAACCTGCTTCGAAATGGCCGGCATGCCGTCCGAGGTGGTCAATTCCGTTTGCTCGGTGCTGGCGCGGCTGGCCTTCGACCTGGCATTGTGGAGCGAAGGCCGCTTGCGGCTGCTCTTCCTGTGCGAGGAAGCGCATCGCTACATGCCGGCCGATCCGCGCCTCGGTTTCGCGCCGACGCGGCACGCGCTGTCGCGCATCGCCAAGGAAGGCCGCAAATATGGCTGTTATCTGGGCGTCGTCACCCAGCGCCCGGGCGAACTCGAACCGACCATCCTGTCGCAGTGCTCGACGTTCTTTGCCATGCGGCTCGCCAACGAGCAGGACCAGGCGATCATCCGCTCGGCGATCGCCGATTCCTCGGCCTCGACGCTGGCGTTCCTGTCTTCCATGGGCCAGCGCGAGGCCATCGCCTTCGGAGAAGGCGTGGCGACGACGATGCGGATGAAGTTCGAAAAACTCTCCGAGGATTTGATCCCAGGCACCGCCAAACGCGAGAATGCCTTGCCGTCCGAAACCGGCGACGAGGTCGACCTAGTGGCGATCGTCGAACGGCTGCGCAACATGCCGAAATCACAGCAGGCAATGCCTTTCGCGGAAGTCGTCGATCCGGGCCGGCAGGCCGGCGATTCGGACTATCGCAAGCCGTCGGCCGCACGCACCCAGCGGAACGACGATTTCGACTTGCGATACGGCCTCAAGCCGGCGACCTTCGGGCTGCGTCCGCCAGAATGATCGAGCCGAGCGACTTTTAGGCAGCGCTCGCAGATATTACAGCTGAGCTTCGATGGCTGTCTTGTCTATAATTGACCACACCTCGCGAATTTTCCCTCTCTGAAACTCATAGAATACGTTCTCGGCAAACGAAATTCTCTTCCCGCTCACATCGAGCCCAAGGAACATTCCCCTTGGCGTGCAGTCGAAGCTTAGCCGGCTCGCTATATAAGGCGGATCGGCAACCAATAGCTGAATGTCGAAGTAAAGGTCCGGAATTTGGTCGAAGTCTCTCACCAACATTTCGAGATAGCCGGACAATCCGAGCTTGCGACCGTTGTGGGTCACTTCATCATGGACAAACCGCCCCAGGTTTGGCCAATCCTGCTTGTTTAGACATGCAATATAGCCCCGATAACGATCTGAGAGGTCGGATTTAGTCACGGCAACACCTCTATTTCCGACAAGCCCCACAAAGGCAGCATCTCAGCTTGACTGGGTGACGTCGGTCTGCGTGCACCGGAAACGCAAAAAAGGATACCAGACGGCCAGCATCACGAATTTCCACATCACGAATTTGACGACGGAATTTCAGGCGCAGACGCGGTTGCGCCCTTGCCTCTTCGCCTCATAGAGCTGGCGATCGGCGCGGCGATAGAACTCCTCGGCGGTTTCCTTGCGATCCCAGACAGCAAGCCCGACGCTGGTGGTGATTTTCAGTCGGACATTACCTGTCAGCACCGACATGTTGGCGATCGCCTTGCGGATGCGCTCGGCGAATTTGGATAGCAGCTCGGCATCCATATTGGGCGTGACCACCGCGAACTCCTCGCCGCCGAGGCGCGCCACCACGTCGTGATAGCGTGTCATGTCCTTGAGACAGTTGGCGACCGCCCGCAACACCTCGTCGCCGACATCGTGGCCGTGGCTGTCGTTGACCTGCTTGAAATGGTCGAGGTCGAGGATCATCAGCCCGACTGGTTTCTCGATGCGGCGGAACTCTTCGAGATATTCCTTCAGCGCATCGTCGAAGTAGCGCCGGTTCTGCATGCCGGTAAGGCTGTCGGTGAGCGCCGCATGCTCCAGCGTCTCTGAACGCGCGCTGAGCGAAACGGTCATGGCACGCAGCTTGCCTTCTTCCGTCGCCTGCTTTCGGATCAGCGGGTAGATGAAGAAAATGCCGAAGAACAGCGCAGTCGCCAGCAGCACGCCGGTCACAAACAGCAGCTTGTTGAGATAGATGATTTCATCGAGTTCCGAAGGCGTATTGCTAATGTCGGCGGCCAAGGTTTGCAGGAGCCCATAGGCGTAAAGCGTCACCAGGCCGGCGGCCAGGATCACAAAAATAAAGACGAAAAAGGCTGATTCCGCCTTGTGGAAACGCATCTGCTCCCCGTTGGAAAGTTCCTATCGATCTTATGGCATGCGGGAACTTACGGACAGTTAACCTGGACAACTTCAACGCGAAATGGCCCCTCGGTGTCGACTTTTCAGGTTGCGCTCGAAGGAGGGGGTGAGGGCATCGAGTCGATCCCCTCACCCGGACGCAATCTCCGCCATTCCGGGCCCAATTGGTGCCTGAACCAGGTCGTCTGCCGTTTGGCATATTGCCGCGTCGCGATCTTCGCGCGCTCGATGGCCTCGGGAAAACTGATGGCGCCGGCCAGCGCGGCCTGGAGCTCGCGAACACCGATCGCCTTCATCGCCGGCAGGTCGGGATCGAGGCCGAGCGCCGAAAGCTGCTTCACCTCGTCCAGTGCCCCCTTGTCCAGCATGCTGTCGAAGCGGGCATCGATCCGCTCCACCAGCGCCGCTCGCTCCGGCTCGATGACGAAAAAGCGCGCGCTGCTCCTGTCGATCAACGGCCGGCCACGCGCGGCCTGCCATTCCAGGATGGAACGGCCCGATGCGTCGAGCACCTCCAGCGCCCGCACGATGCGCTGGCCATCCGTCGGCCTCAGCATCATGCCGGCCGCAGAATCCTCGCGCAACAGGATGCGGTGCAATCTCACTGCGCCCTGTTCCTGGAGTTCGTAGCGCCAGCGATCGCGGATCGACTTCGGAATGTCGGGCATCTCCGAGATACCTTCCGTGAGCGCCCGGAAATAAAGCCCGGTACCGCCGACGAAAATCACTGGCCGCTCCGAGAGCGTGCCGTCGTCCATCAGCTTCGTGACATCACGCAACCAGGCGCCGGTGGAATAGGCGGTGGACGGATCGACGTGTCCATAAAGAAAGTGAGGGACGCGGGCGAGTTCGGCAGGACCTGGCCGCGCCGTCAGCACGTCGAGCACCGAATAGCCTTGCATGGAATCGGTGTTGACGATGACACCGCCATTGCGCTCGGCGAGGTCGAGTGCGATCGCCGACTTGCCGCTGGCGGTCGGCCCGGCTATCAGGATCGCGTTCTTCAGGCGGCCTTCGCCCGCCTGTCCGCTGGAATTTTCGATGCCGCTGATCGCCACGCTTCTATCCCATCCCGCTGGCCGCGCATTGACGCCGACGCTAGCGAATATGGCCTCGCGGTCGGTCGGCGCAAGCGCTGTTCGCTGGCTGGCCGAAGACATCGCCTGCGAGCTCGACTTGCCGGAGACCGCCGACGCTTCCGAAATAACGGCGCGCCTGCATGCCGCGCTTGCTTCCGAACCGATCGACGTGGCCGTCCAGCCGGCTGAGAACAGGCGCAAGAAGATCCTGATCGCCGACATGGATTCGACGATGATCGACCAGGAATGCATCGACGAGCTTGCCGACGAGATCGGCGTCAAGGATCGTGTCGCCGCCATCACCGCGCGATCGATGAACGGCGAGATCGCATTCGAGCCGGCCTTGCGCGAGCGCGTAGCGCTGCTCAAGGGTCTCGATGCCGCAATCATCGACCGCATCATCGACAATCGCCTGACGCTTGCCTCCGGCGGCCGCACGCTCGTCCAGACGATGGCGGCCCGCGGCGCCTGGACGGCGCTGATCTCCGGTGGTTTCGACATCTTCACCAGCCGCATCGCGGCATTGCTCGGCTTTCACGAAAATCGCGCCAACCGCCTGATCGAGCAGGATCGCCGCTTCACCGGCTTGGTCGCCGAACCGATCCTCGGCCGCGCCGCCAAGGCCGAAGCCCTTATCGAGATTTCCGGCCGCCTCGGCCTGACACCTGCCGATGCCATTGCCGTCGGCGATGGCGCCAACGATCTCGACATGATCCGTCTTGCCGGCATCGGCGTCGCCTTGCATGCCAAGCCGGCCGTGGCAGCCGCGGCAAAGATCCGCATCGACTACGGCGACCTCACCGCCTTGCTTTATCTGCAGGGTTATCGCCGGGAGGAATTTGTCGAATGACGCCGATCTGCACCGAGCGCCTGATCCTGCGCAACTGGGAAGATCGTGACCGCGAGCTCTTCCATCGCATCAATTCCGACGAGTTGGTCATGGAATTCTTTCCGTTTCGCCGCGACCGCGCCCAGGCTGACGCCAAGATGGAGGAGTTGCGCGTGGCTATCGATCGCGACGGCTTCGGCTTCGCGGCCGCTGAGATCGCAGCCACAGGTGAATGCATCGGCTTCGTCGGCATAACCCGAACGGATCATTTGCCATTCCTGCCGCCCGGCACGATCGAGATCGGCTGGCGGCTGGCACCCGAATTCTGGGGCCGCTTCTATGTCACCGAAGCAGCCGAAGCCTGGCTCACCTATGGCTTTGAAAGACTTGGCCTCGACGAAATCGTGTCCTTCGCAGTCAAGGATAACAGCCGGTCCACTGCCGTCATGGAGCGCCTGGGCATGATCGCCGACCCCGCCTCCGACTTCAACTATCCAGGTGTTCCGGACAACCACACCGCACTCAGGCGACATGTCTTCTACAGGCTGTCACGCACAGACTGGCAGGCAAGAAAAAGAGCGGCCCGCTAGCCGCCCTTTTCCTTTCAACATCAGAGTGTTGCAGGCTCTTCCGGACTCAATCCATCCGGATTGTCACAAACCTCAGCTCGCCGGTCTTCGACGCCAGCATCAAAAGCGCGTTCTTGCGCCCCTGCTCCTTCAGCGCGCCGATCCGGTCCATGACGTCCTTGGGCGTTGCGACCGATTCCTGCGCGATCTCGGTGATCACCTCGCCCGGCTGGATGCCGCGTTCGGCCGCCGCCGAATCCTTTGAGACGTCGGTCACGACGACGCCGGAGATGTCGGCGGCGATGCCGAATTTCGTGCGCGTCTCGTCGTTGAGCTCGCCGATCGTCATGCCGAGCACGGAAGCCGTCGAAACCGCAGGCGCCTTGTCGGCGTCGTCCTGGTCGGTGTTGCCGTTTTCACCGCCGCTGGCGAGCTTTTCGCCGTCTTCGAGCCGGCCGAGCGTCACCTTGACCATCTGCTCGACCCCTTTGCGCACGATGATTACGTCGACCGCCTTGCCGACTGGGCTCTCCGCCACGACGCGCGGCAGGTCGCGCATTTCATGGATGTCCTTGCCGTCGAACTTGATGATGACGTCGCCGGCCTGGATGGTGCCGTTGTCGACCGGCCCGCCCTTGATGACGCCGGCGACCAGCGCGCCCTTGGCGGTCGCCATGCCCAAGCTCTCGGCAATGTCGTCGGTCACCGGCTGGATGCGCACGCCAAGCCAGCCGCGCCGCGTCTCGCCGAACTGGCGAAGCTGGTCGACGACGCCCGTGGCAAGCTGCGACGGGATCGAGAAGCCGATGCCGATCGAGCCGCCCGACGGCGAGATGATTGCCGTGTTGATGCCGATGACCTCGCCGCTGCTGTTGAACAGCGGTCCACCTGAATTGCCGCGGTTGATCGCGGCATCGGTCTGGATGAAATCATCATAGGGACCGGAATTAATGTCGCGATTGCGCGCCGAGACGATGCCGACCGTCACCGTGCCGCCGAGACCGAACGGATTGCCGATCGCCATTACCCAGTCGCCGACACGCATCTTGTTGGAATCGCCAAACTTCACAGCCGTCAGCTTGTGCCCTTTCGGATCGACCTTCAGCACCGCGACGTCGGTCTTGGTGTCGGTGCCGACCAGCGTCGCCTTGAGCGTCACCCCATCGGAGAAATTCACCTCGATGTCGTCGGCATCGGCAATGACGTGGTTGTTGGTCACCACGATGCCCTGCTCGGCGTCGACCACGAAGCCGGAGCCCAGCGATTGCACCTTTTGCCCGCCGCCGCCCTTGTCGCCGCCACGGTTCTTGAAGAAATCGTCGAAGAAGTCCTGGAAAGGCGAGCCTTCCGGCAGCTGCGGCATCGGCACTGCGCCCGGCCCCTCAGTGCCTTTAACAGTCTGCGACGTCGAGATGTTGACCACGGCGCCAAGCAGGCCGGCGGCGAGATCGGCAACCGAGGGCGGCCCGTCGGCTGCCATCGTCGGCGCCACGAACGAGGGAACGGCAACGGCGCCGACCAGAAGCGCAGCGGCCCCGGCGATGAACGTCCGCCTCGCTGCACGCAGAAGGGTGGTGGATGTCATCGAAAGGCCTCCGGGTGTTCTGAAAAAACCGCTTCGGCAAAAATGCCGGTCCGCGTCATGTTGGCAAGAAATAAGGCACGTTTGCGGCTATGGCTACGGCCAGAGGATAAATCCTCCGTTACGCCGGCGCCCCTGCACCGGCCCTACTGGCCGGTGCCTGGCTGTGCCGCCGGTGCGGCGGGAGCGGCAGGCGGTGGTGCCGCCGGTGCCGCAGGCGTTTCCTTGCTGTCCGGGTCGCGGAAAAAGCGGAAGAACTCGGAATTCGGCGACAGCACCATTGTCGTTCCGGTGCTGTTCAGCGCCGTGCCATAGGCATTCATCGACCGATAGAAATCGAAGAAGGCCGGATCGCGCTGATAGGCACCGGCAAACGTGGCGCTGCGCTGGGCTTCACCTTCACCACGCAGGATTTCAGACTCTTTTTGCGCTTCGGCGACGATTTCCACCACTTCGCGGTCGGCGCGAGCCCTGATCCGCTGCGCTGCTTCGTTGCCGCGCGCTCTCAGCCGCTCGGCTTCGGCGAGACGTTCGGCCTTCATGCGGTCGAAGGTCTGCTGCGAAACTTCGGCCGTGAGATCGGTGCGGCGGATGCGGACATCCTCGATCTGCAGGCCAAGCGAGGTGGCATCGGGCCTCAGCTGATCGCGCACCTCGCGCATCATCACGGCGCGCTCTTCCGAGAGCGCCGCCTCGAAGTCTCGCAGGCCATAGACGCGGCGCAAGGCGGCGTCGAGACGCGTCCTCAGCCGGGCCTCGGCCAGTTCGATCTGGCCGGAGACCGCGGCGCGGAACACACGCGGGTCCGAGATACGATAGGCGATAAAGGCATCGACCTCATAGAACTTGCCGCCCGAGACCTGGACGCGGATGTTGTCGAGGTCGAAGCGCAGCACCCTGTTTTCGATCAGCTGCACGGTGTCGGCATCGAAAAAGGAGAATGGCGCCTTGAAATAGATGCCCGGCTGGTTCTTGACGTCGACGATTTCGCCGAACCTGAGCACCAGCGCCTGCTGGCGCGCATTGACGACGAAGACCGACGAATAGAGCAGGAACAGGATGACCGCGGCGATGACCGCAATGACGGGAAGACGGTTGGCCATCACTGGTTTCCTCCGGTGGCCGGTGCCGGCGCCTTCTGCTGCAATGCCGGCAGCGGCAGGTAGGGAACCACCCCTTGCCCATTGCCCTGCTCGACGATGACCTTGCTCGAATCCTTCAGCACCCTCTCCATCGTCTCCAGGTAGAGCCGCTTGCGCGTCACTTCCGGCGCCTTTGCATATTCGTCATAGACCGAGATGAAGCGCTGCGCCTCGCCTTCGGCCTCCTGCACGACCCGGTTCTTGTAGGCGGCCGCGTCTTCGCGGATCTGTGCGGCCGCACCGCGCGCCTGGCCGAGCTTCTGATTGGAATACTGATTGGCCTGCTCGACGAACTTGTCCTCGTCCTGTTCGGCCCGCTGCACCTCGTCGAACGCGTCTGCCACCTCACGCGGCGGCGCGGCGTCCTCGATCGAAATTGCGTTGACGTTGAGGCCGGCCTTGTAGCCGTCCAGCGTCGTCTGGATGATCTCACGCACCGACGCTGCAATGCCTTGCCGGTCGTCGCGGAAAATGTCCTGCGCCGGGCGCCGGCCGACCGCTTCGCGCATCGCGCTTTCGGCGACCTGCTGCAGCATGCCGTCCGGGTCGGACACGTCGAACAGATAGGCCTTAGGGTCGGAGACCTGATAGGCCACAGAGAACTGCACGTTGACGATGTTCTGGTCGCCGGAAAGCATCAGGCCATTGCCGCTGGAACTGCCGCCGCCGATACTGACAAGCTGCTCGGCGATGTTGGCGGTCTCGACCGTTTCGATGGGCCACCAATGGAAATGCAGGCCAGGCTGCGAGAGCTCCGCCTTCGGCTTGCCGAACCTGAGCTCGACCGCAACTTCGTCGGGCTGCACAGTGTAGACCGCCTTGAACGCCCATAGCACCACCAGCGCCGCGGCAATCAGCCCGAACACGGCCGGGCTCGCGCCACCGCCGCCCGGCAGCGCGCGCCGCAACCTGTCCTGCCCGCGCCGGATGATATCCTCGAGATCGGGAGGCGAGCCTTGTGGGCCGCTGGGTCCCTTGGGTCCCTGACCCCAAGGCCCCTGATTGTTGCCGCCGCCCCACGGGCCGCCGCCGCCGCTCTTGTCGTTCCAGGGCATGGGTGTCCTTTCGCTTGGAATTCCCTCAAGCGCCGGCTCACCGGCGCAAAATCCAATATTATTCTTCTATAGGGATGCAACGGCACGCTTTCAACGCGATCGGCTGCCGCCACTGTCCGCCTTTTGGGTCCATTTAGACCTGTCGCGATCCTTTGTCGTCTTCAATGCACGTCGCGCCGCCGCTCGTAAACCGAATAGCGCGTCGCATGGCTGTCCTTTTCGCCAGCCGCCACGTCTTGCGAGCGGACGATCCGCCACCGCGCCGGATCGATCGGCGGGAAATGGGCATCGCCTTCGACCGTGGCCAGAACATGGGTCACGTGCAGCCGATCAGCCAACGGCAGCGCCTGAGCGTAGATCTCCCCGCCGCCGATGACGCAGATCTCGTCGGCGCCGGCCATGCAGCGCCCGCGCACCGTCGCCAGCGTGATCGCGTCCTCGATCGAGTGCGCGACTTCGACGCCCTCGGCGCGCCATGCCCTGTCTCGTGTCACCACGATGTTGAGCCTGCCCGGCAATGGCCGGCCGATGCCTTCATAGGTCTTGCGACCCATGATGATGGGCTTGCCCATCGTATCGGCCTTGAACCGCTTGAGATCGGTGGAAAGCCGCCACGGCAACCCACCCTCGCGTCCGATCACGCCGTTCGCGGCGATGGCGACATAAATCGCGAGATCCATCAGCCGCCGTTCCCGCCATCGGATGGCTCCAGCAGCAATATGTCGATGTCGTGCTCGGGGTAGAAGTTCTGCGCCTTCATCTCGAACGTGGTCGGTCCGATCTTCCTGACGTTTTCGCCGCAAAACGAGACAAGGTTCTTCGGATCGCCCTTGTCGACGGTCAGCTTGAACGTACCGATGTTTCCCGAGGCCCAGTTGCCGCCCGTGGTCAGGATATAGGCGATGCGGTTCTCGAAATATTTGGGGTAGCCGTCGGGATCGTCCTTGGCTGCCTTGCGCACGGCATTCTCGAAGGCATCGTCCATGCAGTAGCGTGTCTTGTAGGCGGCATACTGGCCCTGGAACTGGCCGTCATAGAAGAAGCTGACCGAGGAGGTGCCGCCGACGCTCGGCTTGTAGCGATGCGAGACATGGACCGCCTTGTTGGCCGGAAAGGTCGAGCGCCACCAATAGGTCGAGCGCAATTGCCAGAACGGCGTATAGACGGTCTTCATGCCCGAACCGTCGTCGGCGGTGTCCTCGATGATGATGCCGCGATTGACCCAGTCGTCGGTGACCGCTTGCGGCAGCTTTGCCAGCGCTGCCTTGGCCGCATCGCCGAACGGATAGAACGGCACGCCCTGCGCCTTCAGGTCAGCGCCGATGTCGATGCCGAGCGCGAACACCTTCTGCTCGAGCTGCGGCTTTGCCGGCACCCCGTCGACCGTCACTTCGAAGCCGAGGAAATTATCGCTCTGCGCGTCCGGAATTGCCGGTATTTCTTCGGGGTCGCCTTCGATGTCGGGCATCGGGAAGGCGACGATCGCATTGACATCCTTGTCGGTGTTGTTGCGGAAGACGTAGTCGACCGTCACCTTTTCCGGCGAGATGTAGAGATCCTCGCTTTCCATCGCCACCGCATCGCTGCGCGAAAGGATCAGCCCACCAGTGCCGAGTTCGGCAACCGAATCATTGGCGAGCGCAGGCGTAGCCGAGAGCGCCAAGGCTGCGGTCAGGACGTAACGGAACATGGAGACTCCCCCGGCGAGAATGCCAACATGACTCTAGCTGTTCAATGTGGCGTTTCAAAGCCTTTCGGCAAATGCGCCGGCGCCTGCCGGCATGTCGTGTCGGTCTGGACACACCGGTTCCGATCGGGCAGGAGTTGGCCCATGCGCAAGCTTCTCGTCATCGGCATCGGCGCCGGCAATCCGGAGCACATAACGGTCCAGGCCATCAACGGCCTCAATCGGGCCGACGTGCTGTTCATTCCCGACAAGGGCGCCAAGAAGAGCGATCTCGCCGAATTGCGCCGCCAGATCTGCGACCGCTTCGTCACTAATCCGAACTCGCGCCGTGTCGAATTCGAGGTGCCGGTGCGCGCCGAACCGGCGCCTTCCTACCGCTCGACCGTCGACGACTGGCACGAAGCGATCGCCGTGATCTACGAAGGCCTGATCCGCGACGAACTCCCCGAAGATGGCTGCGGCGCCTTCCTGATCTGGGGCGATCCATCGCTCTACGACAGCGCGCTGCGCATCCTGGATCGCGTGCGCCTCAGAGGCAATATCGCGTTCGAGCTGGAGGTCGTCCCTGGCATCACCGCCATCCAGGCACTCGCCGCCAGCCACAAAATGGCATTGAACCGAATTGGCGACGCCATTTTGATCACCACCGGCCGCCGGCTCACCGAGGAAGGTCTGCCCGAAAACGCCGGCAGCACCATCGTCATGCTGGACGGCAAATGCGCCTTCAACACGCTGGACGACAAGGACGTCACCGTCTACTGGGGGGCCTATCTCGGCACCCCCGACGAGATCGTCATCTCGGGCCGGATTGGCGACGTTGGCGACAAGATCGTGAGCACCCGTGAGGAGGCCCGCCGGAAAAAAGGCTGGATCATGGACACCTATCTGCTGCGCAAGCCGGGCGAGCCGGAGGAGTAGCAGGGATCGAGCGCGGCGTGAATTCCGCCGAGTTCACGCTGCGTCGATCTCGGCCTGCAGCGCCTCCATATGCGCCGCCGCTGCTGAAGACGCAGCCCGCTCGATCGCGCGGAAGCGGCTGACCACAGCAAGCCCGACCGACGTCAACTGAGCGCCACCGCCTTTTTTGCCGCCCGTCTGTGCCGCAACCAGCGGCTTACCGAACACCCGGTTCATGTCTTCGACCAGATCCCATGCGTGCTTGTAGGACATCTCCATGCCGCGTGCCGCGGCCGAAATCGAGCCGAAGGCGGCGATCTGTTCCAGAAGCTCGATCTTGCCCGGCCCGATGCGGCCATCTGGATCGAGATTTATCCGCAAACTCAGCGACGGCATTTGCTCCTCCGCGGTGACGCTATTCTACAAGTTCTGCAGCGATACCGCTATTCTAAAACGATATAGCGAATCATCGGCCGCTCACCCATCCGCCTCGGCCGGGAACCCGGCGCCGGTGTTCGCCCGGTCGAAGCTCACTGTCTTGACCACGGCGAAGACCTTTCGACCAAGCTGGAGCCCCAGCGTCTGCCGTGACTGTTCGGTGATGCGGGCAAGCACGGTTGCGCCATTGCAGTCGAGGCCGATCTCGACCGTAGGCCCTTCGCCCGGCTCTATCGCCACGATCGTGCCCGGCAATATGTTGAGCGCGCTGAGGCCGACCGGCTGCTCGGTGGCGATCATCACGTCGCGGGCACGGATGCGGACGCGCACTGGCGCACCGACCGGCGTTGCCAGAAGCGGCACCCGGATCTCGCCCGCCAATGAGCCTAGCACGGTCATGCCAAACGCCTCGTCGTGGCGCAGAACAGCGGTATCCAGCACGGCACCGCCCTCGCCCCGCTCTTCGGCCGGCAATAGATCCAGACGCTGCATGATCGCTCCGGTCGGACCGGTAGCGGCGACCTTGCCTTGCATCAGCACCACGACGTCACTCGCCAACCGCGCCACTTCGGCGATCGAGTGGCTGACATAGACGATCGGAATTTTCGTCTCGTCGCGCAGCCGCTCGATATAAGGCAAGATCTCGGCCTTGCGCGCCTCGTCGAGCGACGCCAGCGGCTCGTCCATCAGCAGCAATTTCGGACTGGCAAGCAGCGCCCGGCCGATTGCCACGCGCTGCTTCTCGCCACCGGAGAGTTTTGCCGGCCGCCGGTCGAGCAGATGACCGATGCCGAGCAATTCGACCACGCCATCGATATCAGCGTAGCGCTCGGCAGCCGGCGTGAACCAACGGCCATAGCGCAGATTGCTCGCCACGCTCATATGCGGAAACAGCCGCGCATCCTGGAACACCATGCCGATCCGCCGCTTGTGTTTCGGCACGAACAGGCCGGCGTCGCTATCGACCAGCACGCGGCCCTCGGCCGCGATACGGCCTTTGTCGGGGCGGATCAGCCCGGCAATCAAATTGATGAGCGTCGTCTTTCCGGAACCGGAAGGCCCGAACAGCGCAGTCAGCCGCCCGGCGCTCTCGAAGCGGGCATTGACGGCGAAACCGCCAAGCCGGTGGCTGATGTCGACCTGAACCGTCATTCGATGTCCATCCGCCGGCCGACACGCCGCGCCAGCACTTCCGAGGCCACGAGTGCCGCCATCGATATGACGATCGAGATCAGCGTCAGCCTGAGCGCTCCGGCGTCGCCGCCGGGAACCTGCGTGAAAGTGTAGATAGCCGACGGCAGCGTCTGCGTCTCGTTCGGGATGTTGGAGACGAAGGTGATCGTCGCGCCGAATTCGCCCATCGCCTTGGCGAAGGAGAGGATCGCACCGGCGATCAGGCCGGGCAGGATAAGCGGCAGGGTGATCGTGCCGAATACCCATAGCGGATTGGCGCCGAGCGTGCCGGCGGCCGCCTCGATTTTGCGGTCGACGGCCTCGATAGACAGCCGGATCGCCCGCACCATCAGCGGAAAACCCATTACGCCGCAGGCGAGCGCGGCGCCCGTCCATCGAAAGGAAAAAACGATGCCGAAGTGCTCGGCCAGGAAAGCCCCGGCCGGACCGCGCTTGCCGAAAGTCAAAAGCAGCAAATAGCCAGTCACCACCGGCGGCAGGATCAGCGGCAGATGCACCAGACCATTGAGCAGCGTCTTGCCCCAGAACTGGCCGCGGGCAAGCACAAGGGCGATTGCTACGCCCGGCGGCAGGCTGGCTATCATCGCCACGGTCGCCACCTTGATCGACAGCCGGACCGCGTTCCATTCGTCGGGAGTAAGATCCAGCAGCCAGTTCATGCGTCAGCGCGTTGCCCTAATTGCTCGGCGCGAGCACGGTAAAACCTTGCGCCTTGAAGAGTTCGCCAGCCTTGGCGGATTGCAGGCATTTTAGGAATGCCGGGGTATCCTTACTCTCCGAATCCGCAAGCTGGGCGACTGGATAGATGATCGGCGGATGGGTACCCGCGGGGAAAGTGCCGACCACCTTCACGCCAGGCTCCGCATGCGCATCCGTGGCATAGACGATGCCGAGTGCTGCCTCGCCGGTCGACACCAGTTTTAGAGCGGCGCGCACATTCTCGGCCTGCGCCACTTGGCCTTCGACGGAAGACCAGACACCGAGCGATTCGAGGGCTGCCTTGCCGTATTTGCCGGCCGGCACCGCCTTGACATCGCCCATGGCAAGTTTGCCGTCACCGACGAGCCCGGCAAGAGCGAACCCCTTTTCAATCCTGGTCTCGACCTTGGAATCCCGCGGCGCAACCAGCACAATCTGGTTACCGAGCAGTTTCACTTCGGTTTCGGGCTTGGTCAGCTTCCTGTCGGAAAGATATTTCATCCAGTCGAGATCGGCCGAGATGAACACGTCTGCCGGCGCGCCGCTTTCGATCTGCCTGGCCAGCGCCGAGCTCGCCGCGTAGGAAATGGTTGCCACCTCGCCGACGTCGGCCTCGCAGGCCTTGTTGACGGCGTCGAGCCCTTCCTTGAGGCTCGCCGCAGCAAACACGACCACCTTGTCATCGGCATAGGCCGCCGGCACCACGACCATCAGCATGGCGGCGAGACCGACTTTGGCAATCGTCGTCGAACCCTTGCGCGTCAGCATGAAACTCTCCTCGTCCCGGATCGCCCGAAGCCGTCTATCGATATATCCATGTGAACATAACAAGGAAAGGTTCTTTACCGGCCACGGTCTTCTGGGCTGAGGTTTTCCTGGCCTGCGATAATCTTCGTTGGATACAGCGGTATCGAGGCCGAAGGAAATATTGCATAAAAACAGCGACCAGGGATTGCGTCAGGTCGACGTCGGCCGATCAAGTTGAATGCTGACACGCCCAAGGGCGTAGCCGCAGTAGGCAATTTCGATATGGACGGTCAGCTATGGTGCTAGACCGCGATCGGTGCCTTGATCGTCGCGTCGGCGAAATAGTTGTCGAGCCGGAAATCCTCGAAGCGGAAAGCAAAGATTTCCTTCACCTCGGGGTTTATCCATAGCGTCGGCAACGCCTTGGGCGTGCGCCGCAATTGCTCGCGCGCCTGCTCGAAATGGTTCGAGTAAAGATGCGCATCGCCGAGCGTGTGGATGAAATCGCCGGGTTTCAATCCGGTCACCTGCGCCACCATCAGCGTCAGCAAAGCATAGGAAGCGATGTTGAACGGCACACCGAGAAAAATATCGCCCGAACGCTGATAGAGCTGGCAGGAAAGCTTGCCTTCCGAAACATAGAACTGGAACAGGCAATGGCAGGGCGGCAACGCCATGGCCTCCACCTCGGCCGGGTTCCACGCCGAAACGATTAGCCGCCGCGAATTAGGATTTTTGCGTATCTCCTTCAGAAGATTCGCAATCTGGTCGATGGCGCCGCCATGGTCGTCCGGCCACGACCGCCACTGTTTGCCATAGACCGGGCCAAGATCGCCGTTCTCGTCGGCCCACTCATCCCAGATCGAGACGCCGTGATCGTTGAGATATTTGATGTTGGTGTCGCCGGCCAGGAACCACAAAAGCTCGTGGACAATCGACTTCAGGTGCAGCTTCTTGGTGGTGGTGACCGGAAAGCCGCGGGCCAGGTCGAAGCGCATCTGGTAGCCGAATACCGAGCGCGTTCCGGTGCCGGTACGGTCGCCGCGATCAGCGCCGTTTTCCAGCACATGCTTCAGAAGGTCGAGATACTGGCGCATCGGCTCCGGTCCGATTCGGGTTGTCAGCCATCATAGCCGAATGACCGTCGGCCGAACACAGCAAAGCGAGACGATTCCAGCAGAAGGCTCACCAGCATCAGCGGCGAGGTTGCTCAGAGCGAGCCGAGCATGCCCAGATCCCTGGCGACAAGGTAGTAGAACGTCACCCGGCTCTTGCTGTTGTCGGCCGCCATCGCCTTGCAGGCCTTTTCGATAGCCGCATCTGCCTTGGCGCCGTCGGTGACGCCGAGCTTGCCGGCGACCCAGCTGTTCCTGACGCGCTTCAGTTCCTCCGGGTCGGTGCAGGACACCAGCGAGGAATCGCGGTTCCTGAGCGCGATGCCCAGATGTTTGACGATCTTGGCGACCGCGTCGGCATCCGCCGCCGCATCATATTTCTTTACGTCTGCAAGATAATCGGCCATCGATTTCCCCTCGTCGGCGCCACGGGATCCGGTTGATGAGGATTGTGGCGCGCTGCCGCAAGTATGCGCTAGGTCTCCTCACCGCCACAAAGCTTCGGTTGAGACCGGCTGCAAGTCAACCCTTCATGATCCACTTTGGTACGGACGAAAGTGGCATTCCGGCCTTTCATTTTCCACCGCCAGTCCCTATATTCGCTTCGTCGGCTCGACCGACTATGGCGATAAACAGGCGATGAAATAAGCCGTTCGGACCCGGGGGCGGTACCCGGCGCCTCCACCAAAAACCGCTGCTCAGGAGCGGCTTTTGCTGGGGGCGAAATAGGATCGACGAAGGTGTAAAGATCGTACTTTTGCCCGGCATTGTACCACCGTTATCGGGCTAAACTTATAGTTGCCAACGACAACTATGCGGAAGCACGTCTCGCCGCGTAAGCGGTGCGATAGCTTCAATTCAAGCCCTAGTGGTTCGCACTTCTAGGCGGGGTTCGGAGGTACCTGGCAACAGAAACCTCCATTTCTCCCTTTTTTGATAGGCGCAGCTGCAGGTTGGCCGGCGGCTTTTTTTATGCGCCCTGACAGACCCAAGGCGCCGCGGCGTTTATACCAATCCCTGGCTGACCGCATCGATCGCACCGGCGAATGTTTCATCAACGTCTCAGGCTGAGGCGTCTCAGGCTGAGGCGAAAGCCCAAGGGCTTCCCATTATCGGAATCTCCGATGGCAGCATTCGTATCTTCCTGTTTCCCTTCTCTCATGCCTTTGCGGGACAAGGCCTCAGTTTCTCGCCGCGTGTGGTCATGCCCGGCGAGCTACCTGATGGAGACAAGATGAACCAGGAAACCACACCAAAACACGAACGCATCCTGATCGTTGGCGGCAGTTCCGGCATGGGGCTTTCGCTGGCCAAACAGCGGCTTGCCGCCGGCGCTGAGGTTACGATCGTCGGCCGCTCCCAGGACCGGTTGTCGGCCGCACGGCAGCGCTTGCCTCACCCGGAAAGGCTGAGGACGATCGCAGCCGACGTCACAAGTGAGGACGAGGTCCGACGCCTGTTCCAGGATGTCGGTACGCTCGACCACATCGTCTCGACCGCCGCCGACGTCACCGGCGTCTATGTATTGCTTCCCGAGATGGACATCTCCTTGGCGCGGGAAGTGATGGATTCCAAGGTCGTCGGACCGCTTCTTCTTGCCAAACATGGCGCGCCTCGTCTGACGCCCAGGGGATCGATCACGCTGACCTCGGGCATCGCCGCCTATCGTCCGGCGGCGAAAGGCTCGGTGGTGGCAGCCGTTAATGGGCCCTTGGCTCACTCGCCTACGCGCTTGCCGTCGAACTGGCGCCGATCCGCGTCAACGTCGTCTCGCCGGGCTGGGTCGACACGCCGATTTGGGATGCCGTCGCCGGCAGCGGAAAGACGGCTGCGCTGGACGGCATGGCAAAGCGCCTGCTCGTCGGCCGGATCGGGCAGGCAGCCGACATTGCCCAGGCCATCACGTCCCTGATGCATAACGGCTTCATCACCGGAACGGTGCTTCATGTCGATGGTGGCCAGCGGCTGGTCTAGCGATGGCCAAATTTCGCGAACCATTGCGAGGAACAGCCGCAGCACCGGCGCTTGAATGCGCCGGTGGCGCCATATCATGGTGACTGGCGTCACCGCGCTGCTTCCGGCCCAAGGCAACACACCGATATCGGCGTCGGCCGCGGAAGTCACGAGACGCGGAACCAGCGCGCATCCAAGACCGGCTGCAACAAGGCCCCGTATCGCACCCATGCTGGCGAACTCGCCGACGAGTTTTGGACGGTCAGGCAATGTTGCGGCAAACGTTTCGTCGAACATCCGCCTATAGACGCAACCGGGCTGGGTGACGAGGAAGGCCTCGTCAGTCAGGTCGTCGGACCTTATGGCAGAATATCCGGCCAACCGGTGATTTGCCGGCATTATGACGACGAGCTCTTCCTCGGCTATCTGCTCGCTTCGCAGATCCGGCGCCGCCGCCGGGACGGCTCCGAAATGGAACGATACGTCCAGCGCCCCGCTTGTCACGCCGGCACGCAACCCACTGCTATCGTTCGCCCTGAGGTCCAGTTCCACATCGGGATGACGCCGATGGAATTCCCCCAGCAAAGCCGGCAAGCGTGTCGAGCAAAGCGTCTCCGGGCCACCGACCGTCAGGCGACCGGCAACCGTACCGCTCGCGTCGGCGACAGCGGAACGGGCTTCGTCCGCAAGGTCGAGGAGATCGTTTGCGTAGTCCAGCAGGCGCTGTCCTGCCGCCGTCAGCTTCAAGCCACGCCGTGACCTGTCGAACAGCGACGTGCCCAGATCGGCTTCCAGCGCCTGGATCTGTTCGGTCACGCTCGATTGGGCAAGATGAACCCGCTCGGAGGCGCGCGTGATGTTCAAGGTGGTGGCGACCGCCACGAAGGTCTTGAGATGTCTAAGCTGCATGTCTTGAACCCGTCGTATAGGCATAGGCTGCTTTGAACCGGGACCGCAAACGTGAAAAGGCCGGGAACATCGCCCGGCCTTTTTGTCTCGATAGGTGAAGCTTACTCCGCCGGCGCTTCCGCAACGTCCCGGCTGCGGCCGAGCGTTATCTTGGCCAGTGTGAAGGAGATCGCCGCGCACAGCGTGATGCCCGCCACCATCGGCAGCGGCGTGCCGTCGAAAAACACGCCGGCGACGCCCATGGCGACAGCGCCGATGGCGAAGTGCAGCGTGCCCATCAGCGCCGAAGCGGTGCCGGCGATCTCGCCATGCTCTTCCATGGCCAGCACCGACGTTGTCGGGATGACCAGGCCGAGAAAGCCGTAGCCGATGAACAGCAGCGCCGCCATTACGTCGAGCCGGTCGACACCCGATGCCATCACCGCAAACAGCACCACCATCGTCGTCGCATAGCCCGTCACCGCGACGCGCACCACGCGCTGCAGCCCAAACCGCTCCGATAGCAACCCGGTCAGCTGCGACATGCCGATGAAGGCAACCGCATTGATCGAGAAGAACACGCTGTAAACCGAAGGCGACAGGCCATAATGGTCGATCAGGATGAAGGACGAGCTCGACAGATAGACGAAGAAGCTCGCAATGCCGAAGCCGGCGATGGCTGTCAGGCCAAGGAAGTTGCGGTCGCCCATCAGGAAGCGGTAGCCGGAAAGTGCCGTCCCGAAGGACGAACCGGCGCGCTCTTCCACCGGCCGCGTCTCCTTGAGAGAGGTCGCCAGCAGGATGGTGGCGAGCACGGCCGCGCCCGTCACCGTCCAGAACACGGCGCGCCAGCCGAAATTCTCGATGATCTGGCTACCGGTCAGCGGCGCCAGGATCGGCGACACCGAAAACACCAGCATCAGCAGCGACATCAACTTGGCGGCCTCGGTGCCGGTATGCAGGTCGCGC
This sequence comes from Mesorhizobium sp. M0048, assembly GCF_040323405.1. NCBI lineage: Bacteria > Pseudomonadati > Pseudomonadota > Alphaproteobacteria > Hyphomicrobiales > Phyllobacteriaceae > Mesorhizobium > Mesorhizobium sp. M0048. The sequence goes on along the minus strand of NZ_JAMYUV010000003.1, from coordinate 252,370 downwards.
ACGATCGCGCGCGGCACGGCCATGCCGGCGCTGGCGCCGAGCCCTTGCAGGAAACGGAAGGCGATCAGCCATTCGATCGAGGGAGCCAGCGCCGAGCCGACGCCGCCGACCATGAACAGCGCCAGGCCGCCGTAGAGCGGCAGCTTGCGGCCGACCATGTCGGAGATCGGTCCGACGACGATCTGGCCGAAGCCCATGGAAAGAAAGAAGATCAGCAGGCTCATCTGCACCGCGGCAGTGCCGGCATGCAGATCCTCGCCTATTGACGGCAGGGCCGGAAGATACATGTCGATGGCAAACGGGCCGATCGCGGACAATAGGCCGAGCACGACCGCAATGCGGAGGAATTTGGCGTTCATGATAGCAGGCTCTTTCGAATTCTGGTTGCCGCCGAGGACCGGCGCGTAACCCTAGGACGTTCCATCCCGTGGAGTTCCGACTCTTCTGCGGAACGAAACTCCCTTCGTGCAGTCCACAAATTTAGACAGGCTTGTCTAATTCGTCAACCACCTCTATATAGTTTTGCATGAAGGCCAACGTTTCTCCTGACATTTTCCCGCCACGGGGCCATGAGGCCAAGCGGATGTCGATTGTCGACGCCGCCACCTCGGTCTTCTGCCGCGAAAGCTTCGCCGGTGCCAATATCGACATGATTGCCGCCGAGGCCGGCGTCTCCCGCCAGACCATCTACAACCATCACGGCGACAAGGAAAAACTCTTCGTTGCCATCGTCCGCGACCTCACCGAACGTTGCAACGCCGGCATCTTTGCCACGATTTCCACTTTTCCCGATCAGCCGAAGGATCTCGAGGCCGACCTCATCGCCTTTGCTGTGCGGATGACCCACAACTGCATTTGCAACCGCGACGGCAAATTCCTGCGCAAGCTGATCCAGACCGAGGGCGGGCGCTATCCCGAGTTGTTCGCCGAATGGCGCGAAGAAGGACCGGGCAGGACATGGCCGGCGATCGCCGCCCGCTTCGCCCGCCTCGCTCATGCCGGCTTCCTTGATATCGACGATCCCGACGTCGCAGCGCGCCAGTTCATGGCGCTTGCCAATGCCGAGTTGCAGACGACGTTCATGCTCGGCGGCACACCGACCGAGGACGAGGTGGTGCAGTCGGCGACAAATGGCGTGCGCACCTTCCTGCGCGCCTTCGGCAAGCGGCAGCCTGTGGCTGGTAAACACGGCGCGCTCGCCAGCGCTTGACGATCAAAGCCGTTTGACGATCAAATCGTCGCCGATGGGCTTCGCTTCCGCACGCAGGCGATCTATATCCGGTTTACGCCGCGCTCAAGCTTGATTACAGCTATCAGGACGATTCAACGGAACCCGACAGCCACATGGCCGACGACCACATCCGCTACGACATTCTGGCCCAGGAGGCGTTGCGCGGCGTCATGCGCAAAGTCCTGGCCGAGGTCGCGCGCACCGGTCTCCCGGGCAACCATCACTTCTTCATCACCTTTCTCACCGGCGCGCCGGGTGTGCGCGTATCGTCGCGGCTGCGCGAGCGCTATCCCGAACAGATGACCATCGTCATCCAGTTCCAGTATTGGGACCTGAAGGTGAGCGACACCGGCTTCGAAGTCGGGTTGTCGTTTTCCGACGTGCCGGAGAAACTGGAAATCCCGTTCTCGGCAGTGCGCGGCTTTTACGATCCATCCGTCAACTTCGAGCTCGAATTCGACGTCAAGACCGATACCCCGGCGGAACAGGAGACAAAGGCCAAGCCTGCTCCCGAGCCGCTGGCCATCGTCGCCGAGAAAAAGCCTGAGACGAAGAAGAAAAACGCTGAGGTGGAAAAGAAGCCTGCCGCGGCCGACGCCGGTGCCAAGGGCGCCGACGTGGTGTCGCTCGACGCCTTCCGCAAGAAATGAGCCGACGGGCGGCGTGACATGGCCGAGATCGTCAATCTCCGTCAGGCACGCAAGCAGAAGGCGCGAACCGAGAAGGAGCGCCTGGCCGAGCAGAACCGGGCGCTGCATGGCCGTTCCAAAACCAGCCGGGATCGCGACCGCCTGATCGCCGGCAAGGCCGATAAATTCGTCGCCGGCCATCGCCGCGAAAAATCGGGCGATTCGGACAAATCCGATGCTTGAAGGTGAATAGGATCGTTGCGTGAGCCCGGTCGAAAAGCGCTCGGTCACGATTCGCGGCCACCGCACCAGCTATTCGCTCGAAAAGCCTTTTTACGACGACCTGATCGCTATTGCGGCCGTGCGAAAACTGACGCTCGCCGCGCTTGTCGCCGAAATCGACGAGAGCCGCCCGCGCGATGCGAACCTCTCCTCGGCGCTCAGGCTCTATGTGCTGGATTGGGCCAAGCGCGGCAAGTTTTAGCCTTCAGGCAACGCTATCCTGTTTCCTGCGCCGGATACGGAAGCCCAGCAAAGCCGAGCGGTCGCGTTCTTCGGCCTGTTTCTTCGATCTGACGCGCATCAGGTCCTTCCAGCCGACATAGCCCACCAGCCGGGCATTTTCTCGTGTGACGACCGGCAAATGGGACACGTTCGCCATCAGCAGCTTGTCGGAGAGACCCTCGAGATACTCATCCGGATAGGCCAGCGTGACCTTGCTGCCGGCCAGCAGTTCGCCAAGCGTCGTCGTGCGGTGCTTGCCGGTGCGTCTCCAGCGCAGGATCGCCGGCGGGTCGATGACGCCAAGCACGTGGCGCTCTTCATCGACGACCGGAAAGCTCGGATGTCGTGTCTCCGGCGCCGTCAGGAACGCTGCCGCGCCGTGCAGCGTCATTGTCGCCGGCACACTCTCGACGTCGCTGGTCATCACCTCGCGCACCCTGGTCAGGGCGAACGGATCGACACGGTATTCGCGAACCATGTGATGCCCTCGCCGTGCGATTTTTTCGGTGAGGATCGAACGCTTCATCAACAGCACGGTCACCGCGTGCGCAGTGGCAGTTGCCGCGATCAGCGGCACCAGGACATGGGTGTTGCCGGTCAGTTCGACCGCAAAGAAGGTGGCGGTCAGCGGCGCACGCATGGTGCCGCCCATCGTCGCCGCCATCGCCAGCAGCGCCCAGAAGCCCGGATCGGCGGCCGGTAGGAAGCCGGCGAGGACCGCGCCCATCGCCCCGCCCATGATCAGCAGCGGCGCCAGCACACCTCCCGACGTTCCCGAGCCGAGTGCGACCGACCAGATGATCGCCTTCACCACCAACAGGGTGAGCGCAGCGGTCGCTATGGTGCGGCCATCCAGCATGTCGGCGATATTGTCATAGCCGACGCCGAGCGCCTGCGGCTCGATCAGCCCGCCAATGCCGACCACCAGGCCGCCGAGCATCGGCCACCACATCCAGTGGATGGGCAGCTTCTGGAAACCGTCCTCGCAGGCATAGACCATCTGGGTCAGCAACCCCGATAGCAGCCCGGCTGCCATGCCGACCAGCACCCAGCCGGCAAGGGCTGGAAATGAAACCTCCATGCCGCCCTGAAACGGGAAGATCGGCCCCGGCAGGTGCAGCATGGTGCGCTCGACCTCGGCAATAACCGCGGCGACCGCTACGGGAATGAAGCTGCGCGGCGTCCATTCGAAGAGCAGCAATTCCACCGCAAGCATGATGGCAGCGATCGGTGTTCCGAACACGGTGGTCATGCCGGCCGCCGCACCCGCCACCAGCAGCGTCTTGCGTTCATTGTCGCCGACCGGCAGCATCTGCGCGATTAGCGAGCCGATGGCGCCGCCGGTCATGATGATAGGCCCTTCCGCGCCGAATGGCCCACCGGTGCCGATCGAGACTGCCGACGACAACGGCTTCAGGATTGCCACCTTGGCGTCGAGCCGCGAGCGTCCGAGCAGGATCGCCTCGATGGCTTCGGGAATGCCATGGCCGCGAATCTTGTCGCTTCCGAAGCGAGCCATCACACCGATGATCAATGCCCCGATGACCGGAACAAATACCGAGGCATAGCCAAGCGGCGTATCCTGCAGTTTCAGGTCGGCGAGCGTGAACTGGCCAAAATAGGCGATGTTCGTGGCAAGCCGGATCAGCTTCAAAAGGGCAATGCCGGCAAACAGCCCCACCGTCGCCACCACCACCGCTATGCCGGCAATGAGCAGCACCCGGGCATCGGTGGTAAAATCGCGCAGATGTCCGGGGTTGGCGTGATCGGACTTCATTTGCAAACCTTGCTTTCTGGCGGCGTGCCGACTTGCGGATGGGTCGCTGGCCGTGCCACCGATGATGGCGGGCACGAGCCATGTTGGTGCGCTCTGTATCGTAACACGATATAAATGTTCAAGGCCGTTTGCGGCTTTGTCGGAAAGGAATCGATGGCAGACATTTCGAAGCCACAAAAGCGCGGCGCAACGATCGGGCCGGCCGATTACCAGAGGCTGTCCGAATTTCGTTACCTGATCCGCCGCTTTCTCGAATTCAGCCAGATCCAGGCGCAGGAAGCCGGCCTGACACCACGCCAGCATCAGGCCCTGCTTGCAATCAAAGGGTTTCCCGGCGGAGGGCCGGTGACCATTGGCGACCTCGCGGAGCGCCTGCGCATCCGCCATCACAGCGCAGTGGAATTGGTCAACCGTCTTTGCGAAGCCGGGCTCGTCGCGAGGGACCACGACGAGGAGGACCACCGCCGCGTGCTGCTGCGGCTGACCGAGCGCGCCGACGACAGTCTCGCCGATCTGTCAGCCGCTCATCTCGACGAACTCGGGCGGATCGAGCCGATGCTCAAGCGCTTGCTTGCTGGACGCGACACATAAGGGATGCGCCGTCACCCGCCATTCAGCGATTTTAGCAGATCGTCGATCGACGAGGGATCGAACTTGAGCTTTGGCGGGGGCTGCACTGGCGATGGCACGTTATTTGTAGCCGGTGGCGCCCGTTCCGCTCGCTCCGCCGCGGCCTTGCGTTCGGCGTCGAGCCTTGCCTTCTCTTCCGAGGCGATCCGCAACGCCTCTTCCGCCCTCTGGCGTTGCTGTTCTTCGGCCTGCGCTGCTTCCTCGGCAGCCTGTTGCGCCGCCTTGGCTTTGGCTTCGGCATCCGCTTTGGCCTTTGCAGCCGCCTCGGCTTTCGCCCTCGCCTCGGCTTCGGCCTTCGCCGCTGCATCCGCCTTCGCCTTGGCTTCGGCCTGCGCCCTGGCCTCCGCTTCGGCTTGGGCCTGCGCCTCAGCTTCGGCCTTTGCCTTGGCTTCAGCCTGGGCCCTCGCCTCCGCTTCGGCTTGGGCCTGAGCCTCGGCTTCGGCCTTTGCCCTGGCGTCGGCCTCAGCCTTCAGCCGCGCCGCTTCCTCCTCCTGCTTGCGCCGTTCCGCCGCCGCTCTTTCACGCTCGGTTTGCAGGGCAGCGTAGTAGCGCACCTCACGCCGCAGCCTTTGTTTCTCGAGCAGTGCGGCTTGCATGGCTTCGACTCGCTGCTGCTCCTTTTCCAGCGCACGCTGGGTCAGGAACTGGGCCAGCGGCTCGCTGTCGAACTGCCGTTTGGTGGCGCCGAACGGACCGTCGACGCTGAAATTCAAAATCGGTTCGGAGCCGACCAGCGCCTCATCGCCGGGTCGATAGGCGATCTCGCCCTTGGCATCGACGGTGCTGGTGTTCAGATCGGCGGTGATGTCGGCGGACAGCGTCGCGCCCGGGCTTTCCAATTTGACCGGCGGCGCCCTCAGCGTGCCGCCGGCGATGGTGAAGGCAATATCGGTGTCCTGCGCCGGAAAACTGCCCGCCGCGGCGATCTGCGGCACAAAACCGGCAGTCTTCGACGCGTCGATATCGCGCCCGATCGCGTCGGCCTTGGCAATAAATGCGCCAAAGGCATCGGGATTAAAGCCGGCAATAGTCATACCCTTCAGCGTCGCCGTGCCGGAACCGGACAGCGCCGCGACCATCGCGTCGACCGATTTGCCGCTGGTCGAAAGCGCCGTCGAGAAATCGCCGCTTCCGCTGATGCCGGCCTCCGGCAGCACAGCTGTCAAATCGGAGCCGGCGAGTTTCATCTGACCGGAGAAAAGCCCGGTGCCGTCATTGTTCTTGAGCTCGAACAGGCCACTCAACTCGCCCCCGAGGAATTTTGCCTTGAGGTCGGAAACACGGATGCCCTCCTGGTCGAGCTGCAGCGAAAGCGCAGCGTCATAGGCGGTGGCAAGCGGGCCAGCGGCAAGCGACGCCGCCGTCAGATCGAGATCGGCGGTAAATGGCAGACTGGATTTCTGGCTGAACGGTGCCGTCGGCCAGGTCCTGTCATTGACAAGGAAAGCCTGGTCGCCGAACAGCATCACCGCCATCGGATCGAGGTCCAGCTCGTCCAGCGACAGCGCGCCGGCAAGATGCGGCAGCCCCTCTTTGATGTCGATATTTACGTCACCGGAAACCGCCGCTTCGTTGACGGCGCCGCTGAGTCCGCTCAGCACCAGGAGACCATTGCCGTAGTCGGCATCGGCAGCAAGCGACGTCGACATGCCGGTCTCCATGCCGGGCAGGCCGACGCCGGTCGTCATCAGCCATGGCGAGATGTCGGCCGTTTCAAGGCTGACCTTGCCCTTGGCGGCCGCGCCCTGAGGCGTGTCGGCAATTGTCCCGTCGAAACCAGCTTTGAAGTCATTGCCGGCCAGGCTGAATCGTGTCGCCAGGCCGCCGCCAAGCGTGCCTTTGGCCGAGACGTCGGTGGTCGCCTCGCCGAGCATGCCGAGCGGCAGTGCCGGCAGACCGTAAAGCGCCAGAAGCGCGGTAGCGTCGGCGTTCCTTGCGTTGAAGGTCAGCGTCACCGGCGCTTCGAGAGGCCGGTCGAGCGCCCCTTTGCCGGACAACGACGCCGAAAAGGCCGAGCCACCGGCCTTGCCCTGTGCGCTCATGGCCAGTCCGGTCGTACCATCGCCATTGTCTGCGGCACTCGTGACCGCGTCGATACGCGCATCCTGGAACAGTTCGGGATAGGCAGCAGCGCGCTCCGCCAGCCACTTCAGCACCGCATTGTCTGGATAATGCTGGACGGCGACGTCGATCAGCGGCTTGAGGTCGACGGCGACCACCGAGGCGTCGAGCTTGCCGGTCGGGCTCGCCGGGAAATCCTTGATCCGGCCGGTGGCGCTGATCGAGGCGCCGGCAAGTCCGCCGACCGACAGGCGGTCGATCTCAAGCAGCCCCTCACGCAATCTAAGTGCAGTATCGACGCTATCGGCGGTCAAGCCGCCGGCGCTGACCGGCCCGGCCTTGATCTGGAAATCGAGGTCGCGATCGGAAAAGCGGTTGGCGCCCTTGTCGCTGACGAAGATCGAGGCGAAGGCAGCGAGCCCATCGACGTCGAGTTCGCCACCTTCGAGTTGCATCAGCACCGATGGACGGGTTTCGTCGGGCTGGTTGGAATCGATGCGGCCGGAGAACTTCGCCTTGCCGAGGATGAGTTCGAGATCGCTGAAGGCCTGGTGTTTTTCGCTCAAATCCACCTTGGCCTTGAAGCCGGCGGCCGGCAAACGGCGGATCGCCTCGTCGACGTCCTTCGACAGCCAGGCGGCAAAGCCGGAGGGCTGCGCCACCGCCAGAAGCAGCGATCCGGTGAAACCGAAATGGTCCTCGACGCTGACCATGCCATTGGCTTCCAGCTTGGCGCGACCGGGCAGCGTGGCGGCCAGCGATTTTACCGCCCAGCCGCCTTCGGCCGGCTCGGCGGACAGATGCACGTCGCGAACCGTGGTGTCGCCTGCGACCACCGCCGGCAGTTTCACCTCGACCGTGCCCGGTATGGTCGGCTTCGGCAGATCGAGCAGCGCCTCCTCGAGCGCCGCCACCCGTTCGGACAGCGTCAATCCGGCCCCGGCCGCCGCCCCGACGGCCTCGTCGAACTGCACCTGCGCGCCATTGGCCTCGATAGAGAAATGCGGCTTCAGCCCAAGGTCGACCGCAGCCTTGCCGTCGGCGGTGTAGGGATTGTCGAGCGGCCCGGTCTCGAAGCGGAATTCGTCGACGCCGAGCTTCTGGTGGTCGAGCGAAAACTTGCCGTTCAGCCTGAAGCCCGGGTCCGGTTTGCCGGCGCTGACCTTCAGCGCCTCGCCGCCGGTGCCGCGCGGCCGCGCCGCGGTTCGGTCTGCGCCCGATATCTTGAACTGGCCCGAATAGACGGCGGCGCCCTCAACGAGGCCCACATTGCCGTCGGTCTCGATGACCAGCGGATAGGCATCCGGATCGGCCTTGAGCCTGAGCCGCATTTGCCCGTCCGGTTCGGCCTTGCCGGTGGAAGCGGCGATCGTGGTCCGCAACCCGTCCAGCAACAGTGAGCCGTCCAGCCTCCAGGGGCCGGCCAGCGACTTGGCCGAGATCGTTGAGTTGATCTCGGAAATAAGATGGCTGCGCCCGCCGGCGGCGTGGCTGAGCGCGATCTGTCCTTCCGTCACCGTCAGCTTCTCGATGGAAATCTGACCGGGATCGAAGGGCGAGGATGGCCGTATAGTCCAGTCGACCGTGCCGTCGGCGGCGATGTCGATCGTCGCCTTCGGCCGCACCAGCCGCATGTCGAAGATTAGCACTTCACCGCGCAGGAATGGCGCGAGTTCTGCATCCATCGAAAAGGTTTCGACGGTCATCGCCGGCTGGCCGTTGGGGCCACCGGCAACGGCGACATTCGAGAACGTCACCGAGGGGAACGGCAGCAGCCTCGCCGTCGCATCGCCTTGCACGGTCACCTTGCGACCGAGGACGGCACTGGCCTCGCGCTCGAAATCGGCACGGTAACCCGTCCAGTCGACAAAGTACGGCACCACCAGCGCCGCACACAGCACCAGCACAAGAAGCCCACCGAAGATCACGAACAGGCGTGCGAGCATCAGCTCCTGGATAGTTTTGGTTGAAAGTCAGTGGCACTCTACCCGCATCAGCGTGTCGATAAAGAGGCAAATGGGGGCACGGCAGCGGCCTGAAGGTCAGTCCTTTCCAGGCAATATCTTGCCGGGGTTCATTATATTCAGCGGGTCGAGCGCCTTCTTGATCGTGCGCATGATGTCGACGCCATGGCCAAGCTCGTGCCGCAGGAAGCCGATCTTGCCTTGCCCTATGCCATGCTCGCCGGTGCAGGTGCCGTCCATGGCGATGGCGCGCATGTTGAGCCGCGCCACGAATTTTTCCGCCAGCGCGATCTCCTTCGGATCGTTCACGTCCATCAGCACCAGCACATGGAAATTGCCGTCGCCGGCATGGCCGACGATCGGCGCGATCAGGCCCATCTCGGCGATATCCACCTCGGTCTCGGTGACACATTCGGCAAAGCGCGAGATCGGCACGCAGACATCGGTCGACAGGCCCTTGGCACCCGGCCGCAGCGTCAGCGACGACCAGTAGGCATCGTGCCTGGCCTTCCACAATTTCGTCCGCTCTTCGGCGACGCTGGTCCACAGGAACGGACCGCCGCCATTTTCCTCGGCGATCACGCCGAAGGTTTCGGCCTGCTCGGCGACGCCGGCATCGCTGCCGTGGAACTCGACGAACAGGCACGGGCTCTCCGGATAATCAAGCTTCGAATAGGTCTTCATCGCCCGCATCTGCAGCGCGTTGACCAATTCGATGCGCGCCACCGGAATGCCCATCTGGATGGTCGCGATCACCGCATTGCACGCCGCCTCGACACTGGCGAACGGGCAGACGCCGCCCGAAATCGCCTGCGGAATGCCCTGCAGCTTCAACGTCAGCTGGGTGATGATGCCGAGCGTGCCTTCCGAGCCGATCAGCAGCCGTGTCAGATCGTAGCCGGCCGAGCTTTTCTTGGCGCGCTTGCCGGTCGTCACTGCTTCACCGTCGGCCATCACCGCGGTCAGCGACAGGACGTTTTCGCGCATCGTGCCGTAGCGCACGGCGTTGGTGCCCGAGGCCCGCGTCGCCGCCATGCCGCCGAGCGAGGCGTTGGCGCCCGGATCGATCGGAAAGAACAGGCCGGTGTCGCGCAGGTGCCGGTTGAGGTCCTCGCGCGTCACGCCGGGCTCGACGGTGCAATCGAGGTCCTGGGGATTGACTGCAATGATGCGGCTCATGCGTGACGTATCGAGCGAGATGCCGCCGCCCGGCGCGTTGGTGTGACCTTCCAGCGAAGAGCCGACGCCGAAGGCGATCACCGGCACGCGATGCGCCGCGCATGCGCGCACGATCTCCTGCACCTCCTGCGTGGTCTCGGCAAAGGCGACGCCGTCCGGCGCCTGCGTCGGAATATAGGTCGTGGTGTGCGCGTGCTGGGCGCGGATCGCCTGGCCGGTCTGGAATCGCTCGCCGAGCCGCTGCTTGAGGATGCCGAGCACGGCGGCAATGCCTTCTTCGTTGCGCTCGACCGGATTGAGGTCGCTTAGAGCCATCGATTCCTCCGCGAATGGACCAGCGTCCACCCTTGTTCTGCTTCTACGGATGCGTAGTCTCACCAAGCACGCTCTGTCCAGTCCACGCTCACCCCGGCATGACGAGAAGGAAGTTTCCGATGCCCATCCCCGCCCCTTTCGTCTCTCGCGCCATGGACATCGAGGAGGCCTGGATCGACTACAACGGCCATCTCAACATGGCCTATTACAACGTGCTGTTCGATCGTTGCTCCGACGAAGCATTCGAGATGATGGGGATGGGGCCGGATTATGTGAAAGAACGACGGCTGACCATCTACACCGCGGAAGTGCATGTCTGCTACGTCCAGGAGTTGCATCTCGACCACAAGGTCACCGTCTCGTTCCAACTCCTCGACCATGACGAGAAGCGGCTGAGGGCCTATCAGGAAATCCGGCATCGCGACGGCTGGCTTGCCGCCACATCCGAAACGCTGTCGCTGCATGTCGACATGGCTGGCCCGAAGGTAGCGCCCTTCCCCGCCGACGTCCTGGCCAGGGTGGAAGCGATGCGCGCCGCCCATGCCGCCCTGCCGATGCCGGAGCGCGCCGGCCGCTCGATCGGTATTCGTCGTAAGCCGGCTTGAACCAAGAGAGCGCTTGAACCACTGGCCAACCGCCGTTAACCTTACCGAGGTTTTAACGTGAACAAGCCGAATTGAGACGTTGAACGACTCAGCGCGGCGTTGGAAAACCATCCGCATCGAATTGCGATACGGGCGGCGGAGCAGCAGCGGTTCGGGGAACGTGCATGAAAACCGATATCAAGGTCGAAGCGGACAGGCTGGCGGCTGACCCACGCATCACCGACTATGATTTCTGGCGCTCGCTGAAGAACCTCAACAACGAGATCTTCCACATCGCCAACAACAACGAGCCGATCCCCTTCGCCATGATCCGCTGGCGCGCCATCCTGAAGCAGGCGCGGATGAAACGCGGCCACGCCTGAACGGTGCGGGAAGAAACAGACCGGTCGTCCGGTTTGCATTTCTGATGATGTGCTGACGAACGATCCCAAGCGTCAAGGCTGGCGCTTCACGCCCCCAGCGGCGATCGCGGCACCACCGGCGACGACTGGATGATCGCCGTGTTGGTCATCGCAAATGGGATGATGCGGTCGATCACCCGTTCGAGCTCGGCCACCGAGCCGACATGCGCCAAAGCGATGAAACAGTCCTCGCCGGTGACCCTGTCGCATTGGGCGATTTCCGGCAGCTCGCGGATGATCTCGGCCACGACGGCCAATTGGCCCGGCACCGGCCTGATGCGCAGCCATGCCGACAGCTTCATGCCGAGCGCGGCCGGATTGATACGCACCGTATAGGCCTCGATCACACCGCTTTCCTGCAGCCGCTTGATGCGCTCGGCAACGCTCGGCGCCGACAGGCCGACCGACCGCGCCAGTTCGGCGGTGCTGGTGCGCGCGTCCTTTTCCAGCAGGCGCAGGATTTTCAGGTCCGCCGGATCCAGATCGCTATTTTCATTTCGAAGGCGTTTCAGCGGAATACTCCTTGATTTCGGAAAGCAAATAGCCGCAATGACCGGCCATCATCCATATCAATGGCAAAAATCGCCTGCGATACTGATCCCATGCAAGATCGGACGCAAGCCCCAGCAGCAAGTCCGGCACTCGCCGGCCCCGCCTTTACCTTGGCAAACGCGGTCCCGCCGCATCTCTGGTTCGGCGTCAGCGCCGTGTTCCACTATCTCGGACCGGCCTTCGCGGTGCTGCTGTTCCCGCATGTCGGCGTGCTCGGCATGGCTTGGCTGCGCATCGCCACCGCGGCACTCGTCTTTGCCCCGTTGACCCGGCCATGGGCGGTCTTCGCCCGCGCCGATCGCTCGACGCGGTTGTTGCTTCTGGCCTTCGGCGTCTGCCTTGGGGTGATGAATTGCTCGTTTTACCTGGCGCTCGACCGGCTGCCGATCTCGCTGGTGGCGGCGATCGAATTCGTCGGCACCATCGCCGTTGCGCTTGTTGGCCTCAGAAGCCCGCGCAATCTCGCCGCCCTCGCGATCGCTGTCGCCGGCACCCTGTTGCTGATAGACGTCAAATGGTCGAGCGATCCCGTCGGCCTGTTCTGGGCCTTCCTCAACGGCACGCTGTTCGTTGGCTACATCGTGCTCGGCCACCGCGTCGCGCGCGGCGGCGCCGGCGATGGCATCGTCGGGCTGGGTGCCGCCATGGCGGTCGCCCTTCTCGTCGTTCTGCCGATCGGTTTCGCCGATGCTCTGCCGGCTTTCTCGGCGCCGCCGCTGCTGCTTGCGGCGGTCGGCGTCGGCATCTGCTCGTCGGTCATTCCCTATATATGCGACCAGCTTGCCATGTCGCGGCTGCCGCGCTCCAGCTTCGCGCTGATGCTGTCTTTGCTGCCGGTCACCGCGACGTTGATCGGCGTCATCGTGCTGCGGCAGGTGCCGAGCCTCACCGACTGCGTTGGCATCGCGCTGGTGGTGGCCGGCGTCGCCCTTCACAAACCGGCGCCGGCGCCCACCTGATCAGTTCAGCTTCTCCTTGAGGAAAGCGATCGTCCGGCCCCAGGCGAGGTCAGCCGCCTTCTTGTCGTAGCGGGCCGCCGACGTATCGTTGTTGAAGGCATGGTTGGCGCCTTCATAGACATAGACCGAGTATTCGACATGAGCCGCGTCGAGTGACTTCTTGAAGGCATCGATGCCGGCATTGGTGCGGGTGTCGAGGCCGGCATAATGCAGCATGAGCGCGGCCTTGATCTTCGGCACGTCCTCGGCCTTTGGCTGCATGCCGTAATAGGCGACGGCGGCGGCGAGGTCCGGCGCGTTGACGGCCAGCATGTTCACCGTGCCGCCGCCCCAGCAGAAGCCGACGGCGCCGACCTTGCCGTTGCCGTCCTTGTAGCCTTTGAGGTAGGCGACCGTTGCGACGGCATTGGCGGCGACCTGTGCTGGATCGAGCTGGGAAAACAGGTCACGTGCCCTGTTTTCATCGTCCGGCGTGCCGCCGAGCGGTGTCATGAAGTCCGGCGCGAGCGCCACGAACCCTTCCAGCGCAACGCGCCGCGCCACGTCGCGAATATGCGGGTTGAGACCCCTGTTCTCATGCACCACGATGACGGTACCAAGCTTGCCGGTCTGGTCCGCCGGCCTGACCAGATAGCCCTTCATCTCGCCGCCGCTGCCGGGATAGCTGATGTCCTCGCCTTTCACACGCGGATCGTCTTCCGCCACGATTGCCGCCTGGGCCGAGTTCGCCGCCAGCAGCGGCGCGATCGCGGCAGCTGCCGCACCCGATCCGGCAAGTCTGGTCAATTGCTCCATGAAGCGCCGCCGGTCGAGCGTCAGATGCGTGTATTCGTCATAGGCATCGATCATCGCCTGGGTAATGACAGGCTTGGCGGCAGTGGGTCCGGCAGGTGTTGTCATGGCGCGCTCCTCGTGGGCCCCCGCGGCAACATAGAGCCGAAGCTTGCCTGGTCCAGTCACGGCGGAGTGAGGCTGCCATAAGTCCCTGCACGAGGGCCGTGATGCCGCGCGCCGCACTGTCGTTAAATTTTGGTCCTTTGTGGCAATGCTAAATGCACGCGCCACGATGTAAAAAGAAGTTACCGGGCTATGCCTCATTCGGGCCATCTGGCGAACTAGAATGGCCATTTGGCGGGAAAAGAATGCCTGATTGACGACGAAGGAATATGCCATGACCTTTCCCTCCCCGCTTCTGGCAAGTGGGTTCGCCCTCGCCGCTATGGCTTTGCTGGCGCTGCGGTTCACTGCCTTCACCGCATTCAAACGATCGTTGATCCAAATCCGCGCCAACCGGCACCCGCCCGCAAACACCAAAGCGTGAGGAAAGGTCATGGACGTTCAGGACATCATCAACACCGTCTCCCAGAAATCCGGTCTCAACCAGGCTTTGACGGAAAAGATCGCCGGCACGATTTTCTCGGTGCTCGAACACGAGGCGGAAGGCACGACTCTGTCCAGCTTCTTCGCCAAGATCCCGGGAGCCGACGCCCTGGCCAAGCAATATGATGTCATGGCTCCCGGCGCGGCTTCCGGTGGTGGCCTCCTGTCCTCGCTGGAGGGCGCGCTCGGCGGCGCTCTCGGCGAAAAGACCGGCGCGCTGATCAACGGCGTCGCCATACTCAAGGCATCAGGCCTTACGCTGGCACAGATCAGCCAGGCCGGCACGATGCTGGTCCAGCAGGCCGAGGCAGCCGCCGGCCCGCAGCTGACCAGTGAGGTACTTGCATCGGTACCCGACCTGAAAGGGCATCTCGGGCTCTGAAGGAACTTCTCTATTTCGGCAGCGTATAGGCCATCACATAGTCGCCCGGCTTGGTACCGACCGAGCCGTGGCCGCCGGCAACGATGACGACCAACTGGCGCCCGTCGGCTACCGTGTAGGTCATCGGTGTCGACTGCCCGCCCGCCGGCAGCCGCGCCTGCCAGAGCTGTTTGCCGGTCGTCAGGTCATAGGCGCGCACATAGTCGTCGACCGCCGCACCGAGGAAGGCGACGCCGCCGGCAGTGATCATCGGCCCGCCAATGCCGGGCACGCCGACCTTGAATGGCAGCGGCAATGGCGTCATGTCGTAGACGGTGCCGTTGCGATGCTTGTAGACGATCTTTCCGGTCCGAAGGTCGGCACCCGCCACATAGCCCCAGGGCGGCGCCTGGCAGGGAATGCCGAGCGGCGACAGGAACGGCTTCAATATTACTGCGTAAGGTGCACCGTCATTGCGGTTCAGGCCCTGTTCGCTGCCCTTGGTGTCGCCGGGCGGCGGCACGTCGGCGCGCGGCACCAGCTTGGAGATGAACGCCAGGTATGTCGGCATGCCGAACATCACCTGCCGGACCGGATCGACTGCCACGCCGCCCCAGTTGAAGGTGCCGAAATTGCCGGGGTAGATCAGCGAGCCCTGCAGCGACGGCGGCGTGTAGCGGCCCTCATAGCGCAACTTCCGGAGCTCGATCCGGCAGGCCAGCTGGTCGAACATGGTGATGCCCCACATATCCGCGCCGGTCAGCGGTTTCGGACTGAAGCTGAGATCCGAGACCGGCTGCGTCGGCGAGGTATGGTCGCCTTCGATCGCGCCGCCCGGCGCCGGCACTTCCTTGACCGGAACGATCGGCTCGCCGCTGCGCCGGTCGAGCACATAGAGGTCGCCCTGCTTGGTCGGCCCGACCAGCGCCGGCACCACGCCACTTTCCGTGGTGATGTCGACCAGCGTCGGCTGCGCCGGCACGTCCATGTCCCAGAGATCGTGGTGCACGGTCTGCCGCACCCAGCGCAATTGTCCGCTGTTGAGATCGAGCGCGGTGATCGACGAGGAGAATTTCTCGTCATTGGCGCTGCGCCCGGCGCCGAGCTGGTCCGGCGTCTTGTTGCCGAGCGGCACATAAAGCAGGCCGAGCTTTTCGTCGGCGCTTGCCGTCGACCACATGTTGGGCGAGTTGTTGGTGTAGGTCTGGCCCGGCGGCAGCGGCGTCGTCTGGTCCGGATTGCCGGAATCCCAATTCCACAACAGCGCGCCGGTGTCGGCATCGTAGGCACGGATGACCCCGGACGGCTCCTGCGTCGAATAATTGTCGTTGACCGCGCCGCCGACGATGATCTTGTTGGCGACGATCAGCGGCGCCGAGGTCGAATAATAATAGCCCGGCTTCGGATATGGCATGTTGGCGAGCAGGTTCAGCGTGCCGCCTTCGGCGAAAGTCGGGCAGACCTGGCCATTCGCCGCATCGAGCGCGATCAGCCGGGCGTCGGATGTCGGCAGGTAGATGCGTGTGGCGCAGGGCTGGCCGGCGGCGACCTTGGCATCGGCATAATAGGCCACGCCGCGGCAGGTCTGGTGCTGGCGGTCCTTGTTGAGCTTGACCTGCGGATCGAAGCGCCATTTCTCCTTACCGCTCGCGGCATCGATGGCGATGGCGAAATTATGCGGCGTGCAGATGTAGAGCGTGTCGGCGATTTTTAGCGGCGTCACCTGATAGGTCGTCTCGCCGATGTCGTCGGGCCCTTTCACGTCGCCGGTGCGATAGGTCCAGGCCGGCTGCAGATTGGCAACGTTTTCGGCGGTGATCTGGTCGAGCGGCGAATAGCGCTGGCCGTATTGCGTGCGACCGTAATAGTGCCATTCGCCAGCCGGCACGTTGCCGCCAAGATCGGCCGTCGGCGTCACCTTGTCGGTGTTGAGTTCACCCGTAATATCCTTTGGATCGGTCGTCATCGAATAACCGGCGACGGCAAGCGATGCCAGTACGGCGAGGATAAGCGGTGCGCGTCCGTCGGGACCGGTAAGCCCGCGCCGCGCCCATGGCGTCAACAGCCATAGCGCGACAAGCACGATGATGCCGCCGCGCGGGCCGAGCTCCCACCAGTCGAAGCCGATCTCCCAAACCGCCCAGGCGAGCGTGCCGAGCACGATCGCCGCGTAGAGCCACAGCGCCGTGGATCTGCGCCTGTAGAGCAGCCAGGCCGCGACAAGGAAAGCTAGACCGACGATGACGTAGTACCAGCTGCCGCCCAGCGTCACGAGCCAGATGCCGCCGCCGCCAATCGCCAGGCCGATGAGGAAAAGGATCAGGGAGGTGATGACCACAGCCAAGACGGTGCTCCTTCGACTGGTGCGCTCCGCGACGCGTCCATGGGCAACCCCGCATTGCGTTCCTGCCCCCACGCAACTTTCTCCGGCCCGCTTCCACTGTCAAGCAAGCTCGGCGTTTTACGGTGCCGGCCCATCGCAAGCCCGGCGTTTTGGTTAGCAGACCCATCCAGATTGTGAGTCCACCGACTGGACAGAGAACAAAACGGAGACACTTCTGGCCTTTCGCTGCCGAATCACTACATTCGGGGGGAGATGTCCGGCTTTTCGGAAGACATGCCCTTTTTTGAGGAACCGAACGCGCGGCCCGTGGCCCCGTCGGGCATTGCCGCGCGCGCCATGGCTGCCCGCAGCAACCAGAACAACGCGCCCGATTATCTCAACGGCCTCAACCCCGAGCAGCGGCTGGCGGTGGAAACCACCGAAGGCCCGGTGCTGGTGCTGGCCGGCGCCGGCACCGGCAAAACGCGCGTCCTGACCACCCGCATCGCCCACATCCTTGCCACCGGCAAGGCTTTCCCCTCGCAGATCCTCGCCGTCACCTTCACCAACAAGGCGGCGCGCGAGATGAAGCAGCGCATCGGCCTGTTGATCGGTGAAGGCAATGTCGAGGGCATGCCGTGGCTCGGCACCTTCCACTCGATTGGAGTGAAGCTGCTGCGCAGACATGCCGAGCTGGCCGGGCTCAAATCCGACTTCACCATTCTCGACACGGATGATGTCGTGCGCCTGATCAAGCAGCTTATCCAGGCCGAAGGGCTGGACGACAAGCGCTGGCCGGCCAAGCAGTTCGCCCAGATGATCGACGGCTGGAAGAACAAGGGCCTTGGCCCCGCCGACATCCCCGAGGGCGATGCCCGTCCCTTCGCCAACGGCAAGGGCCGCGAGCTCTACAAGGCCTATCAGGAGCGGCTGAAAACGCTGAACGCTTGCGACTTCGGCGATCTCCTGTGCCATCCGATCCGCATCTTCCGCGGCAATCCGGACGTGCTGAAGGAATACCACAAGCGCTTCCGCTACATCCTCGTCGACGAATATCAGGACACCAACACCGCCCAGTACATGTGGCTGCGGCTGCTGGCACAGCGGCCGCAATCCTCCCCCCTTGAGGGGGAGGTGCCCGCGAAGCGGGCGGAGGGGGTTGCCGCAGAAGGCACCGCTAGAGCGTCGAGCACTGCCGCCGGTAGGTCAAGCACTGCCGCACGGACCCCACCCGACCGGGCTTCGCCCGGCCACCCTCCCCTCAAGGGGGAGGGAAGCCCGCGCCTGTCCACCGTAAATATCTGCTGCGTCGGCGACGACGACCAGTCGATCTATGGCTGGCGCGGCGCCGAGGTCGACAACATCCTGCGCTTCGACAAGGATTTTCCCGGCGCCACCATCATCCGGCTGGAGCGCAACTATCGCTCGACCGCGCACATCCTCGGCACCGCCTCCCACCTCATCGCCCACAATGAGGGCCGCTTCGGCAAGACGCTGTTCACCGAAAAGATCGCCGAGGACGACGAGAAGGTGCATGTCCACGCCGCCTGGGATTCCGAAGAGGAGGCCCGCGCCGTCGGCGAGACCATCGAGGCTTATCAGCGCCAGAAGCACAATCTCAACGACATGGCGATCCTCGTCCGCGCGTCCTTCCAGATGCGCGAATTCGAGGACCGCTTCGTCACGCTCGGCCTCAACTACCGCGTCATCGGCGGCCCGCGCTTCTACGAGCGCCTCGAAATCCGCGATGCGTTGGCCTTCTTCCGCGTCGTCGCACAAGGCGCCGACGACCTCGCCTTCGAGCGCATCGTCAACGTGCCGAAGCGCGGCCTTGGCGAGGCCACCATCCGCCAGATCCACGACACCGCACGGGCGCTGCGCATCCCGATGCTGGAGGCGGCGGCAAAACTCGCCGAGAGCGACGAGCTGAAGCCGAAGCCACGCGCCGCACTTCGTGAGGTCGCGGCCAATTTCGAGCGCTGGCAGAAGGCGCTGGAAACCACCCCGCACACCGAGCTCGCCGAGACCATTCTTGAGGAGAGCGGCTACACCGATATGTGGAAGAACGACCGCTCGGTCGAAGCACCGGGACGGTTGGAAAACCTGAAGGAACTGATCCGCTCCATGGAGGAGTATGAATCGCTGCGCTCCTTCCTCGAACATGTAGCACTCGTCATGGACGCCGAGCAGAATGCCGAGCTCGACGCGGTCAACATCATGACGCTGCATTCGGCCAAGGGCCTCGAATTCGAAACCGTGTTCCTGCCCGGCTGGGAAGAAGGGCTGTTCCCGCACCAGCGTTCCCTCGACGAGGGCGGCCGCTCAGGGCTGGAGGAGGAACGCCGCCTCGCCTATGTCGGGCTGACCCGCGCCAAGAAGAACCTGCACATCTGGTTCGTCTCCAACCGCCGCATCCACGGCCTCTGGCAATCGACCATCTCGTCACGCTTCATCGACGAGCTGCCGGAAGCCCATGTCGAAGTTTCCGAGAGCGGCAACTCCTACGGCGGCTACGGCAATGCCTATGGCGGCGGCTCGTTCGCCTCCGGTCGTGGAGGCCAAAGTGCAGGCAGGCAGAACCCTTATGGGGCATCGCGCTTCGACAACATTGGCGGCAATAACGGCGCTGAAAAATCCGGCGCTTTCTCCAGCACCTATGCGACACCGGGCTGGCAGCGCGCCCAAGCCAACCGCACCGAGGCGACCGACCGCAATTGGGGCACGCGCTCCGGTCACCAGGTCGAGCGCATCGGCTATGGCGAAACCGACTCCGGCTACGGCGCCGGTCGCACCTCGGTCAAGGGGCGCACCATCGACGGCGAGCTGGTCGCCAAATCCGTCGCCCACACGCCGTCCCCCTTCAGCGTCGGCGACCGCGTCTTCCACCAGAAATTCGGCAACGGCAACATCTCGGCCATCGAAGGCAACAAGCTGACCATCGACTTCGACAAAGCCGGCCAGAAACGCGTGCTGGACGGGTTTGTGACGGGGGTGTGAGGCCGCCGGGCGCTAGCGATACCGCGCCTGGTTCCACTTGTGGCCGAGCAGCGACAGGATGATGATCAGGCCGTTGAAGAACTGGACATAGAAGCCGCTCAGGCCTGCCGCCACCACGCCGGTCTGGATGAACGAGACGGTGACCGCGCCGATCGCGCCGCCGACAACAGTGCCGATGCCGCCCCAGGTCGGGGTGCCGCCAACGAACACCGATGCCAGCACCGGCAGCAGGTATCCGTCCCCCGCCGTCGGCCACCAGGTGAAGTTGATCATCACCGAGAAGGTGCCGGCGATCGCAGCCCCGATGCCGACGAAGACGAACACTTTTACCCGCACGCGCTTGACGTCGATACCCATCTGCTGGGCGCTGTCGGGATTGTCGCCGACCACCTTGACCTGCGCGCCGAAGCGATGGCGGTTGTAAAGCAGAGCCGACAGCACGACGAAGCCGATGGCCCAGAAGATCTGCACCGGAATGCCGTAAAGCTGGCTGGAGAAGATCTTGTAGGCCCAGCTGTCGGCAAGGCCGGTCAGCGCCGTCGACCTGCCCTCGTTGATGATCTGGATCAGGCCGCGCAGCAGGAAATTCATGCCGAGCGTGGCGATCAGCGACGACAGCCCGCCATAGACGACCAGCGAGCCGACCAGGAAGCCGAGCAGCATGCCGGTGACGATTGCGGCGGCGATGCCGAGGAACGGGTCGTAGCCGGCCTGCACGACCAGCGCGAAGACCCATGAGGCAAAGCCCATTGTCGCCGGAAACGACAGGTCGATCTCGCCGCAAGTGACGACGAAGACCAGCGGCACCACCACGAACAACGCCACCGGCAGCGTGGTCAGCACGGAACTGTAGAGATTCCAGGTGGTGAACACGATCGGGTTGGCGATCATGAACACCGCCATCATGACGATGAACACGGCAAGCGTGCCGAGCGCGGCGCGGTTGTCGAGGATGAACCCGCGCAGCCAATTGTCGGACGGGTGTCTCCACTCTTTCCCGGCGGCCTCATTATGCGTGCCGCCGAGGGGGCTCTGCAGATCGGGTTCCATGGTCTTGCTCATCGTGCCGCCCTCCCTGCATCGCCCGCGTCGTGCAACCCCGGCAATCCGCTGGGGTGGGCGACGTCTTCCATGAAATTGATCAGATCCTCGGCCGATTTGACCTCGCTGCGGTCGGCGGTGAGCGCGACCTTGCCGCGGTCCAGCACCACGAAGCGATCGGCGATATCGAAGACGTGGTGGATGTTGTGGCCGATGAACAGGATCGAGCGACCGCTCGCCCGCACCTGGCGCACGAAGTGGAAGACCTTGGCGGTCTCGGTCAGCGATAGCGCGGTCGTCGGTTCGTCGAGGACTATCAGCTCCGCCTTCTTATAGATGGCCCGCGCGATCGCCACGCCCTGCCGTTCGCCGCCCGAGAGCTGGCCGACGATCGACTGTGGCGTGAACACTTTCGAGGTGAAGCCGATCTCGCGCATCAGCCGGCTCGCCTCCGCGATCTCCTTGTTGACCTTCAGCCAGCCAAGCCAGCCGGTGAGTTCGCGGCCCATGAAGATATTGCGTACGATCGTCTGCTGCACGGCGAGCGCCCGGTCCTGGAACACCGTTTCGATACCGGCGTCGCGCGAGCGCGCAGGGCTCCATCCGGTCACCGGCTTGCCGCGGACGAGAATCTCGCCGCTGGTCGGTTTGACCACGCCGGACAGGATCTTGATCAGCGTCGACTTGCCGGCGCCATTGTCGCCGATCAGGCCGACCACCTCGCCGCGATCGACGCTGAGATTGACCCCGCCCAGCGCATAGACCTGGCCGTAGGACTTGGTGATGTCGCGCAGTTCGATGATGCGTTCGGCCATGGCGATCCTCGCTTGATTGTCGCGTGCCGGCCTTTTCGCCGGCGGTCCCGCCGGCCGGGCTCGATCCCGGCCGACGGCTTGGGAGGTCAGCGCAGCGCCTGCTTGGCGAGCTCGGCGACGATCTCGTAATTCTGCGGCGTGACGAAGCCGGCGCCGGTATCGACATTCATCGGTGCGAGACCCAGCACAACCTGCTGGCAGAGGCTGAGGATCGGCAGATAGCCCTGCAGGAACGGCTGCTGGTCGGCCGTCAGCTGCACCCAGCCGCCCTTGAAGCCCTCGACGATCTGCGGGCTGGTGTCGAAGCCGAAGTTGAAGATATCGCCCGGCTTCCTGCCCGCCGCCTGCATGTAAGTCGGGACGTTGCCCAGCATCTGTCCGCCGGGATAGCCAACCGCCTTGACGTCGGGATTGTTGAGCAGTGCCGCGGTGATCACCGGAAGGGCCAGATTGGGGTCGGAAGCCCATTCGCCGCTTGGCGGCGAGGAGAGCTGTATGACCTCGACGCCCGCTTCCTTGAGGGCAGCGACAGTGCCGCGTTCGCGCGCGCCGCGGCTCTCGTTCTCGAACGGGCCGATCATGATTGCCTTGTCGCCGGCCTTGAGCCCGGCCAGCTTGACCGCCTCGGCACCAAGCGCGCGGCCCTGCTGCTCCTGCTGGGCACCGACATAGCCGCCGCCGAACGCCGCCGTGACCGTCGGCACCGGCACGTTCTGGTACATCATCTTGATGCCGTCCTTGTGCGCCTGTTCGGCCAGCGGCATGATCGCGGCGTCGCCCGGGTGGCCCATCATGGCGATGCCTTGGGGCTTGACCGCGACAGCCTCGCGCAATTGCTGCACCATCTTCTCGACATCCCACTGGGAAAAGATGTAGTCGACCTTCGGCCCGAGATCGGCCGCCGCCTGCTTCGCGCCATTATAGACGATCGTGCCGAAGGCATCGCCCTCGGCGCCGCCGACGAAGAAACGGATATGGACATCCTTACACCACTGGGCATCGAGCGCCTGCGCCGGCAAGGTCGAGAGTGCGGCGGCGAGCGCCATCGCGGCCGCCGCGACGGTCGAGCGCAGAACTGTCCTTCTCATCGTAATGCTCATGCACTTATCCTCCCTTTGTTCCCTCGCTAGCCGAGGGGTTTTGACGATTGCTTCGGCATTGCGCCGCAATCTTTCGCTGGCCGGCACCTCCCGCCGGCTTGTCCTGTTTTTATGCATGTCGTTATCGCAAAACCGCTGGGCACTTTTGCGCGACATGCATTAGCCTCACACCGGGTTCGGCAGGTAGCTCGCGCCTCCCCGGCATTGTTGGAGATAATCCAGTGCCCGCGCCTGGCCGGTGATCTCGAGATCGCCGCGATAGACCGGGTCGTGCCAGCCCTCGATGTCGATGGCGCCCTTGTAGCCGGCCAGCCGCAGCTCGCTGATCACCCGCGTCCAGTCGCTGTCGCCGAAGCCAGGGGTGCGCATCTGCACGAACGGCAGGCGGCCGAACACGCCATGTTCGCGGATCACGTCCCAGCGCACCGTCGCGTCCTTGCCGTGGACGTGGAAGATACGCTGCGCCCATTTGCGGATCTGCGGGATCGGATCGATCAGATAGACCAGCTGGTGGCAGGGCTCCCACTCCAGGCCGAGATTGTCGTTTGGCAATTCGTTGAATATCAGCTCCCAGGCGTCCGGATTGTGGGCGATGTTCCAGTCGCCGCTGGCCCAGTTGCCGTCCATGGCGCAGTTCTCGAAGGCGATGCGCACGCCCTTGTCGGCGGCCCGCTTGGCGAGCGGCCCCCAGACCTCGCGGAAGCGCGGCAGGCTGTCGGGCAGCGGCTTGCCGCGGATGCGGCCGGTGAAGCCGCTGACCATGTTGGTGCCGAACCGATGCGCGTTGTCGATGATCGTTTCCCACGCCTCGAGCACGCCGCGATCGATCTCGCCGCTCTCCAGCGGATTGCCGAACACGCCGATCGACGAGACGATGACATCGGCATCGCCGATCGCCTCGCGGATCTCGCCCGCCAGCCGCGGAATGTCCTTGCCGCCCAGCGTCTGCCAGAAGAACGGCTGGATGCTCTCGAAGCCGAGCGGCAGGATCTGCCTGACATAGGCGGCCGGGTCGTCGAGGTTCGCACGCACCATGGTGCCGATCCTGATGTCGAGCAGCGGGTTTGGCATCATGACCCCTCCTGTTGAGCGATAGCGACCCGGCGCCCGGTTTCGGCGCTCTCGATCGCAGCGAAAACCATGGCCAGGCTCTTGATGTTGTCGGCGCCGCGCGTCTCCGGCTCGGTGCCGGTTTCGACGGCGCGGACGAAATCCTGGATGATGCCGAGATGGCCGCCGACGCGATCTGCCGGGTCGAGCGGCGGCACGGCTATCGGTTCGGTGCGGTCGAACAGGCCTTCACGGACCGGCCGCACGACTTCCGCCTTCAATCCGTCCGCGCCGTCCCAGACAATGCTGCCGCGCTCGGCGACGATCCGCCATGTACTGTCCCAGCTTGTACGGAAGCCGGCCGCGCACCAACTGCCGGCATAGGTGAACAGCTTGCCGCCGCCGAGGTTGAAGCTTGCGGCTGCCGACGACCCTTGCCGATACCAGGAGTTGGCCGGCTCCCACTCCTGGCAATAGACGCCGGCCGGTTCGCCGGCCACCATGTAGCGGGCTGCATCGAATGTGTGGATCGCCATATCGAGCAGCAGCACATGGCGCATCTCTTCGCGAAAACCGCCGAAATGCGGCGCAACGAAGAAATCGGCGTGGATGCTGGTTGGCGCACCAATGGCGCCGGAATCGAGAAAGCGCCGGATGCGCCTGACATTGGCGACATAGCGGCGGTTCTGCACGACGGCATGGATGCGGCCGGCGCTGCGGGCCGCCTCGACAATGGCACGCGCATTGTCCGGGCTGTCGGCCAGCGGCTTTTCGGTCAAGAGATGGCAATGGTGGGCAAAGGCGGAAAGCGCGACCTCGCGGCGGGCGGCGGGAACCACGACGTCGAATACCGCGTCGGGCCTGGTCTGGTCGAGCACGGCGTCGAGCTCAGTTCCGATGACGGCGCCGGAAAGCTCGTATTCGCGCGCCCTTGCCCGCGCCCTTTCGGCGTCGAGATCAACCAGGCCGACAATGGCGAGCCCGTCGATCTGCTTGGCCGCATCGAGCCAGGCCTTGCTCATCGCGCCGCAGCCGACCAGGACGACATTGATCATCCAGCACTCCTCCCTCTCGGCCCCTCCAGACCGATCGTCACGGCGTTCACGGCAGAGCCGCAAACGTTCTTCCGTAAACGTTTACGAGAACACACCCGATGGCGTAGAATGTCAATTGGCCGGCTGTGAAAAATCGTGGCGTCGGCTTGGCCCGGAGAGCAGCCGGTGCTAGCCAAGCAAGGGGGAGAACTGTCCTTTGGCGTCCAGCATTCACGACCTTGCGCGTCACCTGAATATTTCGATCGGCACGGTGTCGCGCGCGCTCAACGGCCGCGCCGACGTCAATGCCGACACACGCCAGCGCGTGCTCGATGCGGCCAAGAAGCTGAATTATTCGCCGAACCAGTCCGGCCGCAGCCTGCGGCGCGGCGCCACCCATTCGATCGCCTTCATGCTGCAGCCTCATCCGGGCGACCAGGAATATGGCGAGCCGTTCTTCATTCCGTTCCTGACCGGGTTGCAGGCCAAGCTCGCCGAAAGCGGCCTCGACCTGATCGTAGTGATGGGCGCGCCGGGCGACTACCAGCAGGAGCGCCTGCGCCGTGTCGTCGAGACGCGGCGGGCCGATGCCGTGGTGCTGGCCTGGACGCGGCGCGAGGACGAGCGCATCGACTATTTGACCCAGGCCGGTTTCCCGTTCGCGACGCTCGGCCGCAGCCGCTCCGGCGGCGATGCCTATCCCTCGCTCGACCTCGATTTCGAAAAAGCCGGGGCTGACGCGGTCGATCGTCTCGTCGCGCGCGGTCACCGCCGCATCGCCGCCATCCGCCCGTCGCTCGACCTCAATTTCGGCTATCTGTTCCTCGCCGGCTATCGCAAGGCGTTGCGGCGGCACGGCATCGAATTCGACCCCGAGTTGATCGCCGACGGCTTCATCAACGAGGCCGGCGGCTACGCGGTGATGCCGAAGGTCATGCACTCCAAGGACCCGCCGACGGCCATCATCTTCAACAACGACGCGATGGCGCTTGGCGGCTGCAAGGCTCTGGCCGAGGCGGGCATCAGGCCCGGCCACGACGTTGCGGTGATCGTCATCGTCGACACCCCGCTCTGCCGCTATTTTTCGCCGGCGCTGACCGGCTTCCGCCCGGCGCTCGAGCCGATGGGCGAGCGGTTGGCCGAAATGCTGCTGGCATCGATCCCGGCTTACGCCGGCGCCGAAGGCGCACGCATCATCCGTGAAGTCTGGCCGCTGGAACTGATCGCGCGCGACAGCGATTGAATCGCGGCACTTCCCTTCTCCCCTTGGGGAGAAGGTGGCCGAGCCCACGGGTCTTGCCTTCGGCAAGCCAGAGGACAGGCTCAGCTCGGTCGGATGAGGGTGCTCCAGCTCGGCACCGAGGCACTCCGTCCAGCACCCCTCTTCCGTCTCGGCGCTGCGCGCCGATCCACCTGCTCCCACAAGGGACGAAGGAACAAGCGCCCTCTGTCACGCAAGTATCATGTTCGCGTCCTAGACCTTTTTCGGAAAGCGCTGGCGGCATGTCGATGCGACGCCCGCTTCGGCTGTTTTGTCACAAAGAGGATTTCCATGAAAAACCTGCACCGAAACGCGTCCCTCGCGGTCGCGCTGGCGATGTTCACCGCCTTGACTCCGGCCTTGGCTGAAAACGCAGCGACCGTCGGCGGCGTCAGCTTCGTCAACAAGGGCCTGGTCGGTGTCGGTCGCATCCCGGCCAGCCAAAGGGACAAGTTCGGCGAGACGTTTGGCTCCGGCTCGGGCATGGCGATCGACGCTGCCGGCTGGACGCATGGCGCCGATGGCTATAAGGGCTCGCTGTGGCTGCTGCCGGATCGTGGCTACAATGTCGTCGGCACCACCGATTACCGTCCGCGCATCAACACGATTGCCATCGAATTCGCCCAGATCGCACCGGGTGCGGCACCAGCCGCCGGCCAGGAACAGTCGGGCCTCAAGGCAACCCTTGCCGACACCATGCTTTTGACCGACGACAAGGGCGCCGACGCAACCGGCCTCGATCCGCTCAACGGCGTGCGCGCCGCGACCGACGACATGCCGATCCTGCCCGAAGCCAACGGCAAGCTCGCGCTCGATAACGAGGCGATCGTGCGGCTGCCCGACGGCACCATGTTCATCTCGGACGAATATGGTCCGAACATCTACCACTTCTCCGCCGATGGGCGTCTGATGTCGGCAACGCAGTCGCCGGCGGCGCTTGTCCCGATGCGTCATGGAACGCCGAACTTCGCGTCCAACAATCCGGGACCGGGCGCGGCAGACCCAGATCCGACGGATCCCGAAACCGGCCGTCAGAACAACCAGGGCCTCGAAGGCATGGCACTGACGCCGGACGGGAAGTTCCTGATCGCTGTGCTGCAATCGGCCCCCAGACAGGATGGCGGCGATTCCGCTTCGACGCGCCAGAACACGCGCGCGCTGGTCTACGATGCCTCGGATCCGGCCCAACTCAAGCTTGCGCATGAATATGTTGTGCCGCTGCCGGTGTTCACCGATGCCAAGGGCAAGACCAAGATTGCCGCGCAGAGCGAAATCGTGGCTCTGTCGGACAAGACCTTCCTGATGCTGGCGCGCGACAGCGGCAACGGCCAGGGGGTGAAGGGCGACACCTCGCTCTATCGCGAGATCAGCGTCGTCGATGTGTCGGCGGCAACCGACATCGCCGGCACCGAGTTCGACAAGGACAAGCCGGTTGCGCCCAAAGGTGAGCTCGATCCCTCGGTGACGCCGGCCAAGCTGACGCCGTTCATCGACATCAACGACAAGACCGAGCTCGGCCACTTCGGGCTGCACAATGGCGCGCCCAATGACCGCAACAACCTTTCGGAGAAGTGGGAGGCGATGTCGGTGGTGAGCGTCCTCGATCCAACACGGCCCGACGACTATTTCCTGTTCGTCGCCAACGACAATGACTTTCTCACCCAGGACGGCTTCCAGGTCGGCGCGGCCTACAAGGCCGAAGATGGCGCCGATGTCGACACGATGTTCCTGGTCTATCAGGTCACGCTTCCAGGCCTCGCCGGGAAGTAGCGACACCCCCAGGCAGGCGGACGCGCCGAACGCGTCGGCCTGCCTGGCACGATCGAACGGTCGGGCCCTTCAGTTGCGGCTCGCCGGCACAAGGATTGTGTTCTAGTGGGTTTGCAAAACCTAAGACTGATGATCCGTCGAAGGCACTTACCTCAACATCTCCGCGTCCTTTGGCACGCCCGCATCGATCGGCTCGGCCGTCCTGTCCGACACGGCGGCGATCTTCCCGGCGGCCGACAGGTTCGGGCGCACGAAGACCGGCGCGACGCCGTCGACGCGGCTGTAGAGGTCGATAATGTCCTGATTCATGAAGCGCACACAGCCGGAGGAAGCGTTCTTCCCGATGGAATCCCACTCCGGCGTGCCGTGCAGCCGGTACATCGTGTCCTTGCCGTCGCGGAAGAGATATAGCGCGCGTGCGCCCAGCGGGCTGTGCGGGCCGGGCGGCATGCCGTCCTTGTATTTCGCAAGTTCCGGCCGGCGCTGGATCATCTCCGGCGGCGGCGTCCAGACCGGCCACTTCTTCCTCGCCTGAACCACGGCGCTGCCGGTCCGAAACCGGCCTTGCCGAGGCTGACGCCATAGCGAATTGCCTTGCCGCCGTCGCGCACCAGATAGAGGAAGTGCTCGGAGGTATCGACGACGATCGTGCCGGGTTTTTCTCCGGTCGGATCGGACACGATTTGGCGCACGAATTTCGGATCGACCTTGGCTACCGGGATTGCCGGCAGTTGATAGCCCTCGTCGACGCGCGCCGCATACATACTTGCGGCATCGCCGAAAGCCGGATCGCTTGGCGCCGCGGTCACTGGCGGCGCCGCTACGTCCGTCGTGGTGCACGCCGAAAGAGCCACGGAGGCCGCGCCCAAAGCGGATGCACCAAGAAACGCACGCCGGTTCAGGCGCTCAAAAAACAGCGGAATATCGGACATGAACCCCCGGCTTGCCCATGAGATCTAGGAAAGATGCGGCCCCACGCGTGCAGGATCAATATACGATTCCGGAAGCTTTGAGAACATGATTGGATCAAGGCACGCCAGGCGGAATTCGCAACGCTGCGTCGACCTGTCTCGTTAAATCGGCAATCATTGCGGACCGGACTCAAGATAGCCTTCGCCGAGTTGCCTGCCATGGACGACAAGATGCCCGCACGCCGGCGGACCAGCGACCTCACCAGTGGACCTATCCCGCGTACATTGCTGCTGTTCGCCCTGCCGGTGCTCGGCTCCAATGTTCTGCAGTCGCTCAACGGCTCAATCAATGCCGTCTGGGTCGGTCGTTTCCTCGGCGAAGCGGCGCTGACCGCCACGTCCAATGCCAACCTCGTGCTGTTTCTCATCCTCGGCACCGTCTTCGGCATCGGCATGGCGGCGACCATCCTGGTCGCGCAATCGGTCGGCGCCCGCGATCTGCCCGAAGCCCGCCGCATCGTCGGCACCAGTGCCACCTTCTTCTTCCTTGTCTCGGTGGTGTTCGCGGTCTGCGGCTGGATCTGGGTCGATACAATCCTCAATGCGCTCGGCACGCCGGCCGATGCGTTGCCGCTGGCGCGTTCCTATCTGCGTATCATTTTTCTCGCCGTACCGATGATGAACCTGCTGTCCTTCGTCATGATGGTGCTGCGCGGCGCCGGCGATTCGCGCACGCCTTTCCTATTCATGGCGCTGGCCGTCGTGCTCGACGTCATTTTGAACCCGTTGCTTATTCTCGGCATCGGCCCGTTCCCCGAACTCGGCATCGCCGGCTCGGCCACCTCGACGCTGATCGGCCAGACGGTAAGCGTGCTTGCCATCCTGATCGTGCTTTATGCGCGCAAGCACCCGCTGCGGCTGGCCGGCGTCAATCTTGCTCTGCTGCGGCCGGACCCGGCGCTGCTGCGCATTGTCGTCTTCAAGGGCGTGCCGATGGGCCTGCAGATGATCGTCGTCTCGTCCGCGGCGCTGACTGTGATGGGCATGGTCAATGCCTACGGCTCGCAGGTCGCGGCTGCCTACGGCATAGCCGCCCAGCTCTGGACCTATATCCAGATGCCGGCGCTCGCCATCGGCGCCGCGGTCTCGTCCATGGCGGCGCAAAATGTCGGCGCCGGGCGCTGGGACCGGATCGGCCGCATCGCCGCGTCCGGCGTCGGCTTCAACCTTGTGCTTACCGGCGTGCTTGTCGCGCTGCTGTTCGTATTCGATCGCGCGGTGCTCAGCCTCTTCCTCAGCAGCGACAGTGCAGCGATCGACATCGCCACTCACATCAACAAGGTCGCATCCTGGTCCTTCATCCTGTTCGGCATCACCATCGTGCTCTTCGCCACTGTGCGTGCCACGGGCGCGGTGATGCCGCCGCTGATCATCCTGGTGATCTCGGTACTTCTGGTGCGCACCAGCTTCGCCTATTTCTTTCGAAGTGCGATCGGTGAGGAAGCGTTGTGGTGGAGCTTTCCGGCCGGCTCTATAACCTCGCTCGTGCTGGCCGCGGCCTATTATCGCTTCGGCCGCTGGCGCAGCCTGCACATGATCGAAAGCCGGCCGGCTGCCGGCGAACCGCCGGATACCGGCCTCGGCGTACCGCGCCAGCGCGCGCATCTTTCGCCCGAGACACCGAACGGCTGAAAGGTCGGCTCAGCGCGCGTATTTCGCGCCAAACCCGAGAGCGACCAGGGAAAAGACGACAATCATGCCGGCAAAGGCCAGGCTTGCCACGGTCGCACCTGCCACCGTCGACAGAACGCCGATGCCGATGACCGGCAGCGCGTTGCCGCAAAAACAGCAGATGAAGAAGGCCGAGACGACTTCGGCGCGCCGGGCCGCCGGCGCGATCTCGTTCACCACTTGCAAGCCGCCGCGATAGCCGAGCGCTGCCGCCACGCCGCACAAGGCGGTCCCGGCAATCATTATGGCCATCGAGGCGAAGACCTGCGCCGCAACAATCAGCGCGACGGTTGGGATCATCAGCGCAAGCGCCGCGAACATCGCGGCTCGGCTCGAAAGACGTGCCGTCACTACAATGGTGGCGGCCGTCACGATTGCCAATTCAAAGAACAGAGCGCCGGCTTCGGCATGGTTGGTTACCTGCAGCTGCTGCGCCAAAATGCTCGGTGCGAGTGCTGCATAAAAGCCGACCAGCGCCATTGCGCCAAAGCCGGTCACCGCCGGCGCAACGAAACTTGCGCGGATGTCATCGGGCACGGAAAGCCGCGGCCGCATCGAAACGTCAGCCAGTTTCCCCGGCCGCGAAACGGTTTCCCGCGTGCGCCAGACCAGCAGGGTTACAGTCGCGAGCATCGCCAGGTAGACGACGAATGTCAGCCTGAGCGGCCAGGTAGCGTATTCGGCGAGCAACCCGGCCCCCAGCGCACCGAGGCCGAGGCCGAGAAAATTGGTGCTGGTGGCAATCGTCGCCGCCTGTGACTTGTCGTCGGTCGGGAGCAATTCGGCGAGCCAGGCGGTGCCGGTGCCCGCGCCGACGCCGATTCCCAGTCCGCTCAGAATTCGGGCGATGTCGAGCCAGGCGACATTTTCGGCGAACAGGAAAACCACCGCGCTGACGACGGCCACCGCCATCCCGGCCAATGCCATTGGACGGCGCCCGATGACATCGGACACACGCCCTAACATCAGAAGCGCTGCCAGATTGCCGATGACATAGACGGCGTAGACCAGCGTCAAAGTGATCTGCGAGAAGCCGAAGACCTGCTTGTAGATGATGTAAAGTGGCGTCAGCGCCGTGCTGCCGGCGAAAAGGGCCGCAATCATGGCGGCCACGGCGGCCGCTGCAGCGCGGCCGCCGAGTTCGTGATCGCGCGTCATGACTTGAGCGTGAGCTGTCATTTTTTCGACCTTTTGCTGTTCGGGATCTGACATCCTAACGCCTTTTTCGCGTCAGCCGTTCCCCCTCCCCGGCTTGCTCCTGACAAGTTTGGCATCTTTGCCGATGGCGCTGAGCGAGATCCTCTTTTAACTTCAGCGGATTGTCAGGGGAGATTCATGGGCAAGGGACGAGTCGAGGCATTCACCGATGGCGTGGTCGCCATCATCATCACCATCATGGTGCTGGAATTGAAGGTGCCGCATGGCGAGGATTTTTCCGCGCTGGCACCAGTCTGGCCGATATTCCTCAGCTATGTGCTGTCCTTCATCAATGTCGGCATCTACTGGAATAATTTGCACAACATGTTCCATACCGTGCAGCGGGTCGACGGCCGCGTGCTGTGGGCGAACCTCAACCTGCTGTTCTGGCTATCGCTGATGCCGGCGACGACAGCCTTCATGGGTGAGAACCATTTCGCGCCGGTGCCGGTTGCCGTCTATGGCGTCGACCTGGCGCTCTGCGCCATCGGCTTCAACATCCTCACCCTGGCCCTGCATCGACTGCACGGCAACGAGACTCTCTTCGCCAGGGCGTTGGGCAATGACCTCAAGGGAAAGATCTCGCTGGTCCTCTATCTTTCCGCCATCGCGCTGACCTTCGTCAATCACTGGATCGGTGTCTCGATCTATGTCCTGGTGGCGATGATCTGGTTCGTGCCGGACAGGCGCTTCGAGCGGCTGATCGAGAAATAGGCCCCCTCTAGCCTCGCATTGCTTTCAGCTTTTCCGCTACCGAAGCGGCAAGGTCGGCGTAGCGCTCCTCCAGCCGCTCGGCCGCCTTGATCACTGAAGAATCATGGCCGAATTTTTCCAGCGCCATGCGCAGCTTTTCGACAAATTCGGCCTGTTTTTCGAGCGCCGAAAACAGCGTTTTCACTTGCGCTTCGCTGATGTCGGGATTGGCGAGCATCTGCGGCACCTCGCGGCTCATCTGGTCGCCGGTTGCGGTCTGTTCTTTCAGGATCTCGATCCAGTCGGTCAATCGTCAGGTCTCCTTTTTCGATATCAGCATGCGCAGCGCCCGCCGACGCGGTCAACCCGAAGATGCCGGCACCGGCTTGCGCGAGTCTCGTTCCGCGCTAAGTTCGCCGCGGCCAGAACAGGAGAAAATCATGACCACCGACGCCGAGATCCAGACCGCCCTGCCCGCACTTGCCTCAGGCAATGTCGCCGTCGTTACCGGCGCGGCCAGCGGCATCGGCCTTGCCGCCGCCAAAAGGCTGGCGGCGATGGGCATGAAGATCGTGCTGGCCGATATCGGCGGCGCACGCCTCGATGCGGCCGGGGGCGCGGTCCCCGCCATCCCGGGCGACAGCGCGGTTATTGACATTCCCACAGCCGTTTCTAACGCCGCCGAGCCCCCCCGCCTCGCCGAAAGGACGTCCGGCACTTTCGGCGACGTCTCGCTGCTGATGAACAATGCCGGCGTCGGCAACAATCCCGGCAAGCCGTGGGAAAGCCGCGACGCTTGGAAACGGCTGCTGGACATCAATTTCTGGGGCGTCGTCCATGGCGTCGAGGCGTTCGCGCCGCGCATGCTGGCGGCGGGAAAGCCCGGCCTGATCGTCAACACCGGCTCCAAGCAAGGCATTACCACGCCGCCCGGCAACCTCGCCTACAACGTTTCCAAGGCGGGCGTGAAGACCTATACCGAAGGCCTGGCGCACGCGCTGCGCAACGAGCCGGGCGCCAGTGTCGCGGCGCATCTGCTTATCCCCGGGTTCACTTTTACCGGCCTGACCGAAGGCGCCGCCGAAAAGCCGGCCGGAGCCTGGACCGGCGAGCAGGTCATCGACTTCATGCTGGCCTCGCTGTTGCGTGGCGATTTCTACATCCTGTGTCCCGATAACGAGGCGACCCGGTCCATGGACGAAAAGCGCATGGCCTGGGCGATTGGCGACATCATTGAGAACCGTCCTGCTCTGTCGCGCTGGCATCCGGACTACAAGGATGCTTTCGCGGCATTCATGACACGCAGCGCATGATCCCGAACCGAAGATCACCGTAGCAAAGAATCGGATCCGATGTTCGCAGGTATGCGCCGGACCTTTATATCACGCCGCCGCATGCTTCTTCGTGTTCCGCTTCTTCGCCATGGCTTTCTCGGCTGCCAACTCGGCAAGCTTCTGATCATGCCGCTTCGCTGCCTGTTCGCATTTCTTGCGGATCTCTTCGACTTCGGTCTCAGTCAGGTGTTCGATACCGATGAAGGTGTTCTGGGCTGTGCTGACCCGGATCAATTCGTCGAGCTTCGCCTGGATCGCGGCGCCATCGCGGTTCTGGGTGTTCTGAATGAGAAACACCATCAGGAAGGTGACGACCGTCGTGCCGGTGTTGATGACGAGCTGCCACGTGTCCGAAAAGCCGAACATCGGCCCGCTTGCAGCCCAGACGACGATGATCAGGAAACAGACGGCAAACGTCGGCGGCAGGCCGGCAAAATGGGCGACGTTGTTGGCGATCCTGGTGAAAAGCTTCTCAATCATTCAAACTCCCTCAGCAGCCGGGCGACGAACCCGGACGGAAGCCGAGTTCATTGTGTCTGCAGAAACAGTTGGCAGCCGCTCCTGGTTCCCTCGCGGCGGAAGGTCGCGGGTACATTGTTGGAGGAGCAGATCGCGCAGGCCGTCGGACCGCTTGCAGATAGCCCGAACTCAGGCGGCGTCGTTTTCCCAGCGGTCGAGGAAAGCCTCGATGGGCAAGGCCTGCATGTCGGGGACTGCCCTGGCCAGTTTCTCGACCGGCCAGTCCCACCAGGCAAGACGTTCGATCCGGGCCGCAGTTCCCGCGCTGAAGCGCTGCCGCAATGGCCTGGCCGGAACGCCGGCGACGATTGCATAGGCCGGCAGGTCTCGCGTCACCACCGCGTTGGCACCGACGATCGCGCCGTTGCCGATCACTATGCCAGGCATGATCACGGCGCTATGGCCGATCCAGACATCATGGCCGATGCTGACGGCTCTCGCCCGCCGCCGGTCGCGGAATGCCTGATCGACACCCAGCCAGCGGAAGTACTCGTTGGGCCGATAGCTGATTTTGTGCTGCGTCAGCCGCTCGACCGGATGCTCCAGCGCATTGATGCGGCTGTTGGCGGCGATCGAGCAGAATTTGCCGATCGTCGTATAGATCGCCTCGGCGTGGCGCTCGAAGTAGGAAAAGTCGCCGACCGTCACCTCGCGCAGGATGACCCGCTCGCCGATCGACGCGTAGCGTCCAAGCTTGCACGCCTTCAGCTCCGCCGTCGGATGGATGCGCGGCTCGGGATCTTTCAGGACAAGGTGTTCGGGACGGTCCATGCGCGCGCTTTACGCCCGCGCGCATAGTCTCGCAAGCCGAGTGCAGCGCCGCGCATCCGTTTGGACGCGCCAAGGACCCTGTAGCACCTTCAGTCTCTATTTCGGCTTGCCGCTGGTCCACACCACGTTCTGGCCGTAGAGCGGCACGGTGGTGACCGACATTTTTGCCGAGCCATCCTGCACCTGGCGTGAATGCGACAGGTAAATCAGCGTCTCGTTGGCCTTGTCGTAGATGCGGTTCACCACCTGCTTTTTCCAGATCAGGCTGATGCCTTGCTTGAACACCTCCTCGCCGGCCTCGCTCATGTCGATGTCGCCAATGGTGATCGGCCCGGTCTGGCGGCAGGAGATCGAGGAATCGGACGGGTCCTCGAACCAGTTGCCTTTCTGCAGGCGGTCGATCATGCCACGGTCGAAATAGGAGACGTGGCAGGTCACGCCCTCGACCTTCGGATCCTTGATCGCCTCGACGATGATATCGTTGCCGAGCCAATCGACGCCGACCTTGCCGACTTCCTCGGCGGCGGCCGCGCCGGCGCCAATGACAAGGCATGCGGCTAACGCGCCGCCAATCAGTTTTCGCAAAGAGGCCTCCTGCGGTTCAAATTTTGCCGACCTCAGGTGGGACGAACGGCAGCGCTTTGCAAGCAGATCGCCTCCCACAGGATTGCCGGTTGCGGCAACGCGACATCTTTGCGTCGGCGCGACCGAACCGCTAAGAGTGTTCGCCAAGCCAGGGCCTTCACGGCGCCAACCCGGCGCCCGATGGAATAACGACGGACTTTCACTGATGATGCGTTCAATTCTGGTCGGTATTCTCGTCCTGATGGCCGCCGGAATCGGCTGGCTCACCTTCGACTGGTACCGCGGACATTATGGCGGCGAGCCGTTCGGAGCACCGTTCACGCTGGTCGACCAGAAGGGCGCGCCGGTCACCGAAGCCGCGTTTCGCGGCCACCCCAGCGTCGTCTTCTTCGGCTTCACGCACTGTCCGGAAGTCTGCCCAACCACGCTTTTCGAGTTGGCCGGCTGGCTGAAGACGATGGGCGACGACGGCAAGAACCTGCGTGCCTATTTCGTTACGGTCGACCCGGAGCGCGATACGCCCGAAATCATGAACACCTATGTCAGCAATTTCTCCGATCGCATCCTCGGCATATCAGGCGATCCGGACAAGGTCCACGCCATGGCCAAGTCCTTCGGCATCTACTGGAAGAAAGTCGACACGAACGACGGCGACTACACGATGGACCACACCGCTTCGGTGCTGCTGCTCAACGGCAAGGGCGATTTCGCCGGCACCATTGCCTATGGCGAAAGCCCGGACGCCGCCATCGCCAAGCTCAAGCGGCTGGCGGCGGAAGGTTGACGTATCCGGGAATGACGCAGACGCGTTTGTATTTCACCGCGGGCAAGATCGAGGCTGATCGCATCTTCGCGGCGCTCGGTGCGGCGTTCGACGAAGAGGGCCTGCCGGTTGCGGTGCTCGAGGTCGACGAGGACCGCGATATCCACGAAGTATCGCTCTATGCCGACGACGACGTCGATGCGGTCGAGGCACGGCTTAGGGACATCCTGGCCGGACTGTCGCTGTCGAAACTGATAGAGCGAGAAGCGCTGCCCGACATCGACTGGGTGGCGCGCTCGCTGGAGGGATTGAAGCCGGTACGGGCCGGGCGCTTCTTCGTCCACGGCGCGCATGACCGCAGGAAGCGCCACAGCGGCGAACTCGCCATCGAGATCGAGGCCGGCCTTGCCTTCGGCACCGGCCATCACGGCACCACCGCCGGCTGCCTCGAAATGCTGGAGCAGGTCATACAGCGCGAGCATCCGCGCAACGCGCTCGACCTTGGCACTGGCAGCGCGGTGCTCGCCATCGCGGTGGCCAAGCTCGCGCATGTTCCGGTGCTGGCAACGGACATCGACCCGGTCGCCGTCAAGGTGGCCGCTGCCAATGCGCGGCTGAACCACGTCAAGGGGCTCATTGAAACGGTAGCGGCGCCCGGTTTTCATCATCCGATCTTTGCCGCGCGTGCGCCCTTCGACCTGATCGTCGCCAACATATTGGCGCGGCCGCTGATGCGTCTGGCGCCGCAAATGGCCGGGCATATCGCGCTCGGTGGCTCGATTGTTTTGTCGGGCATCCTCGAGCGCCAGCGCGATGCGGTAATCGCGGCCTATGTCCGCCAGAAATTCCGGCACGTCCGCACCTTGCACCGCGAGGGCTGGGTGACGATTCACCTCAAGCGCTGAGGCGCGACGCTTTCAACGCAAGCCGGAACCTGCTCGGACCTAGCGCGAGTTCGCCGCTTTCTTCAGCTGTTCGCGATCGTAGCCGTGAGCTTTCAGCGTTTCGTCATCAAAGCCAAGCAGAACGCCGCTCACATACCGGCTCGCTTCGCGCTGGCGAGCTTCGATCAGCGCTTTCACAGCGTTTCTGAAAAATCCGCGTCTGGCTGAAATCGAGGACATGACGGTCTCCTTTGCAGGGCAACAGGACTTTTCCTCCACGTTAAGAAGGTAAGCTCTGCTGACGCTTTTTGAAATCGCCGATTCTGCATGGCCTCCATGCACAAAAAGACACTGCGGCGACCAGGGATGATCGTTCCGAAAATCGATTCCGATTTTCGAAGTCATGCGCTACGGTCGCGCCATCATTCGAGGAGAGCCGACATGTTCCAGTCCTTCGATTCCGCCGGCGATCCGGCCGTTGGCAAGCCGCGCGTGGCAATGCTGCGCCAATGGTTGGCGTCGAACGGGCTGGATGGCTTCATCGTGCCCCGTGCCGACGAGCACCAGGGCGAATATGTCGCCGACCGCTCGGCACGGCTGAAATGGCTGACCGGCTTCAGCGGCTCGGCCGGTGTCGTCATTGTACTTGGCGAGCGCGCCGTCATGTTTGTCGACGGGCGCTACACGCTGCAGGTGCGCCAGGAGGTCGATCTCGACATCTTTTCGATCGAGAGCCTTGTCGACAACCCGCCGGCCAACTGGATCAAGGACAATCTCGGCAAGGGCGTGCGATTGGGCTTCGATCCGTGGCTGCATACGATCAGCGACGTCAAGGCGCTGAAAGCCTCGGCCGAGAAATCCGGCGCGACACTGGTGCCGCTCGAAGAGAATCCGATCGACGCGATCTGGCAGGACCAGCCTGGACCGCCACTGGCGCCGGTCGAGATCCACCCGATCGGCTTTGCCGGCGAACTGGCTAAGGACAAGCTGGTGCGGCTGGCAGCGGCCATCGAGAAGGATGGCGCCACCCATGCCGTGCTGACCGACCCCTCCTCGATTGCCTGGGCCTTCGACATCCGTGGCGGTGACGTACCGCACACACCGCTGGCGCTCGGCTTTGCCGTGCTGGCCGCCGACGGCTCGCATCTGCTTTTCATGGACCAGCGCAAGTTTTCGCGCACCGTTGCGGCCTACCTGACGCAGCTCGCCGAATTGCACGAACCAGGTGAATTCGGATCGGCAATCGTCACCCGGGCCAAGGGCGGCGCAAAAATCGCGCTGGACCCGGTTCTCGCGGCGGACAAGCTCAGAATGCTGGTCGAGGATAATGGCGGCACCGTCATTGCCACGGCCGATCCGGCCCGCATTCCACGCGCAACAAAGAACAAAGCTGAGATCGCCGGCGCCCGCGCCGCACATCGCCGCGACGGCGCCGCGGTCGCCAAGCTGCTGTGCTGGCTCGACCGCCAGAAGCCCGGCACGCTCGACGAAATCGCCGTTGTCACCAGGCTTGAGGAGACGCGCCGTCAGACCGGCGAAGAAACGCAGATGCCGCTGCGCGACGTATCGTTCGACACCATCTCCGGCGCCGGCCCTAACGGCGCCATCATGCACTACCGCGTCTCCCGCGCCACCAATCGCAAGCTGGGGGATGGCGAGCTGTTCCTGCTCGATTCCGGCGGGCAGTACCAGGACGGCACCACCGACATCACCCGCACCGTGCCGATCGGCGCGCCGACCGAAGAGATGCGCGAACGCTTCACGCTGGTGCTGAAAGGCATGATCGGCATCTCCATGCTGCGCTTTCCCCAGGGCACGCGCGGCTCCGAAATCGATGCGGTGGCGCGCCTGGCGCTATGGAGACACGGCTGCGATTTCGCCCATGGTACCGGGCACGGTGTCGGGTCCTATCTTGCCGTGCATGAGGGCCCGCAACGTATCGCCAAGACCGGCACCGAAAAGCTGCTAGCCGGCATGATCCTCTCCAACGAGCCCGGCTATTACAAGGAAGGTTCCTACGGCATCCGCATCGAGAACTTGATTCTGGTGACACCGGCCGAGGCAATCGAGGGCGGCGACATCGCCATGCACGGCTTCGAGACACTGACGCTGGCGCCGATCGACAAGCGGCTGGTCCGATCGGACCTTTTAACCCGCGACGAGTTGCATTGGCTTGACGAATACCATGCGCGCGTACTGGCCGAGATTGGACCGATGCTCGACGGCGAAACGCTGGCCTGGCTGGAAAAAGCAACCGCCCCTCTGCCGCACGACTTCAAGCAATAGCCGCGGCCGCAACGCCGAGTGACAGACTTTGCTCCGCAAGCAGTCCCTGCAAAGCCGTGACGTTGGGAGAATCGGCTCCCTTGCGCCAAAACAACACCGTGACGGCGTTGTCTTCGTCAGCGGGCAGTTCGTGCAGATTTAGCCAGTGGCTCTCTGGGAAACCCGAAAGCACACTTTTCGGCATCAGCGCTATGCCCATGCCAGCCACCACGCAACCAAGGATGGCATGGTATGAACCAAGCTCGATGGTTTTCTCGGCCATGAACCCTCTTCGCGCATACCATTGTTCCAGCCGCCGGCGGTGCGGGCAGCCGTGCTCGAAGGCTATCATTGTTTTGGGCATGTCCAGGCGGTCGTCGATCGAAACGCGCGATGCCGCCGAGACAATGACCAGCTGCTCGTGAAATGCGGGCAGCTTTTCGAACGGAGCGTCGGCGATCGGCTCGGCGGCGAACGCTGCATCGAGGTCGCCGGCAAGCATGGCCGTCGCGAGAACCTGCGGATTGCCGGTGCGCAACTGGATTTCCACGTCGGGATGACGTGCGTGATATTCGGCGAGCAGACTTGGAAGCCGTGCCGCGGCGGTGCTCTCCATGGCACCTAGGCGAAGCGTGCCGCGCGGGCGTGGATCAAGCATCGCCGTTCGCGCCTCCTCTGCAAGCGCCAGCAACCGATCCGCATACCCGACCAATTTGTGACCGGCGGGCGATACGTGCAGGCGCTTGCCCTCCCGGATAAACAGCTGCACGCCGAGATCCTCTTCGAGCTGCCGGATGCGTGTGGTCACGTTCGATTGCACGCGAAACAGTTTTTCCGCCGCCCTGGTGATTCCGCCCTCGCGCACCACCGTGCGGAAGATGCGCAGATCGGCCAAGTCCATACATCTCTCCTGGAGAACATAACGATCTTAATTATTCATTTTAGCTGATTATGCCTTTCCCGTAAATCGCCGGTGTAGCTGCCGATGAACACGGCAAACCTGGCGAGATGGAAATGTCGCGTGAGCCCTTCGGCATCCAGCCGACCGATCTAAGCGCATTGACGCCGAAGCAGCGCGAAGCGCTCTATAGCGACGCCGTCCGTCGCGCCCACCAGAAGAGATCGGAGGCGATCCGGCTGAGCCTGTCGCGGGTCAGCGCCGCAATAGTCGCTGCGGTAAAGCGCATGTGTGCTCTCGCCGCCAAGGCAAAAGTCGAT
The DNA here is from genome assembly GCF_040323405.1 of Mesorhizobium sp. M0048. NCBI lineage: Bacteria > Pseudomonadati > Pseudomonadota > Alphaproteobacteria > Hyphomicrobiales > Phyllobacteriaceae > Mesorhizobium > Mesorhizobium sp. M0048. The sequence continues at coordinate 211,560 of NZ_JAMYUV010000003.1, read as the reverse complement.
CAGCCGACGACCTGCCGCGCGAGGATCAGCACGGCAGCACCCGCCAGGAACATCGCCATAAGGCCGCCGCGCAGCGAGACCAGGCCGGCGACGACCAAGGCCCCCCATTCCGCCGGTCCGGCGCTCAGCGCTGCCGGCGCCACAAGCGTGGTCAGCACCGCCGCCGGCACGGCGTTCAGCCCGGCCTCAACACGCGGATGGATATGGTCGAAGCGTGAGATCACCAGATGACCGCCAATGCGTGTCAAATAGGTCGCGATCGAAGCGGCGACGATGATCCACAACGTCGTGCTCATGGTCGTACCTCCACGCCGCTGTGGCGGGGCGGCAGGATGACGGCGAGCAGCACGCCGGCCAGCGCGCCGATGGAGACATGCCAGGGCGAGCCGACCGTCTTGGAGGCAATGATGGAGGCGGCAGCGCTTGCGACGACCACCGGCAGCCACAGCGGCCGCTTGCGGAAGCTCATGACCAGGCCGAGAAAATAGATCGGCAGCAGGAAGTCGATGCCCAGCGCGTGGGTGTCGGGAATAAGTTTGCCGAACACCGCCCCGAGCGCGCTTTCGATGACCCAGAACACGTAGACCGGCAGCCCGAGCCCCATATACCAGGCAAAGCCGACGGTCTCGCCGGCCTCCGCCTTGCGCTCGGCCACCGCGAACTGCGGATCGGTCAGCACGAAGTAGCCTATCGCCTGCTGCACCAGCGGCCAATGCGCGATTCGCCGGCCGATACCGGCCGAATAGAGCACATGCCGAAAATTCACGGCGAAGATCGACAGCACGATCAGCCACGGCGCGACATGCTGCCCGAACAGCTCGATGCCGACCATCTGGCTGGCGCCGCCGAACACCGTCGCGCTCATCAAGAACGCCTCGATCACGGAAAAGCCGTTGTCGACGGCGAGCGCCCCGAACAGCAATGCAAACGGTGCCGACGCCACCACGACGGGCATGCTCAGCCGCACGCCGTCCCAGAAATCGCTTCTCGCACCGTTTTCGGAGATTGCTTCCGCCGACATCGACCGCTCCTTGGGAAGGGCCGTATGTAGAGAGGGCGGTCCGGCTTGTCACACCAATTCGCTTGAGGCAAACGATCAGCGGAAATGATAGCTGAAGCATCGCGGCAAGTTCGCTTCCAGACTTGTGGACAAAATCAGAGGCTTGGTACCTGAGCGCATATTCGTTGGCGACGATCGGTCCTTGCCGAAGCGACGGCCATAGACCAACCTGCTGGGCCGGACAGGTGGTTCCAATGAGCGAATTTTTCATCGATCCAAAATTCGGCCGCCTGGCCTTCGGCGCCGATCCCGGCAGCTATCACGCGACGCGACCTGGGTATCCTGATTGGGTATTCGAAATTCTATGTGAGCGGTGCCGTCTCGCGCATGGCACGGCGACGTTCGAGATTGGCGCAGGTACAGGAACTGCAACGCGCCGCTTACTCGAACTGGGCGCGAGCCCGTTGCTCGCCATTGAGCCGGATTCCCGCCTCGCGACTTTCCTTTGCGAGACTATTCAGGACAAGGCGCTCTCGGTGAGCGTCTCTGCGTTTGAGGATGCCGTCCTTGAGAAGGCCGGTTTTGATCTCGGTGTCAGCGCCACTGCCTTTCATTGGCTGGATGAGGACACGGCGCTGATCAAGGTCGCAGAGCTGCTTCGGCCGGGCGGCTGGTGGGCAATGGTCTGGAATGTATTCGGCGACGACAGTCGCCCCGATCCCTTTCATGATGCGACCAAGGCGCTGCTTGACGGGCCTTCGAGCCCGTCGGCGGGCTCAAATGGTATTCCGTTCGCCCTTGATGCCGAGGCCCGCGTGGCGGCACTGGAGCGAACCGGCGCGTTCGATGCCATCGAACATCGGACAAGTGTCTGGTCGCTCGTCCTCGATCCTGACCAGACGGTCGCCCTCTATGCCACTTTTTCCAATATCAACATCCGCAGTGACCGCGAAGCAATCCTGGCGGAGCTGGGTCGCATCGTCCGCGACGAGTTCCAAGGCTCCATAACCCGCAACATGACCACCAGCCTCTACACTGCGCGGCGCAGCTGACCGTCTGACTTTTCCGCTAGCGCTGCGAAGCCTTGCCTTCGATCGCCCTGCCCCAGTCGAGCAGCGGTTTTGCCCGCATGACGAAGTCGACGAGTTCGTCGACCAATCCAGCTCCGTAGATATCCGCCGGCTCGATTGCGTGCCGGACGGCGAAATGCCGGTTGCGGATGGCGGCCACGAGATCGGGCTCGATAACGTGCTCGAAGCCGCGCGGCGTGCGCTTCATACAGCCGTCCGGGTCGAGCTCGAGATCATTCTTCTTCAGCGCCGCGACGAGCGTGCGGAACTCAGCGGGCCGCTTTGCGATGGCGTTGCGCAGCGCCAGCAATAGCTCCGGTCCGGGCTGCCACCAGGCAACAGCGGCAAAGCAGCGCTCGAGCCCGATGTGGATGTAAAACACGCCCTGTTCCATCTTGGTGCCGTCGGGCGAAAGGATCGCCGACAGATGCCGGTTGTAAGGCCGTTTGTCCTTGGCGAAACGCACGTCGCGATTAATCCGGAACAGCGACTTCTTGCGGTCGCCGCGCAGGCCGAGCCCCAATGCCGTGAAGCGCTCGGAGAGCGCCTCGACCAGATCGCCGAAGGGATTGCGCAGGTCCCGCTCGAAGAGCTCGCGGTTTTCCAAAAACCACTCCCGGCTCTGATGAAAATCCAGTGCCTTGAGGAAGGGAATGGCCTTGCCACCGAAACCATTGAATTCAGCCGGCATCACGAGCCCTTGCCGATCCGCTCGAGCCAGGCATCCTCATCGATGACTTCGATACCGTGTTCGGCAGCCAGCTTGAGCTTGGAGCCAGCACCGGGCCCGGCGACGACGAGGTCGGTCTTCGCGGAAACCGAGCCGGCGACCTTCGCGCCGAGACGTTCAGCCATCGCCTTGGCCTCGGGGCGCGTCATCTTTTCGAGCGTGCCTGTAAACACGATCGTCTTGCCGGCGACCGCACTATCGGCTGAGACGTTCACGATGTACGGCTTCGGGTGGACCTGTGTGAGCAGCGCTTCAAGCACGGCGTCGTTGCGTTCATTGCCGAAGAAATCGCGAAGAGCGCCTATCACGCTATCGCCGATGCCGTTGATCGAAGGAAAAACGCTGTGTGGATCGGCTGCCGCTGCTGTCTCCTTGCCAATGCGGATCAACTCCTCGACCGTCGAGAAGGTTCGGGCGAGCACAGCGGCCGTCGTTTCGCCGATATGGCGGATGCCCAGCGCAAAGATGAAGCGATCGAGTTCCGGTTCGCGGCGAGCGTCGATGGCAGCGAAGAGCTTGTCGAGACCTTCATAGTTGCGTTCTTCGACACCGCGTACATTCTTCCGCGTTTTGCCCGATGCGGCCTCACGCTGTCTGGCCTGCTCCTCCCGCCGCTCCGCCAATGCCTTGATGACGGCGGGACGGCGATCCCGGAGAGTGAAGATATCGGCTGCTGTCTTGACCAACCCGGCATTGAAGAACAGGTCAATGTTTTCAGCGCCCAGGCCTTCGATATCCATGGCGCCGCGTGACACGAAGTGACGCAATCCTTCCACGGCCTGGGCGGGGCAGATCAGCTCGCCGGTGCAACGTCGGCGGGAATCTTCCTTGCCGGTCTTCTCGTTGATCTCGCGCGTTGCCGGCGAGCCGCAGATCGGGCATTTGTGCGGGAATTCGTAGGGCACGGCGTCTGGCGGACGCTTGTCGACGACGACGCTGACGATCTGCGGAATGACGTCCCCCGCCCGCTGGATGACCACCGTGTCGCCGATACGTATGTCGTTGCCGTCGCGGATCGGCTGGCCGTTGCTGTCCAGACCCTTGATGTAGTCTTCGTTGTGAAGCGTGACATTTTCGACCACGACGCCGCCGACCGTGATGGGGGCAAGCCGGGCAACCGGCGCCAGCGTACCGGTACGGCCGACCTGAATGTCGATCCTGCGCACGGTCGTCATCGCCTGTTCGGCCGGAAATTTGTGAGCGATGGCCCAGCGTGGTTCGCCGGTGACGAAGCCCCATCTGCGCTGCAGCTCCAATTGATCGACCTTGTAGACCACGCCGTCGATGTCATAGCCAAGCGAGGAGCGCTGGGCCTCGATGAGGTGATAATGCGCGATCAGTTCGTCGACCGACTTTGCCCGGACCATCAGTGGACTGACCTTGAACCCCCATTCCGCGAATTTTTGCACGGAATCGTATTGGGTCGGAGCTGGATCCTTCGAAGTATAGCCCCAGGCGTAGGCAAAGAATTTGAGGTTGCGGCTGGCGGTAACGGACGGGTCCTTCTGACGGAGCGACCCGGCCGCCGTATTTCGCGGATTGACGTAATCCTGGCCGCCGATCGCCGCCGAGCGTTGCTTCAGCGCCTCGAATTCCGCGTAGGTCATATAGACCTCACCGCGTATTTCGATGACCTCGGGCCAGCCCGATCCCTTCAAGGTCTTGGGAATGTCGGCGATGGTCTTGAGATTGGCGGTGATGTCCTCGCCGACGACGCCGTCGCCGCGCGTTGCCCCCTGCACGAACACACCGCCTTCATACCGCAGGGAAGCCGATAGCCCGTCGATCTTCGGCTCTGCCGTGAAGGCGATGTTCAGATCCTTGTCGCGATCAAAGAATCGCCGGCCCCGTTCTATGAAGTCCGCGACGTCCTGGTCGGTATAGGCCTTGGCCAGGCTGAGCATCGGTACCGCGTGCCGCACCTTGGCAAAACCTTCCGCCGGCGGCGCGCCGACCCTGCGCGAGGGCGAATCCTCGCGCACAAGATGCGGGAACCGCTGTTCGATGGCGAGATTGCGCCGGGTCAGCGCGTCATATTCCGCATCCGTGATTATCGGCGCGTCCTCGCCATGGTAGCGCCGGTCGTGCTCGGCGATCTCCTGCGCCAACCGCATCAACTCGCTTGCCGCCTCGCTTTCGCTGAGCGAACCGACTGGTTTTTCGTCCATGCACTGCTCCCTCCACGGTGGCGCGACACAATAGAACAGGATTCTCTCGTCAGGGAGAGACCAGACGCCGAAAATCATTCCTGAACAGCAGGATGGCGCCATACCCTGACTCAGGTCGCGAGCGCCGGAAACGAACTCGTCTGGAGCAATTCCAGGAAAACTGTGAAACGGTTTTCCGTCCGGAATTGCGCAAAACAAAGAGGTAGAGCGGTTCGGCGTTTCCGGAAGGATGAACCGCTCTAGGCTGCCGCGGTGTTCTCCCGCAGCAGCCGCTCGGCCGCCGCGCGCGCCTCGTCTGTAATGGTGGCGCCGGCGAGCATGCGTGCGATCTCTTCCTGCCGTGCCGCCCGGTCCATCTCGGCGATGCCGGTCGAGACCCGGTCGGCACCGCCTGATTTGGAGATGAGGAAATGCGTCGCCGCGCGCGCGGCCACTTGCGGTGCATGCGTGACCGAAAGGACCTGCACGCGTTTTGCCAGCCGCGCCAGCCGCTGGCCGATGGCGTCGGCAACCGCGCCGCCGACGCCGGTGTCAATCTCATCAAAGACCAAAGTCGGCGCCGACCCGCGATCGGCCAGCGCGACTTTCAACGCCAGCAGGAAGCGCGAAAGCTCGCCGCCGGAAGCGACCTTCATCATTGGGCCGGGCCTGGTGCCGGGATTGGTGCGCACCCAGAACTCGACCTGGTCGATGCCTTCTTCCATGCGGCTCTCGGCATCGCTTGCGATCTCGACGATGAACTCGGCCCGTTCGAGCTTCAGCGCCGGCAGTTCGGCCATTACCGCCTTGGTCAGCCCGACGGCCGCCGCATGGCGAAACGACGACAGCTGGGCCGCCGTAATGTCGTAGGCCTGGCGCGCCGCTGCAGCCTGTTTCTCCAGCGCATGCAGGCGCTCCTCGCCGGCGTCGAGATCGGCAAGGTCGGCAGCCATGGTGTCACGCAATTGCGCCAGGTCATCCACGGCGACGCTGTGCTTGCGCGAGGCGGCACGCAGCGAAAACAGCCGCTCCTCAGCCTTCTCCAGCCGCTGCGGATCATATTCGGTCGCGCGAAGTGCTGCTTCGACGCCCGACTGCGCCGCGTCGAGCGACAGCATCGCTTCGTCGAGCGATTTGACGACGTCCTCGAGCAGCCCCGGCGCTTCGGTCGCCTTTCGCTGCAGCCGCCTGAGCAGGCTGGCCAGTTGCGGCAAGGGCGAGGACGGGCCCGAGAGCACATCCTGCGCATCGTGGATTTCCGAGGCGATCTTTTCGGCACGCATCATCGAGGCGCGCAGTTCGGCCAGTTCGGTCTCTTCGCCCGGTTGCGGATCGAGCCTGGTCAATTCGGCGACCGCAGCACGCAGATAATCGGCCTCACGGGCAGCTGCCTCGACTTTGGCCCGGTGCCGTGAAAATTCCTGCTCGCAGGTACGCCAATGCCGCCACGCCTCGCCGGTTGCCCGAGCAGCGCCGAGATGGCCGCCGAAACTGTCGAGCAACTCGCGATGGGCGCCGGGATCGACCAAAGCGCGCTCGTCATGCTGGCCGTGGATCTCGACCAGCGCACGGCCGATGTCGCGCATCAGCGTCACGCTGGACGGCTGGTCATTGACGAACACGCGCGTGCGGCCGTCAGCCGTCTGGACGCGGCGCAGGATGATGTCGCCGTCGTCCTCGATGGCATTCTCGGCAAGCAGCATGCGAGCCGCGTGGTTGCGCGGTACGTCGAACACGGCGATGATCTGGCCTTGTGCCGCGCCATGCCGCACCAGCGAAGCGTCGCCGCGGGCGCCAAGCGCCAGCGACAAAGCGTCGAGCAGGATAGATTTTCCGGCGCCGGTTTCGCCGGTAAGGACCGAAAGGCCGGACGAGAAGTCGATGTCCAGCTTTTCGATCAGAACGATATCGCGGATCGACAGTCTGGAGAGCATGGTGACGCGCCGCTCAGGCGCCGGTGATCAGCTTCCCGGCCTTGGAGATCCACGATCCGGCATTCTCGCGCGGCTCGAGCCCACCACTCTGCAGGAGCTTGTAGGAGTCCTTGTACCACTGGCTGTCGGGATAGTTGGTGCCGAGCACGGCCGCAGCGGTCTGTGCTTCCGACGTCAGCCCCATCGCATAGTAGCTCTCGGTAAGACGCGCCAGCGCTTCCTCGACATGGCGTGTGTTGGAATAGTTCTCCACGACGTTGCGGAACCGTTTGACGGCCGCGATGTATTCGCGGCGCTCGAGATAGTAGCGGCCGATCTGCATCTCCTTGCCTGCGAGCTGATCGTTGGCGAAGCGGATCTTCTCCTTGGCATCATCGACATATTCGGAAGTCGGCCAGCGCGTCACCAGGTCCTGCATCGTCTGCGCGGTAAGACGCGCTTCCTTCTGGTCCTGGGTGACGTCCTTGATCTGGCGGTAGTAGCTCAGCCCGATAATATATTGGGCATAGGCTGCATCGTCGGTCGACGGGTAGAGGGTCAGGTAGCGCTTGGCCGAACCGATCGCCTCATCGTAATTGCCCTGACGGTAGTCGGCAAAGGCACCCATCACCATCGATTTGCGGGCGAATTCGGAATATGGATGCTGGCGGTCGACGGCATCGAACTTGCGGCTTGCCTCCTGCAGTCGCCCGGCATTCAGATTGGCGAGACCCTGATTGTAGAGCACGTCGGCCGGCTCGGTCTGATCGACATAGGTCGACAGGTCGACGTCCTTCTCGGACGACATGCAGGCCGACAGAAACAGCGATGGAACGACCACCGAAAGCGCCAGGAAAACAGCCCGCCGCAGCGCCTTCGATTGACCAACTCGCTTGAAAAACATGTTTGGATTCCGCCCTTTCGGCGTCATTTCAGTCGACGGCAGCAGCCATAAACCATAATTGCCTTGCCCGGCAACGCTATCCCCGGCCAATCGCACATTTTTGTGGCGGTTTGGCGCCACCTGGAAAGCCGTGTAATTTGGCCGGCCAGTGATGCATCCATGCAACACAGCTTGACCGCAACGTGGGCCGTAAGACCTTAAGAATCAGATCATCCAGGGCGCATAGAGGGGTGCGTTGACGGCGCTCATCTCCGCGGTACGCCCGCGCTCGCGGCGCGTCGTCTCGACGATCTCGAAAGCCGAACGGTCCGACAATAGACGGCGCAGCGCAGCGGCGTTCAGCCTGTGGCCACCACGATAGGAGCGGAAGCAGCCGATGAACCGGGCGCCGGCGAGCGCCAGATCGCCCATCGCATCCATGGTCTTGTGGCGCGCGAACTCGTTCGGATAGCGCAGGCCTCCGATGTTGATCACGCGGTTGTCGTCGCCGATCACCAGGGAGTTTTCCAACGAGGAGCCGAGCGCATAGCCGGCCGCCCACAGCCGCTCGACGTCCTTCATGAAACCGAAAGTGCGGGCCCGCGCGACGTCACGCCGGAAAATGTCGGCGTTCATGTCGGATGCAAAAAGCTGGCGCCCGATCGCCGGGCTTTCGAAATCGATCTCGATCTCGAAGCGCGTGCCGTCATAGGGCCGGAACTCCGCCCAGCAGGCGCCGTTCTCGATACGAACCGGCTTGACCACCCTGATGTAGCGACGCTTGACCGGCAGCGTTTCGATGCCTGCCTGGTCAATGGCCTCGACGAACATCACTGCGCTGCCGTCGAGGATAGGCACCTCATGGCCATCGATTTCGATGACGAGATTGTCGATCCCAAGCCCGAAAAGCGTCGCCATCAGGTGCTCGACGGTGGCGATGTGCTCGCCTTGCGGATCGCCGAGCATGGTGCAGAGGTCGGTGGCACCGACCTCGGAAACGAGCGCGCGAAATTCGTGGCTTCCGTTTGCATTCGAAAGCTGGAAGACGACACCCGTATCGGCGTCTGCCGGCAGGAAATGGACAGTGACCGGATTGCCACTGTGAACGCCGATGCCGGTCAGCGTCGCACGCGATTTAAGTGTCGTCTGATAGTCGTGCAAAACAATCCCCATAGCCCGTACTGCCTAGGTCCGCTTCATCTGCCCTGAGGGCGCGGCTCTTAATTGATCGGCAGGCAGGGCCACTTCCCCGAGACTCCCAGCAAACCGACTTTGGTCGGTGGCGAAGATAATGGTCCCGCGGGGAGACTCCAAATCACGGTTTCTTACTCGTTGTAACCGCGGCCCAGCGCGGGATTGCCGCATAAGTCTTTGTTTTAAAAGTATTTTTAATATTAACAGGCGAACAGTTTCCTGCTCGCCTGTTAACAACTGTTACGAACCGTTAACAGATCAATTGGCCTGTCGGCGCAGGAAGGCGGGAATCTCCAACTGATCGTCTTCCTGGACAGCCCGGCTCTGCGGCGTCAGGCGGCCCTGCTCATCCAGCTGGCCGCGACGCGGTGCGTAAAGCTGCGGATCCTGGCTGGCTAGGCGGCGCACTTCCGCCGGCGCCTGGCGCAGTTTCGGTTCGCGAGGCTGCGCCGGCTGCAGTCTTGCAGGTTCCTCTTCGCGGCGGGTCAAGCCGTTGGTCAGGCGCTTGAGCAAGCCCATCGGGCCGCTGTTCTCGTGGTCGGCCGGGCGGGCCTTGGCTTCCACTTCGGCCTTCACCTGCGGCGGGAAATCCTCGACCCGCGGCATGCGCTGGGGTGCCGCGGCAACCGGCTGCGGCATTTCACGATGCGGAGCGGGCTGCATCGCTTGCTGAACTGCCGGCTGCATCATTGGCTGCGGCTGAGCGGGAGGCGCCTGGAAGATCTTGCTCTGCGGACGGAAGTCTTCCGCATGGGCGACCGGTGCCGGGCGGGCCTGCGCCATCGCTGCCGCATTCGCCTCGGCGAGCTGAATGGCCTCGGCGACCGGATCGGCAGCACGTGGTTCATAGATCGGTTGCTGGACAGGCGCCGGGCGCATTTCCGTGACCTGGGCCGCCGGGCGGCTGACCGGCTTCGGCGGAGCCGCGCGGATGGCGATCGGCGCGGCAGCGATTTCGGCCGCCGATTTGTCGATGCCGGTGGCGACCACCGACACGCGGATAACGCCTTCGAGTTCCTCGTCGAAGGTGGCACCCAGAATGATGTTGGCGTCCTGGTCGACCTCTTCGCGAATGCGGGTTGCGGCCTCATCGACTTCGAACAGGGTCAGGTCGCGGCCGCCGGTGATCGAGATCAGCAGGCCCTTGGCGCCCTTCATCGAGGTCTCGTCGAGCAGCGGGTTGGCGATGGCGGCTTCAGCCGCGGCCATTGCGCGGCCCTCGCCCGAAGCCTCGCCGGTTCCCATCATCGCCTTGCCCATTTCGCGCATGACCGAGCGGACGTCGGCGAAGTCGAGATTGATCAGGCCTTCCTTGACCATCAGGTCGGTAATGCAGGCAACGCCCGAATAGAGCACCTGGTCGGCCATGGCGAAGGCATCGGCGAAGGTGGTCTTGTCATTGGCCAGCCGGAACAGGTTCTGGTTGGGAATGACGATCAGGGTGTCGACGCATTTCTGTAGTTCCTCGATACCCATGTCGGCCGTCTTCATGCGGCGCTGGCCTTCGAAGTGGAACGGCTTGGTGACGACGCCGACGGTAAGGATACCCTTTTCGCGGGCAGCGCGGGCAACGACGGGAGCCGCCCCGGTGCCGGTGCCGCCGCCCATGCCGGCAGTGACGAAGCACATATGCGTGTTGGAGAGATGATCGATGATCTCATCGATGCACTCTTCCGCCGCCGCGCGCCCGACTTCAGGCTGCGATCCGGCGCCGAGACCCTCGGTGACATGCGCGCCGAGCTGGATCAGCCGCTCGGCCTTCGACATCGTCAGTGCCTGTGCGTCGGTGTTGGCCACCACGAATTCGACGCCGCGCAAGCCGGCGGTGATCATGTTGTTGACGGCATTGCCGCCGCCGCCGCCGACACCGAACACGGTGATGCGCGGCTTGAGCTCGGTGATGTCCGGCTTCTGCAGATTGATGGTCATTGTCTTCGTCCTTTGCCTTTCCCGCCGCTTCGCCGCCGCGGCCGCCTATGGGGCTGTCCCCGTCAAATTAAAAACTGTCTCTCAACCACTGACTCATTCGATGCAGTTTTCCGCCTGTTCCGGTCATCCGAAGACCGGAAATTCCCTTCGCCGGGCGGCTCTCGAAGCTCGCCATCTGCGGGTAGATCAGAAGCCCGACGGGCGTCGAAAAAGCCGGCCCCTTGGCCGCCTCGGGCAGGCCTGCCACGCCAAGCGGGCGTCCGATGCGCACATTGCGGCCGAGAATGCGGCGTGCTGCTTCGGGCAGGCCGGCAAGCTGGCTGGCGCCGCCGGTCAGCACCACACGCTTGCCGACGGCATTGCCGTAGCCGGACTTGTTCAGGCGGTCGCGCAGCAATTCCAGCGTCTCGTCGATGCGGGCGCGGATGATGCGTGTCATCACCGAGCGCGGGATCTGCAACGGCACCTCGCCGTCCTCGCCGATCGGATGGATGGAAACCAGGTCGCGGTCGTCGGCACTGCCAGGCAGCGCCGAGCCATGCATCACTTTCAGCCTTTCGGCGGCATCGAGCGAGGTCGACAGGCCCTTGGCCATATCCAGCGTGACGTGGTTGCCGCCGATCGCGATGGCGTCGCCGTGGACGAACTTGCCTTCCGAAAATACCGAGATCGTCGTCGTGCCGCCGCCCATGTCGATGCAGGCCGCGCCCATTTCGAGCTCGTCGTCGACCAGCGCGGCAAGCCCGCTGGCATAAGGCGTCGCCACCATGCGCTCGACCGACAGATGCGAGCGGTTGATGCAGAGCTCAAGATTGCGCAAAGGCGCCGCGTCGCCCGTCAGCACGTGCATGTCGACGCCAAGCTGGTCGCCAACCATGCCGCGCGGATCGCGCACACCGCGCTCGGCATCCAGAGAAAAGGCTACGGGAAGCGAATGGATCACCTCGCGCTCGGCCCGCAGAGCCTGCTTGGCGCCGGCGGCAAGCACGCGCTTGATGTCGGCCTCGTCGGCCTCATGGCCGCCGAGATTGATGGTGGCCGAAAAAGCCTCGCTCTTCAACCGGCCGGCAGTCATGTTGACGATCAGCGAATCGACCGTCAGTCCCGCCATGCGTTCGGCGGCGTCGACGGCAAGACGGATGGCGTGCTCGGCGCGGTCGAGATCGATGACGACGCCCGATTTCACGCCTTGCGATTTCTGGTGGCCGATGCCGATCACCTGGACGCGATGCGAGCGTCCGCGCAGCAGCTTGCCATCCTCGCGCGGCTTGAGCTTGGCCACCACGCAGCAGACCTTGCTGGAGCCGACATCCAGCACCGTCAAGATGCCGGACCGGCGCGCCGAAGCATCGCTATTGCCGCCAAGCCAGCTCATATTTTCGTCTCCGGCTTGCGCTTCAGCATCTTGGGCTTTTCGTTGAGCGCGGCCTCGCGCTGTGTCGCCGCCTCCGGCGTCAGCTGGACGACCAGACGATCGGAAAGGCGCATGTCGACGGCAGCGATGTCGCGCGTCAAAAGCCCGTTCTCGTGGTCCATCCTGACCAGGTCGGCAATCGCCTGATCCTCGCCGTCTTCGGGAAGTTTGATCGTGATGCCGTTTTCAAGCTTGAGATCCCAGCGCCGTTCGCCGATGCGGATATAGCCCTTGATCCGCGCGGCGAGCTCCGGATAATTCTTGATCTTCGCTAGGAAATCCGGCGCTTTGGCCGGTGCGCCGGTGCCGATGATCAGCGGCAGCAATATCTGCTTGCCGCCGGAGAACGGCGCAATGACGGCGCCGGATTTCTCGATGACCGAAAGCGCGCTGCCTTGCTGCCACAGCGCGAACGGCTCGCGCTCCTCGACGCGCACTTCCAGCGTATGCGGGTAGACCTTGCGCACTGCCGCGGCTTCGACCCAGGGTAGCGTGGTGATGCGTTCGCGCGCGGTTTCGGCGTCGAAGCCGATCAGCGAGGTCCAGCCGTCGAGTTCCAGCCTGTCGAGAATATCGATCTCGGATGTTTCGCGGTTGCCGACGACCTTGACCTGATCGACGGCAAAGCCGGTTCGGGCGGTGACACTCTGGACGATGGCGTCGGCATGTCCGCCGAGATAGGCGCCATAGGCACTGCTCGAAATAAGCAACGCCGCCGACAGCATGGCAGCGCAATAGGGCGGCGCTTCGAAGTCGCCCTCGCCGAGGCGCGCCAGCACGCGCACCGGCCGGCGGAGCAGGCGCGGCAGCACGAAATGGTCGAACGACAACGGCATGCCGAACAGCGCCGGCCCGGCCGCGCCCTTCCCCCTGCCCTGTCCCCACTTCAACGCAGACACGAAGCGTCCTCCACCATCCAACTCAACAAATCGCCGAACGAGTGTCCCGCTTGCGCGGCGATTTCCGGCACCAAAGACGTCGGCGTCATGCCCGGCTGGGTGTTGACCTCGAGCCAGACAATTTCGCCGTTTTCGGAGTGACGATCGTCATAACGGAAGTCCGATCGGGAAACGCCCCGACAGCCGATAGCTTGATGAGCCTTGAGTGCCAGTGTCTGTATTTTTTGGTAAATATTCGGTGAAAGTTTTGCCGGGCATTCGTGTTTTGATCCTCCCGCGACGTATTTTGAATCATAGTCGTAGAAGGAATGGCCGGTCGGGATGATCTCGCAGACACCGAGCGCCACATCGCCCATCACCGCGCAGGTCAATTCCCGCCCGTGCACATAACGCTCGACCATGACCGTATCGCCGTATCTCCACTCGGACGAGCCGATGATCTGCGGCGGATGCGACTGGCCTTCATGCACGATGACGACACCGAAGCTCGACCCTTCGTTGACCGGCTTGACCACATAGGGCGGCTTCATCGGGTGCTTGTTCTGGATGGCGAAGCGATTGGCCACCTTCGATTCCGCCACCGGAATGCCGGCCGCCTTGGCGACCTTCTTGGCCTGTTCCTTGTTCATCGCGAGCGCCGAGGCAAGCACGCCCGAATGCGTGTACGGAATGGCGAGGTACTCGAGGATGCCCTGGATGGTGCCGTCCTCGCCGAAAGGGCCGTGCAGTGCGTTGAAGACGACGTCAGGCTTGAGCGCGCTGAGCACCGAGCCGATGTCGCGCGAGACGTCGACGCGGGTGACCTGGTAGCCCTCTCCCTCGAGCGCATCGGCGCAGGCTTTGCCCGACGACAGGGACACGGGCCGCTCGGACGAGAATCCTCCCAGAAGGACGGCCACGTGCTTGCTTGTCATTCCCCGTCATTTCCTCTCGCAGCAGGCCTGCACTATCGTGCATGACCCGAAAAGCATCGCGCACACTCATACGCGCCGAGCAACTTCGCTCCGTGTTTCCGCAACATTGAGTCCGAGTCTCCCGGCAGGTTGCCCCCCAGACGGAAACGCGAGCAACGCGTCGAAACGACTCAAATCAGGAAACGCTTCAGGGCAGAGAATCAGAGAGTTGATTCGCTGGCAAGTGCTTACGATTCCGATGGATTCACTTTCCGCAAAAACGGCAGCAAAATGTGAATTCATGAGTCCGAAAAGCAACGGCGGTCGACTTGCCTAAAGCAACTGCCCGAGAAATTCCTGGACCGCATGGCCCGGCCGAAAATTACCGATGCGCTTGATCTCCCACTGCAGCCGGATGCCCGATTTTTCGAGCACGCGCGCACGCACCGTCTCACCGAGATATTCAAGCTCGTAGCCGGTGGCGGTTCCGGTGTTGATCATGAAGTTGCAATGCATCGGCGACATCTGCGCCCCGCCGACCATCAGGCCGCGGCAGCCGGCCTTGTCGATTTCCTTCCAGGCCGAGGTGCCCTCGGGATTCTTGAAGGTCGAGCCCCCGGTTTTTTCGCGGATCGGCTGCACGGTCTCGCGATGGTTCTGGACAGCATCCATCGCGGCCTTGATCGCCGCCTTGTCCTCGGGAACGCCTTCGAGCAGCGCCGATGTGAAGATCAGCCCCGACGGCGCCGCTGAATGGCGATAGGCATAGCCCATGTCGGCATTGCTCAGCGTATGAACATTGCCCTTGCGGTCGAGTGCCCGCACCTCGACCACACGCTCGCGTGTCTCGACGCCATTGGCGCCGGCGTTCATCCTCAGCGCTCCGCCAATGGCGCCGGGAATGCCGTGGTAGAAGTGAAAGCCACCAATGCCGGCCTCGTAGGCAACGGCCGCAAGACGCTTGTCGGGCGTTGCGGCGCCCGCCTTGATCATGGTCGGCGCAATTACTTCGGTCTCGCCAAAGCCTTTGGCCGAAAGCCGGATGACGAAGCCCGCAATGCCGCCGTCACGGACAAGCAGGTTCGAGCCGACGCCGACGATGGTCAGTGGTATTTCCTCGGGCACCGCCTTCAGGAACGCGGCAAGATCGTCCTCGTCGGCCGGCTGGAACAATGCGTCCGCGAGCCCGCCGGCTCGAAACCAGGTGATCTTGTCCATCTCGGCATTGGGCGTGATGCGGCCGCGCAGTCCGGCAAGCCGGTCGCCAAGCTTCTCGATCAACGCCTGGCCGCGCATCATGAGATGGTCCCGCCGAGTTCCTTGGGCAGCGCATAGGCCCATTGAGTGATGTTGCCGGCGCCGAGGAAAACGACGAAATCGCCCGGCTTCGCCACCTCGCGAACGATCGGCCCGATCGCCGCCGGACCTTCGATGTAGCGTGCGTCGCGATGGCCGCCGGAGCGGATGCGCGACACCAGTGCGTCGGACGTAACGCCGTCGATCGGTTCCTCGCCGGCCGCATAGACGGGCGCCACCATTACCGTATCGGCGTCGTTGAAGCAGACGGAAAACTCGTCAAACAGATCGCGCAGCCGGGTGAAGCGGTGCGGTTGGGTAACGGCGATGATGCGGCCCTTGGTGGCGCTGCGCGCAGCCTTCAGTACCGCCGTGATCTCGACCGGATGATGACCGTAATCGTCGAACACATCGACACCGTTCCACGAACCGGTATGGGTGAAGCGCCGCTTGACGCCGGCGAAGGACGACAGGCCCTTCTTAATTGCCTCAGCCGGAAGGCCGAGCTCATGCGCGACGGCAATCGCCGCCGTCGCATTGGAGACATTGTGACGTCCGGGCATGGGTAGCCGCAGACCTGATATCGTTATCTGGCCGTGCGTCTTGCGATCGCGGATCACCACGTCGAATTCCGAGGTCGGGCCGTCCATGCGGTGATTGGTGAAGCGCACGTCGGCCTGCGCATTTTCGCCATAGGTGATGACGCGCCGGTCCTCGATGCGGGCGACCAGCGCCTGCACCTCGGGATGGTCGGTGCACATCACGCCGAAGCCGTAGAACGGCACATTCTCGACGAACTGACGAAACGCCTCGCGCACTTTGTCGAAGGAGCCGTAATGATCGAGATGCTCGGGGTCGATATTGGTGACGACGGCAATCTCGGCCGGCAGCCTGAGGAAGGTGCCGTCGCTCTCGTCGGCCTCGACCACCATCCATTCGCCGTCGCCCATGCGGGCATTGGTGCCATAGGCATTGATGATGCCGCCATTGATCACCGTCGGGTCGAGCCCGCCGGCTTCGAGTAGCGTCGCCACCATCGAAGTCGTCGTCGTCTTGCCATGCGTGCCGCCGATCGCGACCGCTTGGCGGAACCGCATCAACTCGGCTAGCATTTCGGCGCGCCGCACGATCGGCAGCAACTTCTCTCTCGCCGCCTTCAGTTCCGGATTGGATTTCTTGATTGCGGTGGAGACGACGACCACCTCGGCCTCGCCGAGGTTTTCGGCCTGGTGGCCGACGAAGCATTCGATGCCCTTGTCGCGCAGCCGCTGCACATTGGCGCTGTCGGCCTGGTCGGACCCTTGCACCTTGTAGCCGAGATTGTGCAGCACCTCGGCGATGCCGCTCATGCCGATGCCGCCAATGCCGATGAAATGCACGAGGCCGATCGTCTGTGGCATCTTCATTCGTGCGTCTCCTTCCTGAATTCCGAAACGGATTTCCTGGACGCAATAGCCTCTGTCAGATCGGCGAGCAACCGCGCGGCATCCGGTTTTCCGGATGATTTCGCCGCCGCGGCCATTGTCGCCGCCCTGCCCGGATCATCCATCAAGGCCCCGATCAACGCAGCAATGTGCTCGGGCGAAAGCGTGGATTGCGGATGCACCTCGGCGCCGCCCGCTGCCGCAAGGGCCGCCGCATTCGCCGCCTGGTCGTGGTCGAGCGCGTGCGGATAGGGCACCAGCAGCGCCGGCCGGCCGATCACCGCGATTTCCGATACGGTCGATGCGCCGGAGCGCGACATCACCAGATGCGCCGCCGCCAGCCGCTTTGCCATGTCGGTGAAGAACGGCGACACCTCGGCCCCAATGCCAAGTGCGGCATAGGCGGCTTTCACCCGCGTCACATCGTCGGCGCGCGCCTGCTGTGTGATCGCCAGCCGCCTGCGCTGTGCGTCGGAAAGCCGGGCGATTGCCGCCGGCACCGCGTCGGAAAAGAACTGCGCGCCTTGGCTGCCGCCAAACACCAGCAATCGGAACGGCTCTTCGCCGGCCGATGCGGCATAAGGTGTCTTCGCCGCCTCCAGCACTTGCGGTCTGACCGGATTGCCGGTGGTCACCGTCTTGGCGCCTGCGGCACTGCTGTCTTCAGGCAGGAACCCACCGGCAATGGCGTCGACGCGGCCGGCAAGCGCGCGGTTGGCGCGGCCCATCACCGCATTCTGCTCGTGGATCAGCGTCGGCACCTTGCGCCGGGTCGCCGCGTAAAGCGGCGGCAGTGTCGGATAACCGCCGAAGCCGACCACGATGGCGGGCTTGATGCTGGCGATGACGGCCGATGCCTGCCGCACGCCGCGCCAGATTTTCCAAAACGCGGCGAGCACGGCAAAAGGATTTTTCGACCCCATCGTCGCCGACTGGATCGGATGGATGGCGGCTGCCGGGAACTGTCCGGTAAAGCGCTCGGCGCGCTCGTCCGTCGCCAGATGCACCGTCCAGCCGCGCCTGGTCAGTTCGTGCGCCAACGCCTCGGCCGGGAACAGGTGTCCGCCCGTGCCGCCTGCCGCCAGCAGGATGACCCCCTTCGCCATCTCACTCCGCCGGCATCGCACGCGGCGACGGCATGAAGCCCAGCTGCTTGCGCTTTTCCGGGCGCTTGCGCGTCAGCGCCAGCACCATGCCCATCGAGATGGCGATCGCGATCTGCGAAGAGCCGCCGTAGGAGATGAACGGCAGTGTCATGCCCTTGGCCGGCATCAGCTGCAGATTGACGGCCATGTTGATGACCGACTGCAGGCCGAAGACCGTGACCAGGCCGCCAACCGCATAGCGGGTGAAATCGTCCTGCTCCTTGAGCGCCGTGTTGAGACCGCGCAGCACGATGAAGCCGAAGATGGACATGATGAAGAAACACATGATCAACCCGAATTCCTCGCCGGCGACGGAGAAGACGAAGTCGGCGTGGCTGTCGGGGATGACCCGCTTGACGGTACCCTCGCCCGGCCCGACGCCGAACCAGCCGCCATTGATCAGCGCCTCGCGGCCCATGTCGACCTGGAACGTGTCGCCCTCGCCGGTCATGAAGCGGTCGATGCGGCCGGCAACGTGCGGGAACACCGCATAGGCGGCGAACACGCCGCCGACGCCGGCAGCACCCAGCGCGACGATCCACAGCCACGGCAACCCGGCCATGAAGAACATCACCCCCCAGGTGCCGAGCACCAGCATGGTCTGCCCCAGGTCAGGCTGCGCCACCAGCAGCGAGATAACCAGTGCAAGCAGCAACATGGCGAACAGATTGCCGGGAATGTCGGGCTGCCGCTTGTGCTCGGCGAACAGCCAGGCGCAGATGATGACGAAGGCCGGTTTCAGGAACTCGGATGGCTGGATCGACAGACCGGCAAGCGACACCCAGCGCCGCGCGCCCTTCACCTCGACGCCGATGTAGAGCACTGCCACCATCAGAAACAGCATGATGCACAGCATGACCAGCGCCATGCGCCGGATCTGCCTGGATTCAAGGAACGAGACAGCCAGCATCACCCCAAGTGCCGGAATGGTGAAGATAATCTGGCGCGTCGCGAAGTGGAAACTGTCGAGCCCGATGCGCTCGGCCACCGCCGGGCTTGCGGCGAAGGACAAAACGATGCCGAGCCCCATCAGCGACAGGAACGCCGCCAGGAACCAGCGATCGATCGTCCACCACCAGGTCGCAACCGGGCTTTTGTCGAGACGGCTTTGCATTATCGTGTCCCTCCGATGGGCATCACGCCATCAATGGCGGTTACGGCCTGCCTGAACGCCTCGCCGCGCACTTCGAAATTCTTGAACTGGTCGAAACTGGCGCAGGCCGGCGACAGCAGCACCACCGCCTCGCCGCTACTATCCCTGGCCGCATCACGGGCGGCGTGTTCGACTGCCGCGGCCAACGTGCCTGAGATCTCGTAAGGCACCGCCTCGCCCAGCGTCGCCGAAAAGGCCGGTGCAGCTTCGCCGATCAGATAGGCCTTGGCGATGCGCGGGAAGAAGCCGCGCAACTGCTCGATGCCGCCCTCCTTCGGCAGGCCGCCGGCAATCCAATGGATACGCGCAAAGCTCGACAGCGCCGGTGCAGCGGCATCGGCATTGGTCGCCTTGGAATCGTTGACGAACAGCACATGCCCTTTGCGGCCGACCTGCTCCATGCGGTGCGCCAGCCCGGGGAAACTCTCCAGTCCGGATTGGATCTCGCCGAGTTCGAGCCCGACCTTGAGGCAGGCGGCGGCGGCGGCCAGTGCATTCTGCGCATTGTGCTGGCCGCGCAAGGAGCCGATGCCTTCGAGGAAGGCGACCCGGCTGTAGCGGCCGTGCACGGCTTCCATTAAATTCGTGCCGTCGGCGAAATAACCGTCGGTCAGGGGCAGGCGCTTGGAAATCCGAATGACCTGCCGGCCTGCCCGCTCCAGCCGGTCGGCGATCTGGGCGCACCAGGAATCGTCGACGCCGATGATTGCCGTCTCGCTGCCGGCCACCAGCCGCTCCTTGATCGAGGCGTAGTGTTGCATCGTGCCATGGCGGTCGAGATGGTCCGGCGTCAGATTGAGCAGGACGCCGGCCGTCGGATTGATCGAGGGGGCAAGGTCGATCTGGTAGGAAGAGCACTCAACCACATAGTGCCGCTCGGGCTGCGGCGGATCGAGCGTCATCACCGCACGGCCGATATTGCCGCCCATCTGCGTGTCGCGCCCGGCCGACTTGAGTATGTGCGCCGTCAATGCCGTGGTCGTCGACTTGCCGTTGGTGCCGGTGATCGCAATGAAAGGTGCTTCCGGCGCCCGCGCCGTCCGCTCGCGGCAGAAAAGCTCGATATCGCCTATGATCTCGACGCCGGAGCCCCGCGCGAGCTCGACAGTCCAGTGCGGCTTCGGGTGCGTCAGCGGCACGCCGGGCGACAGCACGAAGGCGGAAAACCTCGCCCAGTCCGCGCCGCGCAGGTCCGCGGTTGCAATACCGACCGCGCCAGCCTTGGCGACGCTGTCGGGATTGTCGTCCCAGGCCAGCACATCTGCGCCGCCTTCGATCAGCGCGCGCGCCGTGGCGATCCCCGAGCCGCCGAGCCCGAAGAGCGAAACGCGCTTGCCTGAAAAGGATGCGGCGGGGATCAAGCGGCCTCCTATCTGAGCTTCAGGGTCGACAGGCCGACCAGCGCCAGGATGACGGCGATGATCCAGAAGCGGATCACCACCTGGCTTTCGGTCCAGCCGAGCTTTTCGAAATGATGGTGGATCGGCGCCATCAGGAAGACGCGCTTGCCGGTCATCTTGAAATAGCCGACCTGGATGATGACCGAGAATATCTCGACAACGAACAGGCCTCCGACGATGACCAGCACGATCTCGTGCTTGGTCGCCACCGCGACCGTGCCGATCAGCCCGCCCAGCGCCAGCGAGCCGGTATCGCCCATGAAGATGGCCGCCGGCGGCGCATTGAACCACAGGAAGCCGAGCCCGGCGCCGATCACCGCTCCAAGGACCACCGCCAGTTCGCCGGTACCGGGCACGAAATGGATCTGAAGATATTCGGCGAATACCGCGTTGCCGGAGAGATAGGCGATGACGCCGAAGGACGCCGCCGCGATCATGATCGGCACAATCGCCAGTCCGTCGAGGCCGTCGGTCAGGTTCACCGCATTGCCGGCGCCGACGATGACGAAGCACGAGAACGGGATGAAGAACCAGCCGAGATTGACGAGAAACTCCTTGGCGAAAGGGAATGTCAACGATGACGAGAACGGCGCCTGGCCGTTATGCATGATCACCCAGGCGGCGATGCCTGCGATGGCAAATTCGAGCCCCAGCCGCGCTTTGCCGGAAAAGCCGAGATGCGATTGCTTCGTCACCTTGAGGTAGTCGTCGTAAAAGCCGATTGAGCCGAACCCCAGCGTCACCAGCATCACCACCCAGACGTAGATGCTCGACAGGTTCGCCCACAGCAGTGACGAACCGATGATGCCGGACAGGATCATCAGCCCGCCCATGGTCGGCGTTCCCGCCTTCTTGAAATGCGTCTGCGGCCCATCGGCGCGGATCGGCTGTCCCTTGCCTTGCCGCAGCCTCAGCGAATTGATGATGGTCGGTCCGAAGATGAACACGATCAGCGCCGCTGTGATCAGCGCCCCGCCGGTGCGGAAAGTTATGTAGCGGAAGACATTGAAGACCGAGATCTTGTCCGCAAATTCGACGAGCAGTGTTAACATGCGCTTGCGTCCCCCGGACCGATCCTAGGTCTGTCTACTGGTTGTGGCTTCCGCCGGAAACTTGCCGAGCAATGCCTCGACCAGCTTTGAAAAGCCTATGCCTTTCGACGATTTGATCATAACCACGTCACCCGGCCTCAACTCCGACAGAAGCACCGGTTTCAGATCTTCCGCGCCGGCGCGGTACTCCGTCCTGATCTCGCCGGGCAAAACGTCGGCCAGCGCCCGCATTTCCGGGCCGCCGAGAAAAACCGTGCGCGTGTCGGTGCCGACGATCAGGTCGGCAAGGGCGGCATGCAATTTCGCCGAATGGCTGCCGAGCTCGAGCATATCGCCGAGCACGGCAATGCGCCTGCCCTCGCCCGACACCGGCGTCGTGTTGAGCAGCGCCATTGCAGCGCTCATCGACGCCGGATTGGCGTTGTAGCTCTCGTCGATCAGCGTGATCGGCCCCTTGGGGTGGCGCAACATATAGCGTTTGCCGCGTCCGCGTTCGGGCGACAGATCGGCCAGCGCCTGCGCAACCCTGGTGACGTCGGCTCCGACCAGATGCGCTGCACCCAGCACCGCCAGCACATTCTGCACCATATGGCGGCCCGGCGCGCCGATCCTGGCGACGATCTCGTGCCCGCCAATCTTGGCGGTTATCACGGAATGGTCGGCATCGAGTTCGCATTTGATCAGTTTGAAGGTCGCCCGGGCATTCTCGCCGAATCCGTAAACATGCTCGACGCCGGCCTCTTTCGCCATCTTCTCCAGCAGCTTCCAGCGCGCATCGTCGCGGTTGAGAAGGGCGGCGCCGCCGGGTTCCAGTCCCTCGAAAATCTCTGCCTTGGCCTTGGCGATCTCATCCAGGTTGCGGAAGAAGCCGAGGTGAGCGGCCGCGATCAGCGTAATGATGGCGACATGCGGCCGGACCATCTTGACCAGAGGCCGGATCTCGTCCGGATGGTTCATGCCGATCTCGAAGACGGCAAAATCGCAATCCTGCGGCATGCGCGCCAGCGTCAGCGGCACACCCCAGTGATTGTTAAACGACTGGACCGATGCATGCACGGTACCGACCGCGGAGAGAGCGTGGCGCAGTGCTTCCTTGGTGGTGGTCTTGCCCACCGATCCGGTCACGGCAATCACCCTCGCCTTTGAGCGTGCGCGCGCCGCAACGCCGAGCTTTTCCAGCGCGACGAGCACATCCTCCACGACGATCATCGGTGCCGTCAGCCGCCCCAGCGACGGCAGCTTGCCCTCTGCGACGACCAGCACGCCGGCGCCCGCCTTGATGGCGGCGGTGACGAAATCATGGCCGTCCATGGCCTCGCCCTTGATGGCGAAGAAGGCGTCTCCAGGCTGCAGGCTGCGGCTGTCGATGGAAATGCCGGCGATGCCTTCCGGCATCGGACCGAGCGGCCGGCCATCCATGGCGGCAACCAGCGCCTCGGAGGTCCACAGATGGCTCACGCCGTTTGCTCCCGCAGCGCCGAGCGAACTTCCTCATGATCGGAAAAATGCAGCGTCTCGGCGCCGATGGTCTGGCCTTCCTCATGGCCCTTGCCGGCCACGATCAGCGTATCGCCGGCGTGAAGCATCCCGACTGCCTGGTGGATGGCCTTGCGCCGGTCGCCGATCTCGATCGCCCCCGGTGCAGCCGCCAGGATCGCGGCGCGGATCGTCTCGGGGACTTCCGAGCGGGGATTGTCGTCGGTGACGATGACGACATCGGCCAGCCTTGTGGCGATCTCGCCCATGATCGGCCGCTTGCCCCGGTCGCGGTCGCCGCCGCAACCGAATACGACGATGACGCGGCCAGTGGTAAAGGGGCGCACCGAAGCTAGCACGTTTTCCAGTGCATCTGGCTTGTGAGCGTAGTCGACATAGACGGGCGCCCCGTTGGCGGCCGTCCCGACAAGGTCGAGCCGTCCCGGCGCGCCCTTCAATTTCTCCAGCGCCATCAACGCTTTGGCAACAGATGTTCCAGTCGAAATGGCGAGGCCGGCCGACACCAGCGCATTTGCAATCTGGAAGTCGCCAGCCAGCGGCAAGTCGACTTCATGGAGAACGCCGTCCGCTTCAACCTCGGCGCGCTGGCGGTGGCGCTCGTGCTCGACCCGCTTCAGCCGCAGGAAATCGCCGTGGCGTCCGACCGTCAGCACATTCAGTCCCGCTGCATGCGCCGCCTTGATTGTCGGCTCCGACCACGGGTCGTCGGCAAAGATAACGGCCGGCGCGCCCTTCGGCAGCAGCGCGTCGAACAGACGCAATTTGGCGCGATGATAGTCCTCGACCGTCGGATGATAGTCCATATGGTCGCGGCCGAGATTGGTGAAGCCGCCGGCCGTAAGCTTGACGCCGTCGACCCGGCGCTGGTCGAGGCCATGGCTGGACGCTTCCATCGAGGCGTGGGTGACGCCGGCCTCCGCCAGCTCCTTGAGCAGCCTGTGCAATGCCACCGGATCCGGCGTGGTCAGCGAGCCATATTCGTTGCGGCCCGGCGCCACCACGCCGGTCGTGCCGATCGAGGCGGCGGCGAAACCCGCCTGCTCCCATATCTGCCGGGTGAATGCGGCGACCGAGGTCTTGCCGCTGGTTCCGGTCACCGCGACCATGGTTTGTGGTTGCTTGCCGAAATAACGGGCCGCACTCTGCGCCAGCGCAAGGCGCGGATCGTCTACGACAAGAACCGGCACTGGCAGCCCGGCGACCGCACTGCCCTTGCCGACCACGATCGCTGCGGCGCCGCGGCTCGCGGCGTCGGCTGCATAGGCTGCGCCATCCGCCTTGGAGCCGGTGAGCGCGAAAAAGACGACGCCCTCTGTTACCTGGCGGGAATCCGACGAAATCCCTGTAACCTCCATGTCGAAGGGAGCTGTCCCATCGACAGGCAGGATACCGGCTAGATTTTTCAGCTTCATCGAACCCCGTTCATCGCAACAAAATAACGCGCAGTTGCCGGCGCGCCCGAAGAATCACTGATAGGAAACCAGCGTTGCACCATTTTCATGGCTGAAATCTGGCTTCACGCCAAGCATGGAAGCCGCACGTCGGATGATGTTTGCAGCCATGATGCCCGCGTTCGAGGCGGCCGTAGCACCCATGCCGGGCTTTTCCGGCTTCGGTTCGTCGGCGATCGTAAGCACTATGTATTGCGGATCGTCCATCGGGAAAGCTGCAACGAAGGCGTTGAAATTCTTTTCCTTCGAGTAGCGGCCGTTGACGACCTTCTCCGCCGTTCCCGTCTTGCCGCCCACCCGGTATCCTGGCACCCGTGCATTGCGACCGGATCCCTTTTCGGCATTGAGTGCATAGAGATAGCGCATACCCTCGACCGTTTTGTCGCTGACCACTTTCTTGGCGACCGCCATCGCCTGCTCCTGCGTGCGAGGCAGGAAGGTTGGGTCCATCAGATAGCCACCATTCATCAGCGCGGCGCAGCCGACCGCTGTCTGTAGCGGAGTCGTCGACACGCCGTGGCCGAAGGCGATGGTGATCGAATTGACCTGCTTCCAGACCTTGGGCTCGGTCGGACGAGCGACTTCCGGCAGTTCGGTCTGCATCTTCTCGAGGATTCCCAGGCGATGCAGGAATTCGCGGTGTCCGTCGATGCCAACCGCTTCGGCTTCCTTGGCAGAACCGATATTGGACGAATAGATGAACACTTCCGGAACTGACAGTATCCGGCCCTTGGCATGGAAATCATGGATGGTTTGATGGCCGATCCTGATCGGGCGCGACGCGTCGAAGCGGCTTTGCAGCGTTATCTTGCCGGAATCGAGCGCCATGGCGGTGGTGAAGCTCTTGAAGGTCGACCCCATTTCGTAGAGGCCTGCGGACATTCGGTTGAGCCGGTCCTTGTCCTGCGCATTATAGGGGTTGTTCGGATCGAAATCCGGAACGGAGGCCATCGCCAGCACCTCGCCCGTCTTGACGTTGAGCACGACGGCACCCGCCGCGATCGCGTGGTACTTTTCCATGCCGGTGGCGACCTCGTCGCGCACGATATGCTGGACGCGCAGGTCGATCGAGAGCTGCACCGGTTTCAAATCCTTGGCCACCGCCAGGCCCGACGCCTGAAGGTCGCTCAAGCCTTGTTCGTCTATGTATTTCTCCATGCCGGAGATGCCCTGATTGTCGATGTTGGTGAGGCCGACAATGTAGGACGAGGTTTCGCCGGCCGGATAGAACCGGCGCTTTTCGGTGCGGAAGCCGAAGCCGGGGATGCCGAGCTGCATGATGTCGGCCTGCTGCTTCGGCGTCAGTTGCCGCTGCAGCCAGACGAAGCCGGCGCCGCTCTTCAGCTTGTTGTATGTCTGCTCGTAGTCGATCTCGGGAAGCACCGTCGACAGTTTTTCGATCGCCTCGTCGGCATCGACGATGCGGCGCGGCTCAGCAAACAGCGACGCCGTCTTGATGTCGGTCGCCAGCACTTCGCCGTTACGGTCGACGATGTCGGGTCGCGATGCCGTCACCCGGCTCTGCGGGCCGCCCGACAGGTCGGGATTCTGGAAACCCAGATAGACCAACCGCCCGGCAATGGTCGAATAGATGCCGAAGAACACCGCCATCGTCATGACGATGCGGGTCCTGCCCTTGCCACCGGTCGCCTTGCGGGCTCCTTCGACGACGATCGATCCGCCCCCACCGGGCTTCGAACCGCGCTTCAGCAGCTTCCCAACCTTTGGAAATCTGGCGG
Organism: Mesorhizobium sp. M0048; assembly: GCF_040323405.1. Taxonomy (NCBI): domain Bacteria; kingdom Pseudomonadati; phylum Pseudomonadota; class Alphaproteobacteria; order Hyphomicrobiales; family Phyllobacteriaceae; genus Mesorhizobium; species Mesorhizobium sp. M0048. Next base: position 185,331 of record NZ_JAMYUV010000003.1, on the reverse strand, counting down.
CGATTGGAAATCCGCTGGTCATTGGATGATGCCTCCGGTCACCACGGGATCCTTTCCGCCGACATCGGCCATGCCGCCCAGCCGCTGCGATGAAAGGTCCTCGATGTTGACGGGTTTCGCCGGCAGATCGTCCAGCCCGACGATCTGCCGCGCATTGACCGGCTCGAGTCCGAGTTGCGATTTGTAGATTTCGGTGAGCTTTTGCAGGCGCGACGGCTGGGTAAGCAGGCTCCAGTCCGCCTTGAGCAGGTCGATCGTGTCCTCTTCATAACGGATCTGCGCCTGGATCTTGTGCACTGCCGCCAGTTGCTCCTCGGCCTCGCGCTTGGTCTTGTAGGTCAGGGCAGCCGCCGAAACCATGACGGCGATCAGGACTATGTCGCTGGTACGAAACACGTGCTCACCTCTCTCCCGGTCGATCGGCGCCGGGAAGCTTTGGGCCAGGCAGTTTTGGCAGGCCGAAAATCGAAAAATCGCCGGCACGCGCCGGCGCCTCTGTACGGATCGCAGCGCGCAGCCTTGCCGAACGCGCCCGCGGATTTGCCGATATCTCGGCATCGCCAGGCGTCACGCCGCCGCCCTTCTTGCTGAAGGTGGCGGTGCGCGCCTGGGCCTCGGGCAGATGCCGCGATCCGGTCGCTGAATCGGCTCTGTCGGCGATGAAGCGCTTGACAATGCGGTCCTCCAGGGAATGGAAGGTCACCACGGCAAGCCGCCCGCCCGGTTTCAGCGCGCGCTCGGCGGCAAACAGTGCCTTGGCCAGTTCGCCGAGCTCGTCATTGACGAAGATGCGCAGCGCCTGGAAAACGCGGGTGGCCGGATGGATCTTGTCTTTTGGCGCGCGACCGATATGCGTCTCGATGGCATCGGCAAGGTCGAGCGTGCGCTCGAAGGGGCGTTTTTCACGACGGCTTTCAATCATGCGGGCGATGCGCCCGGCATGGCGTTCCTCGCCAAGAAAACCGAAGATGCGGGCAAGATCGCCCACCTTGAAGGTGTTGACGACGTCGGCGGCGCTCAGGCCCGCCTGCGCCATGCGCATGTCGAGCGGTCCATCGGCCTGGAACGAAAAGCCGCGCTCCGGCTGGTCGATCTGCATGGAGGAGATGCCGATGTCGAGCACGACGCCATCGGCACTTTCAACCTGTTCGTCGAGCGTCGAGAACGGTGCCTGGACAAGCCTGAGCTTGCCGCCGGACTGCTGTTCAAGGGCCCGCCCCGCCGCGATCGCATCCGGATCGCGGTCGATTGCGACGACCGAGGCTCCGCTTGCCAGAATGGCCTTGGTGTAGCCGCCGGCACCGAACGTGCCGTCGACGATCACCTCGCCTTTTGTCGGGGCCAGCGCCTCCAGAACTTCGGCAAGGAGGACCGGAATGTGGCGGGCTGGTCCGCCAGCGGCATGAACTTCATCGCCGTCGCCCGCCATCATTCCGGCCGCTCCCCGGGCTTCGTCCCCTGCCGAAGCTGCAAAAGCCGGGCGCGTGCTTCCGTCCCATAGGCGCTGAGCCGTCCGGGCTCCCAGATCTGAAAGAAATTGCCGCGGCCAACGAAGGCCACTTCCGCTGAAATGCCGGTATGCTCGCGAATGAAATCGCTCATCGTGATACGGCCGTCCTGGTCGAGCTTCAGAAACGTTCCATCGCCGTGGCAGAAGAACGACATGTCGTCCGCCGTCTGCAGGAACGGGTCTTCCTGGGCGATGCGCTGCTCGTAGCGATCGAGCAGGTCGAGCCCACCGACATCCATCGCCGGGCGATCCAGGCAGCGTAGCGCATAAAGTTCCGAATAGCCGCGTTTCTGCACAACGGCACGGAAATGCGCCGGCACGGACACCCGTCCCTTCGCATCGATCCTGTTCACCGCGTTCGACAGAAACCGGTCCATTGCGCGTTACGGCCGCTTGCGCCGCCGCACCCCTCTGCATCTTCCTGTCCGCGCCGCCCCAGCCCGGTCGGCGTCCAAAACCCACTTCGTTATGACGGGCGAACGCAGGCAAACGCGCAGCCGCCGCGGCTGCCCGATTGGCGTACGCTTCACCCTGACACGGAACGAAGGCTTGAGTATCGGAATGGGATATCATGGGGTGCTATGGGCGTCAACGGGAACAGTCTTCAAAACGCGCCTGCCACAACTGGGGAGAGCAGCTTTGACGGCACTCCCGTCTTTATCCTCTATTAAGCCTAACGAAGCGTTTAGAGCCGTGTGGCCCAACCGGAGCCGACTTGCTGCGGATCGCTGCCGCGCATAGCCTCGGCATCTCCTTTTCCGGTCAGTAACGAGGTTTGAAATCATGTCCGAAACAGCCAAGTCACGCGCCGCAGCACTTCCTCATCTGCGCCGCGGCGGGCTGGCCAAGGGCGACCCGATCCCCTTGCCCCTGACCATGGCCGCCATCTTTCATGCGCCCGGCGACGCCACCGGCTTCGATCAATATGGCCGCTTCAGCAATCCGACGTGGGATGCGGTCGAGCACATGCTGGCGCATTTGGAAGACGCCCCATGCGTTGCCTTTCCCTCGGGAATGGCTGCCATCTCGGCGATATTTTTCGGCCTGCTCAAAGCCGGCGACCGTATCCTGCTGCCGTCCGACGGTTATCATACGACGCGAGCGCTGGCAGACCGTTTTCTGAAATCCTTCGGCGTTGCCTACGATGTCCGGCCGACGTCGAGCTTCCTCGACGGCGGCTTCGACGGTTATCGGCTTGCCTTCGTCGAAACACCCGCCAACCCAGGACTGGAAATATGTGACATCGCAGCCGTCGCCGAAGCCGTGCATAGAGCGGGTGCGGTGCTTGTGGTCGACAACACGACGATGACACCTTTCGGCCAGCGCCCGCTCGATCTCGGCGCCGATATCGTCATTGCTGCCGACACCAAGGCGCCAAACGGCCATTCCGATGTGCTGTTCGGCCATGTTGCCAGCCGCGACGCGGACATTATCTCGAGGGTGACCGACTGGCGCGAGACGTCGGGCGCCATCCCCGGGCCGTTCGAGGCATGGCTGGTGCATCGCGGTCTCGAAACGCTGGACGTGCGCTTCGACCGCATGTGCACTTCCGCCGAAATGATAGCGCGACGGCTGAAGACCCATCGCGCGATCAGCGGCTTGCGCTTTCCGGGACTGGAGAGCGACCCATCGCACAATCTTGCCCGCGCGCAGATGGAGCGCTTCGGCTTTCTCATCTCGTTCGTGCTCGCCTCGGAGGACAAGGCCGAGGATTTCATCAACAACTGCGCGTTGATGCAGGCAGCGACATCGTTCGGCGGCGTACACACCTCGGCCGAACGGCGATCAAGAAGGGGAGATGCCGTACCGCCCGGCTTCGTTCGCCTGTCGGTCGGCTGCGAGCCGGTGGAAGAGCTTTGGCAGGCGATCGAGGCGTCGCTGGACGCAATCGGTGGCTGAGCCGGCGTCGATCTTGCGCCGGCCGTGCAGCACGCGAATGATTTTCGATCGCCTCTTCGCGGACATGATACAAGGTGAGGTATTCGCCGACGATCAGGTGACGGATTCCGGTTGCGATGTCTTCGCGCGGCTCACCTGAGAAGGGATAAGTGGCCACTTGCTGCCAGCGGGCTTCGATTTGATCGAGCAACCGATCGGCCGCAGCCTCGCTGTCTTGCGCGACATGGGTAGAAAACTGCCAGCTGGCCTGTAAGCCGGGTTCTGTATGGCCCTCGCCCCTTGCGGTGCGAGAACGCGGCGGCCATTCATCTTGGGCGCATGTTGCCATGCGCCTCACGCAACCTACCCGGACGGTGAGCCGGAAACAGCCCCCGAGGGTTTCCCCTCGCACCGTCCCTATTCGGTCTTGCTCCCGGTGGGGTTTACCGTGCCGCTCCTGTTGCCAGTCGCGCGGTGGGCTCTTACCCCACCCTTTCACCCTTGCCACGATTGGATCGTGGCGGTTTGCTTTCTGTGGCACTTTCCCTGGGGTCGCCCCCGCCGGCCATTAACCGGCACCGTGTCTCCATGGAGCCCGGACTTTCCTCACCCGCAGCCTTTCGGCTTCGCGGGTGCGGCCGCCCGGCCAGCTGGCAAGGCGTATAAAGGGGTTCGGGCCCGAAAACGCAAACGAAAAAGCAAGTTATCCCTTGTCAGGCGGGCGCTCCAAGCGCTGCCAGCTGCACCTTGACCTTGCCGCAATAGGCTGCGGACACCGGGTTCATCCGTGTGGCGGCGTGGCCGGCATTGTATTTCAGGATCGTGCCGCAGGTCGTGCCGCCGCCGAGATCCCGCGCCATGGCTAGGTACTTCATGCCGTATTTGATGTTGGTATCGGGATCGTAGAGACCCTGAACCGGACCGCTATAGCCCATCATTCTTGCCGTCGCCGGCTTGATCTGCATCAGGCCGATCTCGCCGGCGCTGCCGACCTGGTTCGGCTGGTAGTTGCTTTCGATCTTGATGACGGCATTGGCGAGCGACACCGGCACGCCATAGCTGGCGGCATAACGCGCAATGATCGCCGAATACTGTCCGCCGCCGTCGACAACCGCCGCCTGGGGCGCTGGCCTGCTCTTCGGAGCGACTGACGCCGTTGCCATGCGGTCGATGCGTTTGCGGTTACGCTTCAAATGCTGTTTGGCGATTGTCTTTCTCGCAGCGGTTGGCCCTTTCGCGGAGACTGGCTTTTTCGTCCTTACCGCGGCCGCTTTTTCCACTTTCGCGGTGGCGGTCTTCTCTACTTTTGCACCACCCTTCGGCATGGCGGTTTTGCCGGCTGCGGCACTGAAGCCCTGATCGGCCCGCTGGCTCAGCGGTGCGCTGTTTGCCGCACTGAAGGCAAAAGTCATTACGCCGGCAGCAATGGCTGCCGTTAAAACGGTCAATTTCTGCATGTGATCCTGTTCTGTTTGATCCGCACAAAGAACTTCGCGCAGATACCCTCAATCAACATCGGAACATCTGGGGGGATAGACGTCCGACAATCTGTACGGATCGCCTTTGACAATGGAATTGGCGCCAAACAAGGCGACGCAAGTCACTTTGAGTAACAGATTGTAACTTTTAATCTGGCAAAAGGTTATTTGAGAGAGGCTATCCTTACGGAAGCGAGCAGCCTTTCCAGCGTGCGGATCGTCGATCCGTCAGCCACGCCGTCGACCAGGCGCTGCCGGAAATGCCGTTGAAATGCCTCGACCACGATTTCGGTCTGCCGGTCGAAAGCGCCGGTGATCTCGACGCCATAACCATAAAGCGCCAGCATCGACTGCAGTGCCTCAATATCGGCGCCGGTATCGCCTGGCCTCAGCACGGCGCCGCGCCGGATCGGTGCTGCCGGCACAACATGGCCGATGCCGGCGGCAAACAAGGTCTTCCATGGAAATTTCTCGCCCGGATCGACCTTGCGCCCGGGTGCCACGTCGGAATGGGCGAGCACCCGCTGGGCCGGAATGGAATGGCGCTCGACGATGCCGGCACACAGGCCGATCACCGCGTCGATCTGCGGTTTTGGAAAGTTGCGATAGCCGAGCGTATGCCCCGGATTGACGATCTCGATGCCGATCGAGCAGGAGTTGATGTCGCTCTGTCCGAACCACGAGCTCTTGCCGGCATGCCAGGCGCGGTCGCTTTCCCTCACCATCTGAACAATGCGGCCGTCCTCATGGACCAGATAGTGCGACGACACCTCGCTGGCCGGATCGCACAGCCATGCCTCGGCAGCGGCCCCGGTTGCCATGCCGGTGTAGTGCAGCACGATCATATCGGGTCCGGGCATCCCGCGTCTTGGTCCGAAATTCGGCGATACCCTGACCTCGGCGCTCGGCTCGTCGGGCGGAAAGCCGCTCATGCGTGCCGCAGGCCTCGCTCGATCATTTCATAGGCCGCGTTGATCGCCGCCAGCCTGGTCGTCGCGATCTTGATGAATTCCTGCGGCAGGCCGCGTGCGATCAGCCGGTCCGGATGATTGTCGGAAACCAGCTTGCGGTAGCGCCTGCGGACCTCCTCGAACGGCTTCCCACGCTCGATGCCGAGCACGACATAGGGGTCGGCGGCACCCAGATTGACATGCCGCGCCAGGATGCTCTGGTAATGCGCCTCATCGATGCGGAAGATCTCGGCGATCCGGTGCAGGAATTGGCCCTCGCGCTCATGCACCAGCCCGTCGGCCTTGGCGATGTGGAACAGCCCGTCGAGTATATCCTCCAGCATCAGGCAGTTGGTATGGCCCGAACCGCAAAGCTGCGCCATCCGCTCGGCATAGGTTTCGAAACCGGCAATGTCGCGTTTGGCCAAATCGTAGAGCCGCGCCACATTGCGCCTCTGTTCCTTCGGCACCTCGAATATTTCCTGGAAGGCGCGCACCTCGTCTTGCGTGACGATGCCGTCGGCCTTGGCCATCTTGGCCGAAAGCGCGATCATCGCCACCGAGAAGGCGACACGCCGGCGCAAATCGGCATCGCCGGAGAAAACCGTACGCACGGCTTCGACCACTTCGGCGACGCCTGACGACGCTGAAGATGAAACGCGTGTGACGAAGTCGCCGAGGCGGTCCCAAATCGACATGGGGGCTTCATAGGACCAACCACCCATCGCTATCAAGCCAAGACAGTGCCGCAGGGCTGGCCCAATCGATTTGGCGGAATGCCTGAGACGGCTAGCGCTAGTGCTTGCCCATGGAAATCGGCAGACGGAAACCGCTGCACGCAAACCCGCGTCGTCGCACTCGGCCACAATGCGCGGGTATCGTAAGCAGCAGAAAGGCCGGCGTGTGAGGCCGGCCTTTCTTGGTTGTCACGTTGACTACTGCGCCGGGGCAGCCGGCGCAGGTGCCGGAGCCGGAGCCGGCTCGGCAGGCTTGTTGGCGTCAGGAGCAGCCGGCTTCATCGTCTGGTCGGATGCCGGCGGGTTGGTGCTCTGCGTCGTGGTGTTGTCGGTGCCGCTGTCGCTGCAGGCCGCAACGCCAAGCAAGGCAAGCGCCGAGACCGACGCAAGAATGAGTTTCTTCATGATTATCTCTCCTCTAATCACGCCACCGTTGCCGGCGACGATCGAGGGCACAATGCATCAGCGCATGATGAGTTTCGTAACGTTGCGTTTCCGCGTGTAACATCAAGCGCTTGGCAGTACAAAGCGTTGAGCACTAACAGGATGCCTAAATGAAAATGCCCGGAGGCGCTGCCATGACCGCAAAATGGGATTTCTGGATCGACCGCGGCGGTACCTTCACCGACGTCATCGGCCGGGACCCGCAAGGCGGGCTGCATCCAAGGAAACTCCTTTCGGAAAATCCCGAAGCCTATGCCGATGCAGCCATCCAGGGCATTCGCGAACTGCTCGGCGTCCAGCCCGGCGCCCCGATCCCCTCCGCGCTGATCGGCGATGTCAAGATGGGCACCACGGTCGCCACCAATGCGCTTCTCGAGCGCAAAGGCGACCGCGTGCTGCTGCTCATCACCAAAGGCTTCCGCGATGCGCTGAGGATCGCCTATCAGGCCAGGCCCGATATCTTTGCCAAGCAGATCATCCTTCCCGAACAGCTCTATGAGCGTGTCGTCGAAATCGACGAACGGGTTCGCGCCGACGGCAGTATCGAGCGCCTGCTCGACATTGCTTCCGTACGCCCGGCTATTGAGCAAGCCAAGGCGGACGGCATCGATGCGGTCGCGATCGTCTTCATGCATGCCTGGAAACACCCCGAGCACGAAAAGGCCGTCGCCAAAGTCTGTCGAAAGCTCGGATTCTCCCAGGTCTCGGTCAGCCACGAGGTCTCGCCGCTGATCAAGCTGGTCGGCCGCGGCGACACCACGGTGGTCGACGCCTACCTGTCGCCCATTCTGTCAAGATATGTGCAGAAGGTGGCGAAGGAGCTCGGCGTCCTCTCCCCCCTCGAGGGGGAGATGGCCGCGCAGCGGCCAGAGGGGGTCATCTCAGAAGGCACCGCCAGAACGTTGAGCACTGCCGCAACGACCCCACCCGGCGGCTTCGCCGCCACCCTCCCCTCGGGGGGGAGGGAAAGCCCTCGCCTCATGTTCATGATGTCGTCGGGCGGCCTCACCGCCGCCGACATGTTCCAAGGCAAGGACGCGCTGTTATCCGGCCCGGCCGGCGGCGTCGTCGGCATGGTCGAGACGGCAAAACTCGCCGGTTTCGGCAAGGTCATCGGCTTCGACATGGGCGGCACCTCCACCGATGTCGCCCACTATGATGGCGACTACGAGCGCGCCTTCGACACCGAGGTCGCCGGCGTGCGCATCCGTGCGCCGATGATGCGCATCCACACCGTCGCCGCCGGCGGCGGCTCGATCCTGCATTACGAGGCCGGCCGCTTTCGCGCCGGGCCGGATTCGGCCGGCGCCAACCCCGGCCCGGCCGCCTATAGGCGCGGGGGCCCGTTGGCCGTCACTGACGCCAATGTCATGCTGGGCAAGCTGCAGCCCGAGTTCTTCCCGGCTATTTTTGGACCAGGGCAGGACGAACCGCTCGACGTGCAGACGGTTCGCGAAAAATTCACCGCGCTTGCCGCCGAGATCGGCGACGGCCGCTCGCCGGAAGCCGTCGCGGAGGGGTTCGTCACCGTCGCCGTCGAAAACATGGCCAACGCCATCAAGAAGATTTCCGTGCAGCGCGGCTACGACGTCACCGAATACCTCCTGAACTGTTTCGGCGGCGCCGGCGGCCAGCACGCTTGCCTGGTTGCCGATGCGCTGGGCATGGAGGCGGTGCTGATCCATCCGTTCTCCGGCCTGCTATCGGCATACGGCATCGGCCTGTCCTCTGTATTTGCGTCACGCCAGCAGGCGCTGCTGAAGCCGCTGGTGGAGGACTCCGGGGCGGCGATCGATGAACTCATCGCAACGCTGCGCAAAGCCGTCATCGACGAACTCGCCGCACAAGGCATCGCCGAAGACGCGGTCGCCTCGAAGCCGGTGCTGCAGGTCCGCTATGACGGCACCGATACCGCGCTGCCTGTGAACTTTGGTCACGGCTCGATCGCGCAAGCCAAGACGGACTTCGAATCGGCGCACAAGGCGCAGTTCGGCTTTGTCTACGACGACAAGCCGATGATCGTCGAATCGATCGGCGTCGAAGGTACCGATACCGGCGGCACCGGCCGCGATGAAAGCGATTCAGTTGTTGCAGATATGGCCGCAAGTCCTTCCGGGAACCGGAAAATCTTTGTCGACGGCGTCTGGCGCGACGCTGGCATCTTCCCTCGCGAAACGCTGAAGCCTGGTAACAAGATCGCCGGCCCTGCTTTGATCATCGAGCCGAACCAGACCATTGTCGTCGAGCCGGGCTGGCAGGCCGAGATCACCGCCAAGGACCACGTATTGATGCGGCGCGTCGAGAAGAAGCGCCGGCACGCCGCACTCGGCACCGAAGCCGATCCAGTGATGCTGGAGGTCTTCAACAACCTGTTCATGTCGATCGCCGAACAGATGGGCGTAACGCTGCAAAACACTGCCTATTCCGTCAACATCAAGGAGCGGCTTGATTTCTCCTGCGCCGTCTTCGACCGGAACGGCGCGCTGGTCGCCAATGCACCGCACATGCCGGTGCATCTCGGTTCCATGGATCGCTCGGTGGAGACCATCATCCGGCTCAATGCCGGCGACATTCACCCCGGCGACGTCTTTGCGCTGAACGCGCCTTACAATGGCGGCACGCATCTGCCTGATATCACCGTGGTGACGCCTGTTTTTTCCCTCCCGCTTGAGGGGAGGATGGCCGCGGAGCGGCCCGGTGGGGTCATCTCAGGAGGCACCACAAGAGTGTCGAGCACTGCCGCGGCGACCTCCTCCGCCGCCTTCGGCGGCACCTCCCCCTCAAAGGGGGAGGAACCCCTCATCCTCTTCTACGTCGCCTCGCGTGGCCACCACGCCGACATCGGGGGCACCGCGCCCGGGTCGATGACGCCGCTTGCCACCACCGCCGACGAGGAAGGCGTGCTGTTTGACAATTTCCGCATCGTCGATCGCGGCCGGTTCCGCGAGAAGGACCTGGAGACGCTGCTCACCGACCACCCCTACCCGGCGCGCAATCCGCACCAGAACATCGCCGACCTCAAGGCGCAGATCGCCGCGAACGAAAAGGGCGTCGCCGAGCTGCGCAAGATGGTCGCGCATTTCGGCCTCGATGTGGTCGAAGCCTACATGGGCCATGTTCAGGACAATGCCGCCGAAAGCGTGCGCCGCGTGCTGGAGCGGCTGCCCGACAGTTCCGAATACGAATATCCGACCGACACCGGGCAAAAGATCACAGTGAAGATCACTATCGACCGGCGGAAGCGCGAAGCCACCGTCGACTTCACCGGCACGTCGCCGGTCATGAAGAACAATTTCAATGCGCCAGAGCCGGTCGCCCGAGCCGCGGTGCTTTATGCCTTCCGCGTCATGGTCGAAGACAACATCCCGATGAATGCCGGATGTCTGCGGCCGATCAACATCATCATTCCCGACGGCTCGATGCTTAGGCCCACCTATCCCGCGGCAGTCGTGGCCGGTAATGTCGAGACCTCGCAACATGTCACCAACGCGCTGTTCGGCGCCATGAAGGCGATGGCCAATGCGCAAGGCACGATGAACAATCTCACCTTCGGCAACAAGCAGTACCAGTATTACGAGACGATCTGCTCGGGCTCGCCGGCCGGCCGGATGAACGACGGACGCGGCTTTGCCGGCACCTCCGGCGTCCACACCCATATGACCAATTCGCGCCTGACCGATCCGGAAGTGCTGGAACTGCGTTTCCCGGTATTGCTCGAGGATTTCCATATCCGCGAAGGCTCCGGCGGCAAAGGCAAATGGAATGCCGGCGACGGCACCAAGCGCATCATCCGCTTCCTCGAAAAGATGGAATGCGCGATCCTGTCCTCGCATCGCAGCCACCCGCCGCGGGGGCTGGACGGCGGCGGTGATGGCGAGACCGGTTCGACCAAGGTCCGCCGCAAGACCGGCGCGATCGAGACGCTGAAAGCCTGCGATCAAACAGTGCTCGACGCCGGCGAGGCAGTCATTGTGACGACACCCACCGCAGGCGGATTTGGCGAGGCCTGAACTCGCTTCAACAGGTTGTCACCGGCCTGTCATCCACCTGCGTTACCCGCTTGCGGCAAAGCAAACGGGGAATCGCGTTGCCATGACGGACATTTCTGGGGAACTGGTTTTTCGCCGCGGCAAGGAGGTCGGCAAGGCCGTCTACCAGAACCGCCCGCTGTCGAAAGCTGGCATCTCCGAGCGCTTGTTCGCCTTCCTGTTCTCCGGCCTTGTCTACCCGCAGATCTGGGAAGACCCCGAAATCGACATGGACGCGATGCAACTCGGCAAGGGCCACCGCATCGTCACCATTGCCTCCGGCGGCTGTAACATCCTCTCCTATCTCACCCGGTCGCCAGAAAGGATCGATGCCGTCGACCTCAACGCCGCGCATATTGCGCTGAACCGCATGAAGCTCGCAGCGGTGCGTCACCTGCCGTCGCAGGGCGACCTGTTCCGTTTCTTCGGTGCGGCTGGGACCGGGCACAATTCGCAGGCCTATGATCGCTTCATCGCACCGCATCTCGACCCCGTCAGCCGCCATTATTGGGAGCGCCGCAACTGGCGCGGTCGTCGCCGCATCGCTGTCTTCGACCGCAATTTCTACCAGACCGGCCTGCTTGGCCTGTTCATCGCCATGGGCCACCGCACCGCAAAATTCTTCGGCGTCGACCCGGCCGGCATCATGGACGCCAAGAGCATCGCCGATCAGCGCCGCTTCTTCGACGAAGAGCTGGCGCCGGTCTTCGAAAAACCGCTGCTGAAATGGGCGACCTCGCGAAAAGCCTCGCTGTTCGGCCTCGGCATTCCGCCGGCCCAGTACGATTCGCTGATCACCTCGGGTGACGGCACCATGGCCAGCGTGCTGAAGGCACGACTGGAAAAGCTCGCCTGCGATTTTCCGCTGAAGACCAATTATTTCGCCTGGCAGGCTTTCGCCCGCCGCTACCCTAATCCGGGCGAAGCCGCCCTGCCCACCTACCTCGAAAAGCGCAACTACAAGACGATCCGCAACAATGTCGATCGCGTTGCCATCCACCACGCCAATCTGATCGAGTTCCTTGCCGGCAAGGATGCCGGCTCGGTCGACCGCTTCGTGCTGCTCGATGCACAGGACTGGATGACCGACGGCCAGCTCAACGGGTTGTGGGCCGAGATCACCCGAACCGCCTCGACAGGCGCCCGCGTCATCTTCCGCACCGCAGCGGAACCCAGCCTGCTGCCCGGCCGCGTCTCGAATTCGCTGCTCGACCAGTGGCGCTACGAGAACGACGCCTCGCGCGAGTTTTCGGCCTGCGATCGCTCGGCCATCTATGGCGGCTTCCATCTCTATGTGAAGCGGTCCGCATGAGCACGACCGAATTGCCGGCCAGCCATGCCGAACTGATGGACGGTGTCTACCGCTGGCAGCGTCATATCTACGACCTGACCCGCAAATATTATCTGCTTGGCCGCGACCGGCTTATCGCCGGACTGGATGTGCCGGCCGGCAGCACGGTGCTCGAGCTTGGCTGCGGCACCGGCCGCAACATTGTCCTCGCTGCCCGCCGCTATCCCGGCGCGCGCTTCTTCGGCCTCGATATTTCGGCCGAGATGCTGGAGACGGCCACCGCCGCCCTCGCGCGCGAAGGCCTCTCCGGCCGCGTCACCCTGGCGCGCGGCGACGCCACTGATTTCGACGCAAAGGCGCTGTTCGGCGTCAAAAGTTTCGACCGCGTCTTTATCTCGTATTCGCTGTCGATGATTCCCGGCTGGGAGAAGACGGTGTCTGCGGCACTTGCTGCCCTGTCACCGGGTGGCTCGCTGCACGTCGTCGATTTTGGCCAGCAGGAAACCTTGCCCAGCTGGTTCCGCACGCTGTTGCGCGGCTGGCTGAAAAAATTCCACGTCGAGCCGCGTGAATCGTTGCGCGCGGTTCTGGATTCGGAATCTGGAAGAACCGGCGCAAGCTTCCGTTTCCAAACGCTTTGTCGCGGCTATGCGTGGCTCGCCGTGATCGGCCCAGGTCGATAGCCAGGATGTGTTGAGATTCAGGTCAGGCCAAGTCGAAAACGGGGGTTCCGAGAACCGGAGCGGAGCGTCCTTTTGGGTACGTGAGCACCGGCCTACGCCGGCCGTAGCCTTAACTGCCACGACCGCTCATGAGTGCTTTGGCCGGCGAAGGCCGCAAGCGCAGGAAACCGCCGTTTTCGACTTGGCCTGACCTGAATATCGATACAGCCTAATGCAGCGCCTTGACCAGCGCCGCCACCATTGCCTGCGGCCGGTAGCCGAGCCTGGCCGGCGTCAGGCCGAGCCGCACCACAACCAACTGCTCCGAGGGGACGATGGCGACCGTTTGCCCGTCATGCCCCTCCATCCAATAGGTGTCCTTGGGCAGGCCGGCGGCAATGCCGGCGCCGGGGTTTTCTTCGTCGCCCGGTCCTTCGATCCATAATTGCCCCTTGCCGTAGACCTTCGAGGCAGTTGCCGGTTCCCGCATCCAGTCGACGAAGCCGGCGGGCAGTATCTCTTTGCCGTTCCAGACGCCGCCCTGCAGCAGGAACTGGCCGAAGCGCGCCCAATCGCGTGCCGTGGCATAGAGATAGGACGAGCCGACGAAGGTGCCGTGCTCGTCGGCTTCAAGCACCGCGCTGTGCATGCCGAGCGGATCGAACAGCGCGGCCCTCGGCCAGGCCAGCGCCTTGTCCTTGTCGCCGATCGCGTCCTGCCACAATCGGGACAGCATCACCGCCGTGCCGCTCGAATAGGAAAACACCCTGCCGACCTCGCCGGTCAGCGGCTTGGATCCGGCAAAGCCCGCCATGTCCGGTTCGAGATAGAGCATACGCGTCACATCGGCGACGTCGCCATAATCCTCGTTGAATTCCAGCCCGCTCGACATCGCCATCATGTCGGCGAGGCTGATCATGGCGCGGCCATCTCCCTTCCAGGGACCGAACAGGCCCTGGTTGGTCATCGCCAGCTTGCCGCCCTTCACCAGCGTGCCGACGATCGCCGCATTCACCGTCTTGGTCATCGACCAGCCCAATAGTGGCGTCTTCTCGGAAAAGCCGTCGCCATAGCGCTCAGCGACGATGCGGCCGCTCTTGACCACCACCACCGCCCGCATCCCGGCGCCGGTCATTGCTGGATCGTCGAGGACCTTCACGACCTCGAGATCCTGGGAGGCACCGACATCGTCGCCTTCCGGCCACATCGCATCGGGCAGCGGCGCCGGCGTCGGTGGAGCGCCGGCGATAGCCTTGGCGGCGGCAATATCCCCGTCGGGAACCGAGGCGCAGCCGAGCCCCTCGCGAGCGACCGCGACACTTTTGCCGAGCGCGCCGAACAGGCCCGCCGAAACCGTTCCCTTCTCCTTGTCCACCGACACCCTCATCAGCTTCAGCAGCGGATGACCCGGCGCCTGCACATCGACGGCGAGCACGTCGTTGGCGTCGCGCCCGGCGATGAAGACGTTCGAGCAGACGATCTTGGCCGCATAGCCGGAACCGACGCGGATCAGTTCCGGCGGCGCGAAATACAGCCAGCCGGCGAGTATCGCGGCGGCCAGCATAGCCAGGCCGAGCAGCCATTTGATGAACTTCAAAAGGATCTGCATTTTGAGTTCCCCCGGCGCGCTCGATCTATGTCATCGATTTGCCGCCATTGTTTCGGCAAAATCGCGGCTCCTGTCGAGCGCCGTCAACCGAATATCAACCATGATCGGCGATCACAGGTGCATGTCGCCCAAAAGCGCGCAGCGGTTTTGGGACCACGACATGCACAGACAAAAGAGCCAAGCGCGTCGAAGCGACGCGCTTGGACAGACCGGGCGATCCTGTGGGGTGACCGTCCGGCGGGGCTTGAATGCATGCGTCCCAAAACTGCGCAAGGGTTTGGGAAATGCATGAAACGAAGATCCAGGCGCGTCGCGTAAGTCGGTTTCAGACACGCTGCGCCCGGTCGAGGGGCCACCCGCGGAAAGACCCATCAGCGGCCGGCTGAAACCGGCTCGGGAAGTAGCGATGCGCCGTTTCGCGGTCCTCATCACGCTGATGCTGCTTGGTGCCTGCTCGACGGTCGAGGATCTGACGCCATCGTCGTCCAGTGCCCCGACGGTTGCGGTACGCGCGCCGCGTTTTGCCGATTCCGACCCGCATGAATGGGACAGCGGCGCACCGTGGAGCTATGCCGTCCACGGCACCGACGTCTCCAAATACCAGACCTCGATCGACTGGCCGGCGGCCAGGGCCGGCGGCATCTCCTTCGCCTTCATCAAGGCAACCGAGGGCGGAGACCGGTTCGATGAAGCTTTCAACGAGCATTGGAGCCGCACCAAGGCCTCGGGCATCCCCCGCTCCGCCTATCACTTCTTCTACTTTTGCACGCCGGCCGCGACCCAGGCGCGCTGGTTTATCCAGAACGTGCCCAAAGACAGCTCGGCGATGCCGCCAGTTCTCGACATGGAATGGAACCCGAAATCGCCGACCTGCAAGCTGCGGCCCGATCCTGCCACGGTACGCAGCGAGATGAGCACGTTCCTCGAAATCGTCGAAAAACACTACGGCAAGAAGCCGATCATCTACACGTCGGTCGACTTCTTCGAAGATAATGGTTTGTCGGGTTTCCGCGGCTACCCCTATTGGCTGCGCTCCGTCGCCGGGCATCCGCGCCAGAAATACGGCAGCCATCCCTTCACCTTCTGGCAGTATACCGGAACGGGCGTCGTGCCGGGCATGGCCGGAAACGCCGACATCAACGTCTTCAACGGCTCCGAAGCCGCGTGGAAGAAGTGGTTGCGGCAGAACACCCGTTGACACCGGGCCTGCCGCCTGCTTTTCGACACAGCCAATAACAAATGCCTGCAACCGCTGGTAATCTTTTCGGAAGGATGGCGATGCGATTGCGCTTTGGACTTCTCGCGGCGCTGCTCCTGAGCGCCGTGCCGGCCGCGGCACAGCAATGCGGCGGCGATTTCGAGGCATGGAAGCAGGGCGTGGCGGCGGAGGCCAGGGCAGCCGGCGTCGGCGCTGCCGGCCTTGACGCGCTGGAAAACGCCACCCTCGATGAGAAGGCGTTGGCACGCGACCGCGCCCAGGGCGTCTTCACCCAGACCTTCATCGAATTCTCGAACCGCATGATCTCGTCGCATCGGCTGAAGCAGGGTGCGGCCAATCTGCAAAAACATGCCGAGGTCTTTGCCCGCGCGGATCGCGAATACGGCGTCCAGGCGCCGGTCATTGCCGCCTTCTGGGCCCTGGAAACCGATTTTGGCGCCGTGCAAGGCGCTTTTCACACACTGAATGCGCTGGTGAGCCTCTCGTATGACTGCCGCCGCCCGCAGTTGTTCCGGCCGCAGATCGTGCCGCTGCTGATCTTGATCGATCGCGGTGTGGTGCCGGCCGACGTGACCGGTGCCTGGGCCGGCGAGATCGGCCAGACGCAGATGTTGCCTTCCGACTATCTCGGCCACGGCGTCGACGGCGACGGGGATGGCCTGGTCGACCTGCGCGGCAGCGCGCCGGACGTGATCATGAGCACGGCCAGCAAGATCCGGTCGCGCGGCTGGAAGCGCGACCAGCCCTGGATCGAGGAAGTCCGTGTGCCCGACAACTTGCCGTGGGAGCAGACGGGACGCACCAACAAGCTGCCGTTGACGCAATGGAGCCAGTGGGGCGTTACCAGGCCAGACGGCACGCCGCTTCTCGACAACGGCCTGAAGGCCGGCCTGGCGCTGCCCATGGGTCGCAAGGGGCCAGCCTTCCTGACCTACGACAATTTCGACGTCTATCTCGAGTGGAACCAGTCCTTTACCTATGCCCTGACAGCGGCAAATCTTGCCGCCCGGCTGGGGGGCGCTCCGCGATTCGATCCGCGCAACCCCGACCCGGGCCTCGACGGCGACCAGATGAAGGCGCTACAGACCAAGCTCGAGGCGAGAGGCTATGACGTCGGCACCGTCGACGGCATCCTCGGCACCAACACCCGCGAAGCGATCCGCAAGGAGCAGATGCGGCTGGGCTTGCCGGTCGACGGCTGGCCGACGCCGGAGCTGCTGGCCAGGCTGTGAGGATGGTGATTGGTAAAAAGAATGGCGCCGGAGCCGCATTGAGCACCAGAGCTACCACTATTCACCATTCACTATTCACATCACCGCCTCGCAAGCAGGAAATCGATGAAGGCTCGCAGCGGCGCGGGAACCTGCCGGGAACTCGCGTGGTATAAATAAAAGCCCGGAAATCTCGGCGACCAGGCTTCGAGAAAGCGGATGAGCTTTCCCGCTTCGATCCACGGCCGGACCTGATATTCCAGCATGTACGCCACCCCGACCCCATCCAGAACCGCCCCCATCATCAGGTCCGTATCGTTTACCGTCAGGC
Source organism: Mesorhizobium sp. M0048 (assembly GCF_040323405.1). Classification (NCBI taxonomy): domain Bacteria; kingdom Pseudomonadati; phylum Pseudomonadota; class Alphaproteobacteria; order Hyphomicrobiales; family Phyllobacteriaceae; genus Mesorhizobium; species Mesorhizobium sp. M0048. The sequence goes on along the minus strand of NZ_JAMYUV010000003.1, from coordinate 167,983 downwards.
CGCCGCTGACGGCCACTTCCAAGGCACGCTGGCCTCGGGCGAACTCCCAGCGGTAGAGATTGCCGCCGCTCGGCCACTGGAAATTGATGCACTGGTGCTGATGCAGGTCCGCGGGATGGCGGGGTATCGGGCGATGCTCCAGATAGCTCGGCGCCGCCACTGCGGCCATCTCGAGTTCCTCGCTGAGCTTCACCGCCACCATGTCCTTGTGCAGCCGCTCACCCAGTCTGATTCCGGCATCGAAGCGACCTTCGACGATGTCGGTGAGCATGTCGTCAACGATGATGGTGAGGGCGATATCGGGATAGGCGCGGCGGAAGTCGCCGAGGATCGGCGCGATGAAACGCGTGGCGGCGATGCGCGGAACATTGATGCGCAGCGAGCCTGCCGGCCGGCCGCGTGATGCATGCGCGTCGGCGACGGCCCCTTCCAGTTCGCTCAACGCCGGCGCGATGCGGGCAAACAGCTTCTCACCCTCAGCGGTCGGCGACATGCTGCGCGTGGTACGGTTGAGCAGGCGGACACCGAGACGCTCTTCCAGCCCGCGTATCGTCTGGCTGAGTGCTGGAGGCGAAATTCTGAGCTTGGCCGCGGCGCGGACAAAGCTGCCCTCTTCGATGATTGTTGCAAATGCCGTGAGTTCGGAAAACTCGGTTCCGCGCATTATGTACCCCAGGCTTAATAAGTCAGTTAGATAATAGGCTATTCTCTGAGCAATAGCATGCCCCTAGCTATCGCTGGAACGCCGCTCGATCGGGGCGGCCGTATCCAGACGGAAGGAACAGCCATGCATCGTCCACTCGAAGGCAAAACCGCACTTGTGACCGGCAGTTCGCGCGGCATCGGACGCGCCATCGCGGAGGGGCTGGCAACCAAGGGTGCTGCCGTGGTCGTCAACTATGTCGGCAACGAGAAAGCCGCCAGGGAAGTCGTTGCCGCCATTGAAGGGAATGGCGGAAAAGCCGTCGCCATCCAGGCGGACGTCTCCAGCATCCCCGACATTCGCAGGCTGTTCGACGAAACCGAAATGCAGATGGGGCCAATTGACATCGTCGTCGCCAATGTTGGCGTCGCCGTCATAAAGCCGCTCGTCGAGGCTACCGAAGCAGACTTCGACCATGTGTTCGGCACCAATGCCAAAGGCACCTTCTTCACGCTTCAGGAGGCCGCGCGCCGCGTTCGCGACGGTGGCCGCATCATTGCCGTCTCCACCGGTGGAACCAAGATGTTTTTCACGCAGACGGCGCTCTATCTCGGCAGCAAGGGAGCCGTCGAGCAGTTCGTCCGCGTCCTCTCGCGCGAACTCGGCCCGCGCGCCGTTACCGTGAATGCGCTGTCGCCAGGCTTCACCGACACCGACCTGCTTCCGGAGCGGGACCGGGCCGTGGCCGCAGGCATGTCGCCCTTCGACCGGATCGGAGCACCGCGCGACGTCGCCGATGTCGCGGTTTTCCTGGCTTCGGACGAAGCTCGCTGGCTGACCGGCGAGAACATCCAGGCCGGCGGCGGAGTAGCCTGACTACGGGGAGGTGAATATGAATGGTGGTGACGATTCACCGAAGCGGACGGAACGCAAGAACTGCTTCCATTCACCATCAACTAATCGGCCATCGTCTCCAGGCTGGCAAACCCCTGCGGTGCATCGCCTTCGTCGAATGGCGTCGCCACCTCGACGAAAGTATCGGGATAGAAGCCGTTGAACCGTGTCCGGAGTGACAGCGAATAGGCGCCGATATGGCCGATCTCGATCCAGTCACCGGTATCGACGGTTTCGGGCAGCCAGAACGGCCGCGACAGTATATCCACGGAATCGCAGGTCGCGCCACAGACCTTGAACGGCACGATGGTCCTGTCCTCGCCATTGCGCGAGCGGATCGCCGGATCGGGGATGAAGCGTGCCGGCAGCGTGATCTTGCCGGTCCATGAATCCGACAGCGACGCCCAGATGCCGTCATTGATGTAGAGCCTTTTGCCCTTGCGCAGCAGCACGCGCACGATCAGCGACAGGCAGCGCGCCACGATCACGCGGCCGGGCTCGGCCACCAGCTGCATCTGGTCGAATTGGTACTCCTGGAGGTCGCCCGACAGCCGCGACATGATCTGGCCGAGCGACGGCATTTCCGGCTTGCGGCTGTTCGGATCATGACCGTATTCGGCGGGAAAGCCGCCGCCGACATCGAGCCCGGCAATGTCGAAGCCGACGCGGTTGCGCACCCAGTCGGCGGAGGCCAGCGCCCGCTCGTAGGTGTCGGGATCCTCGATCTGGCTGCCGACGTGAAAGCACAGCCCGACCTTGTAGCCGGTTCGGTTCAGCCGTTCGGCCAGTTCGACCGCATTGGCCGGTCCGGCGCCGAACTTCTTCGACAGTTCGTAGGCCGCCGAGCCTTTCGTCTGGATGCGCACGAACACGGTGATGGCGCCCGGATCGATGTCGAGAGCCCGCACCACCCTGGTCAGCTTGGTGATCTCGTCCTCATGGTCGAGCGAAATGACGCGAATGGCGTATTTTTCCAGCGCCAGCCTGATGTCCGACTGCGCCTTCACCGGGTGCATGTAGAGCATCTCGGCGTCCGGCGAGACGGCGCGCACGGCGGCGAATTCGCCGGGCGAGGCCACATCAAAGGCGCTGACGCCGGCCTCGACCAGCGCGTTGAGCACGATCTGCTCGCCATTGGTCTTGACCGCATAGGCGGTCTTGCCGGGAAACATGCCCATGAACTGTTTGGCGTCCGCCTTCAGCACCTGCGGGCGGAAGCAATAGATCGGATCGTCCGGGCGAAGCGCCAGCGCTGCCTCGCGGGCATTTTCGAATCGCTGCATGGACGAATCCCTTGACTGAGGCTGCGCACAATTAATCCAAGCTAGCGGCTAATGAAAACAATTCTATGTCTCGCCGCCCTGGCTTCGCGGCGCTACGCCGTTCTGTGCGCCGGTTATGAGCGAGCTAGGCCATCACTCAGGTTTCGGGTGGCCCTTGCCGCCGGACCGGTAGAGCGTGAACAGATGCCTGAAGAGAGCAAGGCATCTCGTCTGGGAGGACGACCAATGGCGATAGCTGCCACCACCACGATGCGCGGGCCGATGGTGCTCAAGGACTGGGCCCAGCTTCTGCTGCTCGGCGCCATCTGGGGCGGTTCGTTCTTCTTTGCCCGCATTGCGGTGTCGGAACTCCCTCCGCTGGTGCTGGTGCTGTTTCGCGTCGCCATCGCGGCGACCGCGTTGCAGCTCTACCTTGCGGTTCGCGGTCCGTCGTTTCGCCTCGCCTTGCCGCATGCCGGACTGTTTTTCCTGCTGGCGCTCGCCAACAATGTCATCCCTTTCTCGCTGATCTTTGCCGGCCAGACCGAGCTCGGCGCCGGTGTCGCCTCGGTGCTTAATTCGACCACGCCGTTCTGGACGCTGATCCTCGCCAACGCCCTGACCAGCGACGAAAAACTGTCGTGGAACAAGCTTGCCGGCATCGCCCTCGGTATCGCGGGGACGGCGGTGATGATCGGTCCTGGCCTTGTCGCCGGGCTCGGCGGGCCGGTCTGGGCGAAATTCGCGCTCATCGGTGCCTCGGTCTCCTATGCGGTTGCGCTGATGATCGCCCGCCGCTTCAAGGGTGTGCCGTCACCGGTCATTGCCGCCGGACAATTGACCTGCTCGACCATCATCATGATCCCGGTCGTTCTGTTCACCTATGACGCTGCCACTCTGTTTTCGGCCTCGCCGCCGGTATGGGCGGCGGTGCTGGCGCTGGCGCTGCTGTCGACCGCCTTCGCCTACATCCTCTATTTCAACCTCGTCGCCTCGGCCGGCGCCACCAACGCCTCGCTGGTCACGCTCATCGTGCCGGCCAGTGCCATCCTGCTCGGCTTGCTGTTCCTGGGCGAGCGGCTCGAACTGTTCGAATTGGCGGGCATGGCGCTGATTGCGCTCGGCCTCGTCACCATCGACGGTCGCTTGTTCGGGCGGCGTTAGAGCATGTTCCCCGACTCTCAGCTCGAAATCGATTCCGATTTCCGCCGCGGTAGCGCTGCCATGCTCGTTGCTGCCCCGGCTTCGCCACAAATTATTCACAGGTCCAACGCCGGCTTTTGACCAAGAGTTTCAATACCTAACGGCAAACGGCAGGTCGCAAATTCCACAATCTCGTCGCATTGCAGCAAAGTTTCTGCTTGCCTGTGGCACAAATGACCCTAGACTCTCGCCATAGCTCTTAAGAGGAGGCTATGACATGGGACTGACGAGGCCGATCAACGCATTGATGATTTGTGCTGCGTTTGCATTCATCGGCGCCCTCATTATGGGCGTCCTTCCATAAGGCCGCTGAGCGGGGGAAGACCAGCACCGAATATTACAAACCATTGAAAAGGCCGGGCATTTTGCCCGGCCTTTGCATTCCCCCGATCTTTGACATTTCAAAAAGGAGCTTGCCGCCTTACGCCGCGGCGGATCCCGCAGCCTCGACTTCGTGCGACCTGATGCCGATCATGTGGCAGATGGCGAAGACCAGATCGGCCCGGTTCATCGTGTAGAAGTGGAAATCGCCGACGCCGCGCTCGACAAGGTCCAGCACCTGCTCGGCGGCCACGGCAGATGCCACCAGCGCATGCGTTTGCGGATCGTTCTGCAGCCCATCGAAACGCTCGGCCAGCCATGCCGGCACCAAGGCGCCGCACCGCGCCGAGAAGTTGGCGACCTGGGTGAAATTGTGCACCGGCAATATGCCCGGCACGATCGGTATGTAGATGCCGGCCCGCCGTGCCCGCTCGACATAGCGCTCATAGAGATCGTTGTCGAAGAAGAACTGGGTGATCGCCCGCGTCGCCCCATTGTCGGCCTTGCGCTTCAGCATGTCGAAATCGGTGGCGAAATCCGGACTCTCCGGATGTTTTTCCGGATAGGCCGAGACCGATATGTCGAAATCGCCGGCGCCCTTCAGCGCATCGACCAGTTCGGCGCCATTGGCATAGCCTTCCGGATGCGGCCGGTAAGCCGCGCCGACGCCCTCGGCCGGATCGCCGCGCAGGGCGACGAAACGCTTGACGCCCATATCGGCGAACTCCCGGATCACCGCATCGACCTCGTGGCGCGCCGCGTCGACGCAGGTCATGTGCGCCGCCGGCGTCAGCGACGTTTCGTTGAGGATGCGCTTGACGGTGCGGGCCGTGCGCTCGCGGGTCGAACCACCGGCGCCATAGGTGACCGAGACGAATTTCGGCTTGAGCGGCTCCAGCCGGGTGACCGTGTCCCACAGCCTTGCTTCCATCTCGTCGTTTTTCGGCGGAAAGAACTCGAACGACACCCTGACCTTGTCGCCGATGTCGGGACGGCGGGAGAAGCGGAACTGGTTCATCAGGCGGTTTCCCCTATCGGATACGCATTGGCCGGTTGTCTGTCGTTGGAAGGCTCGGCAATCAGCATGCGCCGATCGCGGCCGAGCCAGAGTTTGACGGTGAGCTTGGCCTCGTTGCCACCGCGCGGTTCGAATTCCTGGCTGTCCTCGAGCTCGAGGCCGGCCTCGGAAAACCAGTCGGCGATTTGCCGGTCGGAAAAGCCGAGGCGCATATGCGCGTGCTCCTCGCGCAAGAACTCCAGCGTGTGCGGCGCGAAATCGACGATCACCAGCCTGCCAGCCGGGCGCAACAGACGCGCCGCCTCTCGGATGGCGCGGGCAGGATCGTCGAGATAGTGCAGCACCTGATGGATGGTAACGAGATCGAAGGCGTCGCGTTCGACCGGCGGCGCGAAAATGTCGCCCTGCCGCACCTGCGCATTCGAAATGCCGGCCTTGTCGAGATTGGCGCGCGCCACCGTCAGCATTTCGCGCGACATGTCGATGCCGATACCGCGCCGATAGAGCGGCGAAAAGATCTCGAGCAGCCGTCCGGTGCCGGTGCCGAGATCGAGCATCGACTGGAACGGCCGCTTGCCGACGAGCTTGATGAGGGCTGCTTCGACGGCGCGGTCCGGCACATGCAGCGAGCGGATATGGTCCCAGCTTGCGGCGTTGACCGAGAAATATTCGGCAGCCCGGTCCTGCCGCTTGCGCTTGACCGCGGCCAGCCGTTCGAGATCACGCTCGACCTGCGGATCGGCGCCGCGGATGCCGGAGACCAGCCTGAGCACAAAATCGCGCGACGTGTCGGAATCCGAAAGCCGGAAGAAAGCCCACGAGCCCTCCTGGTAGCGGCCGATCAGCCCTGCCTCCAGCAGCAATTTCAAATGCCGCGAGACGCGCGGCTGCGACTGGCCGAGGATTTCGGTGAGATCTGAAACGGTCAGATCGCCGCGCGACAGCAGCGCCAATATACGCAGCCGGCTGGATTCGGCAGCCGCCTTCAATGTATCTACCATCGTGTCGAGAGCGACATGCATGCGAGCATTCTCTTTGAAAAGATATAAACATATGTTTATGTCGGTTTTGATAGGCTTGCAAGCGCTATGTCGCTTCCGGACAAGAAAATGACGCATGCGCAGCGGATCGCGCAAAGCCGGATGCATCGAGGCGAGGCCCATGGTCGAAACGCGCAGCGGCGAAAAGCTCCTGGAAACCGACCCGGCAACGATGCCGCCGGATGGCCATGTCGTCTTCATCGGCCGCATCGCTTCGCCTTGGATCACGCGGGAGACTTGCCCCAAAAACATGAAGGCCGCGCGGGAGACGGGACAGCCGGCGCACTTGGTCATCGACCCGCTTTATCGTGAGGGCCTGCTTGGGCTGGAACGCGCCAGCCACGTGATCGTCCTGTCCTGGCTGCACCATGCGCCGCGGCAACTGATTATCCAGAAACCCCGCCATGCCATGGAGCCGAAAGGCGTCTTTTCGCTGCGCTCCCCTGCCCGGCCGAACCCAATTGGGCTGCATGTCGCCAGGCTGGTTGCCGTCGATATCGATACCGGCCGCATCGATCTCGATGCCATCGACGTGCTCGACGGCACGCCGGTCATCGACATCAAGCCCTACTTCGCCTCGACCGATGCCTTCGCCGCGGCGACCATGGCCGGGCGGGACGAGTTGTCCAGATCGGACGGGCAGTGAGCGCCCCGACCGGCCGCCGCCGCGCCATCGCCAAGGCACTGACAGCGCTCCTGCCGCTGGCGCCCTATGCCGACATGGAAAAGATCCGTGCCGATGCCGGCGCCGTGCACATGAAGACCTTGCCACCGAGCATTGCCGTGTGGCTGGCGACGATAGCGCATATTCGCCATGCCCATACCGACTACGAAAAGCTGCTGGCCGAAGGATATGACCGCGATTCCGCGCGCTTCTTCGTCATCGAGCAAACCAACATCGTGCTAACCCGCTGGCGTGCCACCCGTCTGCTCGATGATGAGGACGAGGAATAGAGCGATGGCAGACACACGCGTCGAGTTCTACGGCGCCCCCCTCTGTCCTGCCGACGTCAGGCCGGCAACATCGGAACTTTCAAAGCCAGAAACAAAAAAACCGCCTCGGAGGGCGGATCGTTGGAGCCAATTAGCACCATACCGAAATTAGTAGCATAGCTGCCGGCACAAAGCAAGAACAAAATACGCCGCGCGCGGCTTTGACTGGCTTTGCCGGCTTGCCTAGCAAACAATCAGGCCCGGTAAATCCACTGCTCCGGCACACGCACCGAAATCTCCTCGCCGGCAGTGATCGTGCCGGGTTTCTCGACCCAGGCGACGAGCCCGCGCAACCGCTTCGCCGCTTTCGGGAACAGCAGCGCGCCGGCCTCGACGTCGGCCATCCCGGCATTCTCGGCGACCGACCTTCCCGCGATCCGGCAAGGCCCGTTCTGCGCGTCGACCTTGACGGTCGCGCCGCCTTTGAAGAACAGCAGCGTGCCGGATGGCAACATCGAGAGGTGCGGCAGGCCTTCGATCACGAGATTGGCGCCGATCCATTCCGGCTTGATCTCGGCGATGCCCATCCGTTCGGCGACAATTGCCAGTTCGTCCGCTGCCACGATCGACAATTGCCGTTCGTTGCGCATCTCGGTGCCGCGCGGATACCAGGGTTCCCGCCCGCCGGATCGCCGCGTCGTGCCGGCGTGGAAATCGCCGTCGATGCCGTCGAAGCCGAGCTGCAACATGTCCACTGCCCGTGTCTCGAAATGATCGAACGGTGCGAGGTAAAGCGCTGCCACCCTGGCGGCGAGTTTTCGCGCGGCCACGATCTCGACCGGAGTTTCGGCTTCGGGAAAAAGATCCAGCATGGGTTCGTGCCTCGCGTGATACGCGCAATTAGCCGCGGTCAGCTCATCAGGTCCAGTCGAAAGCGCTGATGCTCCGATCAAGCGGACTGATGCGATTTGCCAGGCGCGCTCCGATGCCGGTGCCGTCCGTGCCGAAATAGTCAGAGCATGCGCAACAGCGCGCCGCCGATCGAGTAGCCGGCGCCGAACGCGCAGAGCAGGCCGTAGTCGCCGGCCTTCATGTCGGCATGGTTCTCCGACAGGGCGATGATGGCGCCGGCGGCGGCGGTGTTGCCGAGGCGCTCCAGCACCATCGGCGCGCGGTCATGGTCGACCTCATGACCGAAAGATAGTTTCAGGATCATGGCGTTCATCCGCGCATTGGCCTGATGCAGCCAGAAACGCCGGATCGCTTGCGGCGTCAGCCCGTGCTCGGCCAGAAACTCGACGATGAATTTGTGGCCGGCAACGGTGACTTCCTTGAACACCTTGTTGCCGATCTGCTTGATCAGATTGCCTTCCAGATCGATCATGTACGGATCGTCCTGGGTGGCGCGGGTATAATAACCGAGATTGGTGCGGATGCTGTTCGACATCTGCGTCCAGGTACGCGTATCCAGCACCTCGAATCGGCCCGGCCGCTTCTCGCCCTGGGCGAGCCCTTCGACGACCATCGACACGGAAGCGTCGCCAAAGATGAAATGCGTCTGCCGGTCGCGAAAATTGAGATGGCCGGTGATGATCTCCGGCGTCGACACCAGCACGCGTTTGTGCGCCCCTGCCCGCACCAGGTTGACGGCGATGTGCAACGCGGCCGCCGCCGACGAGCAGCCAAGCCCCATATCGAAACCGGCGCCTTTCGTACCCAGTGCCTGCTGCATCTCGATGGCGATCGCCGGATAGGGCCGCTGATGGTGCGAGGCCGAGCAGATCACCAGGTCGATATCCCCTGGCTTCAGCCCGGCATGATCGAGCGCCTTGCTGGCCGAGGCGATGCCGAATTCGGCCTCCAGCGACAGCGCATCGTCGGGCCGCGCCGGGAAGCGCGGCGCCATGCGGGTCGGGTCGAGGATGCCCTCCCGTTCGATGACATGGCGGATCTGGACGCCCGAGGCATGGACGATGAAGGCACTGTCCGATTTCTGCAGCAGCGGCTCGCCGGACACCTCGCGGCGGACGTTCTCCATGTCCACCCAGCTGTTGAAGCTGGCGACGAGTTCCTCATTGGTGATCGAAGCCTCGGGGATTTCAACGCCGATGCCGCTGATGATGACGCGATGCATTTTCAGTTCGTCCCGTGCGCAGGCGTTGCGGCTTCATGTCGGCGCCGCAAAAAGCTCGGCGCAACCTCTTTTGCACCTAGCCAGTTTATGCCGGCTTAAATCAAGTCCCTGGAAAGGGTCTAAAAGTTCCTAAGCAGCGCGCCGCGCCACGATGAAGAGACGGGGAAAGCGCAGCAACACCTTGCCGCTTGCCGTTTTCGGATAGGCTTCGCTGATCCTGGCCGCGTAGCGCTTCAGGAAAAGCTGCCGCTCGTCTTCGTCGAGCGGATCGAGGAACGGCTTCAGCCCCGTCGACTTCACCCATTCGACGATCGCCTCGGCATCGGCCAGCGGATGGTTGTAAATCGTGTGCCAGATATCGAGCCGATCCGAGAACGGCGACAGAAGGTCGTAATAGAACGAGACCGGCAGCAGCGGCGCGCGAGCCGCGCGCTCGAGCTTTTCGGTGAACGAGATCTCGGCCGCGGTCTCGCGCATCAGCCGGTGCGAGGGCTCAGCCATGTTGTCCGGCATCTGCACGGCAAGCGCGCCGCCGGGCGCCAAAAATCCCATCAGCCGCTGGAAGACTGCCGGATGCTCCGGCAGCCATTGAAACACCGCATTGGCAAAGATCACGTCGACGGGTTCGGTCGGCTGCCACGCCGCCGCATCCGCCAGCGCAAAGCTGACGCCGGGCAGACGCACTTTGGCCTTCTCGATCATGTCGGGCGAGGTATCGAAGCCGCTGATTTGCGCCTGCGGCCAGCGCGCGACCAGCAATTCGGTCGAATTGCCCGGTCCGCAGCCAATATCGACCACCCGGCGCGGTTCTGGCACCGGCACCTGCACAACGAGATCGCGCGCGGGCCGCGTGCGCTCATCCTCGAATTTCAGGTAGAGGGCGGCGGACCAGTCTTTTCCTGTTTTGAAAGTTAACTTTCCGCCCCGTGAATCTTTCTGTGCCGTCATAACGACTCGCCGCCATGCGTTGATTGACGTTCACGCATATTGCGTAGACCCTTTGACCATGAAAATGGGATTCCAAGAGACTCAAGCAGCATACGACAGCGGTTCGCAAAGCGCGAGAATCTGGACGGAGCGGTGGGCGTCAGAATGGCTGTACTGCCCCAACTGCGGGAATTCGCGCCTGACGCAGTTTCCGGCAAATCTCCCTGTGCCGATTTTTACTGCGATAAGTGCGATGATCAATACGAACTAAAAAGCGCAAAGAAACCGTTCGGCAGAAAACTCGCCAATGGTGCGTATAGCAGAAAAATCGAGCGGCTGAATTCGTCAACGAACCCCAACTTTTTTCTACTCAAATACGATTTTAACCAGCGACTGGTGGAGTCCGTCTGCGTTATCCCAAAACATTTTTTCACGCCAGCAATCGTAGAACGCAGGACGCCGCTCTCCCAAGCAGCACGCCGCGCCGGCTGGATTGGTTCGAATATCCTTCTTAGCCGGGTCCCTGAAGCGGGAAGAATCCACCTTGTCAGAAACGGTGTGATCACCTCGAAAGAAGAGGTTTTGGCAGCTTGGAAGCGAACTGTGTTCCTACGCGATGCGCCCCATGACACCAGGGGATGGCTCGTTGAGGTCATGCGATGTATCGAGTCGATCGGCACAGACGAATTTGACATCGACCAGGCCTACGCATTTGAGCCACAGTTGGCTCTCCTTTACCCGAACAACCAGAATATTAGACCTAAAATCCGTCAACAACTTCAGTTTCTTCGCGACAAGGGATATCTTAGGTTCCTGTCCCGTGGTCGATATCAGGTAGCGCGATAACGCAGGTGATCTACGTCAGATCGTTTTTGGTCAGGTCTAACAATGGCTTGGTATCTCAACAACTACAGATGTTATAAATGTCACAGGTATTGGGCTACTGATTGGTCCTGCGCCTGTGACGACGAGTGTCCATATTGCCAAGCGCGCAATGCGACAGCCATCGATAGCGTCGATCTGACCAACATTGTGGTTCAAGAGAACGACGCGTTTATAGTCCTTAACTCGCCACCGACGGCAGAACACCACCCCGACTACCGGGAAGTTGCGCGGTTCTCTTCAGCCAAACTCGCCGAGGACTTCATAGAGACACTCGACAGAGAATTCTAAACGAGGCGCACGGACTATCTTGTCAGCCGCTTATACGTCATGCGGTGCGGGTTGACGGCTTCCGGCCCGAGTCTACGGATCTTGTCCTGCTCGTAATCCTCGAAATTGCCTTCGAACCATTCGACATGGCTGTCGCCCTCGAAGGCGAGGATGTGCGTTGCCAGGCGGTCGAGGAACATGCGGTCGTGCGAGATGATGACGGCGCAGCCGGCGAAGTTTTCTAGCGCGTCTTCGAGTGCGGCCAGCGTTTCGGTATCGAGATCGTTGGTCGGTTCGTCGAGCAGCAGCACATTGCCGCCGGTCTTCAGCATCTTGGCCAGATGCACGCGGTTGCGCTGGCCGCCGGACAGGTTGCCCACCTTCTGCTGCTGATCGCCGCCGCGAAAGTTGAACGACGCACAATAGGCGCGCGTGTTGGCCTCGAACTTGCCGAGCTTGACCACTTCGGCGCCGCCCGAGATTTCTTCCCAGACGGTCTTGGTCGGGTCGAGCGCGTCGCGGCTCTGGTCGACATAACCGAGCTTGACCGTCTCGCCGACGCGAATGGTGCCGGCGTCCGGCTTTTCCTGGCCGGTGATCATGCGGAACAGCGTCGTCTTGCCGGCGCCGTTCGGGCCGATGACGCCGACGATGCCGCCCGGCGGCAGCTTGAATTCGAGGTCTTCGATCAAAAGCGTGTCGCCAAAGCCCTTCGACAGGCCCTCGACCTCGATCACTACATTGCCGAGCCGCTCGCCATGCGGAATGACGATCTGCGTGTCGCTCGGACGCCGCTTGTCGGCTGCATCCAGCAGATCCTGGAAGGCCTGGATACGGGCCTTCGACTTGGTCTGCCGGGCTTTCGGGCTGGACTGTATCCACTCGCGCTCGCGGCCGATCGCCCGCTGGCGGGCATCGTCCTCGCGGCCTTCCTGCTTGAGCCGCTTGGCCTTGGCTTCGAGATATTTGGTGTAGTTGCCTTCGTACGGGATACCGCGGCCGCGATCGAGCTCGAGGATCCAGCCGGTGACATTGTCGAGGAAGTAGCGGTCGTGGGTGATGATCATCACCGCGCCTGGATAGGCACGCAGATGCTTTTCCAGCCACGCCGTCGTCTCGGCGTCGAGATGGTTGGTCGGCTCGTCGAGCAGCAGCAAATCGGGCTGGCGCAGCAAGAGCTGGCAGAGCGCGACACGGCGGCGCTCGCCGCCCGACAGCTTGGTGACATCGGCCTCCTTGGGCGGACAGCCGAGCGCTTCCATCGCCATCTCGACCTGCTGTTCGAGATCCCAGAGGTTGAGCCGGTCCATCTCGTCCTGCAGCTTGGCCGACTCGTCCGCCGTCTCGTCGGAATAGTTCATCATCAATTCGTTGTAGCGCTCGATGATGGCGGTCTTGGCCGCGACGCCTTCCATGACGTTTTCGAACACGTTCTTGTTCGGATCGAGCGCCGGCTCCTGCGCCAGGTAACCGACGGTAGCACCCTCGGCCAGCCAGGCCTCGCCGCTCCACTCCTTGTCGATGCCGGCCATGATCTTGAGGATCGTCGACTTGCCGGCGCCGTTGGGGCCGAGGATGCCGATCTTGGCGTCCGGGTAGAAGGACAGATGGATGTTCTCGAGCACCTTCTTGGTGCCGTAGGCCTTGTTGAGGCCGGCCATGTGATAGATGAACTGGCGTGCCACGCGCGCTTTCCCTGAAAAGTCGACTGATGTCGGATTGAATGGAAGTTGGGGGCTATGTAAGCGATGCGGCCCCGAACGGCAAACAGTTTTGGCCCCAAGCGGATTTGGTCGCACCCACAAACGCTTAGCCGCTTCATTTCGTGCCGGCACCCAGGCGAAAGCTCCGGTTAACCATTCCGCGTCAAACAATGTTGGATAGGAAATCGCTGGCAGCCGCGATTTCGGGGAGAGAGATCGGGCCGTGTTGAACAGTTTCCTGCTTTTTGCCGAAGCGGTTCTCTATTTCGGCATCATGGTCACGCTTTTCCGGTTCAGGGGCCGCATCGGCCTCGGCGTCTTTGTTTGCGCCCTTGGCGTCATGCATTTCCTGGAAACCTATCTCGCCAGCGTCTTCTACGTCGCGCTGCCGTTCGGCATGGTATCGCCGGGCTCGGCTGTGCTGTTTTCCGGCAAGCTGGTCATGCTTCTGTTGCTCTACATCAAGGAGGACGCGGCGACCGTCCGCCAGCCGATCTACGGCCTGCTGCTCGGCAATGGCCTGATGATCGGGCTCGTGCTGATCCTGCGCCTGCACGACATCGCACCGCTGCCCGACGGCAAGCTTCCCGACATCGGCTTCATCGACGAGATGGGCTGGCTGATGGTGTGGGGCACGACGCTGCTGTTCGTCGACGCCATCCTGATCATCCTGCTCTATGAAAAGCTCGGCAAATATCTGCGCAAGGCGCTTTTCACCCGCATCCTGGTCTCCGTTGCGTGCGTGCTCACCTTCGACCAGGCAGGTTTTTTCACGGCGCTGCATTTCGTCACCGGTGCGCCGGTCGCCGTGTTTTTCGGCGGCTGGTTCGCCAAGATGGCAGCGGCCTTGGTCTACAGCACCATGCTGGTCGCCTATATCAGGTGGTTCGAGGCGCGGCAGGTGCCGGCGCCGCGCGGGCTTTCCGACATTTTCGACACGCTGACCTATCGCGAGCGCTATGAGGCGCTGGTCGAGCATGTCGGTCGCGACGGCCTCACCGGCCTGCTCCACAGGGGGCGCTTCGACAGCGACGGCGAGGCCGCCGTGGCCACCAGCCTGCGGACCGCCAGGCCGCTCAGCCTGCTGATCATCGATGTCGACCACTTCAAATCGATCAACGACCGCTTCGGCCACGCCGAGGGCGACAGGGTGCTGAAAGCCCTGGCAATTTTGCTTGGCGAACTTGTCGGGACCGACGATCAATTGTTCAGGATCGGCGGCGAGGAATTCGCCATCCTCGGCTGGCGTCCGCAGCCGCTCGCCAGACTGCTGGGCGAGACCGTCAGGCAAGCGGTCAAGACGTCCGCGAGCACCAGCCGGTTCGACATTACCGTCAGCGCCGGCATCTCGACGGTCAGCGAGACGACCCGTTGCCTTGCCGATCTCTTCGCGCTGGCCGACCAGCGTCTCTACAAGGCCAAATCCACGGGACGCGATCGCGTTGTCGGCGAACCGGGCGGCAACGAAGCAGACGGGCGCAACACATGGACCAGGCCGGAGCGCAGCGCCGGCGCGTAACGCTACCCTGGCCTGCGATTGGCTCAATCAGGGTTGTTTGCGCCGCTGCCATGCGCCGATCGCAACCGAAACCGCCATCAGCGCGATCGCCAGCCATTTCAACGCGGTAATAATCGGGCCGGCTTCGATGTCGTAGGCAATGAACAGAAGAATGCCCGGTACCAGCAGGCCGCAGAGCACGAGCGTGATCCGGTTGATCTGCCATGACACTTTTGCCGCAAGCGCCTGATCGCCGGGCACGGCGACAAGTGCGGCCCGCATTGCCTTCGGCGCCACCAGCGCGGTCGAAAGACGCAGCGAGATAGGCAGGCCGATGCCGATGATCAGCAAGGCGCATGCCGCCAGGAGCAGCGAAAACTTGAGCGCATTGGTTTCGGCCGGTAGCGGGAACAGCAGCGCCGCCAGCGGCAGGAAGATACAGAATATCCCGAACGCGGCGATGGCGATGAAGATCGCCGCGTTGACCAGCGTGAACAATTGGTACGTGCCGCCGTCGACGGGTTTGGCGAGCGTGGCCATGCGCGCCCACTCCACTTCGGTGTAGGAAAAGCCCGGCCACTCCATATGGCCGTCGCGGGTCGCCGTCATGCCCTTGGCCCAGAACGCCAACCGCGCCAGCGCGCCGCTCGTCACGCCACTCATCGCCACCCCCTGCGAATGATACCCCCCGGGATCATACCATCCCCGGTGCAAAGCGACAGTCGCGTACGGCCTGTTTACTGGAACCCGACGGCATCGACCGCGCCCTTCGGGCAGCCGGCCTTGGCTGTAGGCGCCGAGGCAAGCAGCAGGGCACCGAGCGAAGCGTTGGAAGCGATCGGGCCGGTCAGGCCGAGCGTCAGCTCGCCGATCAGCCGCCTGCCGTTCGAGGGATCGACCACGCAGGAAACGCGGACCCGGTCGCCCGCGCCTTTGCCGAAGGTAACGTCGAAGGTGCTGCGGATCTGATCGGATGTCAGTTGCTTGCCGATGTTCTTGATGAAGAGATCGCGCACCGGCGAAGCGTTCACCGCGCGCATCAGGTTCAAGGCGTCGGAGAAATACTCCTGCTGGCTCTTGCCGTAGCAGGTGCCGTGCTTGATCCACTCGTGCCTTTCGAGTGCGGACGCGGTGCCGGGCATCACCTGGTCGAGTTCCGATCGCGTTTTCGGGTCGAGGGTGACCGGCGGCAAATCCCGCCAGTGTGCCGGATCGTCGTTCGCCTTGTCGCTTGCCGCGACCTGGCAATAGAAATTTCCGTTCGGCTGCGGCCACAATCCATGCAAGGTGAAGTGGGTCGCATCGAAACCGGCGGCGGTCTGCGCCCGGCATTCGGTCTTGCTGGATTTGGTCTCGCAGAAAGCCGGCTGCCAGCTCAGCGCGAAGACATATTCCGGCTTTCCGGACGCCGATGGCTTGTTCGGCTCGGCAGGCGCCGGTGCAGCCGGCATCGTCGACGCGCTGTCGCCCGAAACATGACCGCAGCTGATCTTGACCCAGCGGCGCTCCGGATCGGCGCCCGGCACGCGAATGAGATAGTGCGTGGGCGCGTCCTTGTTGCCGGCCAGCAGATCATAACTCTGACCAGCCGCGGTCGAGACATTGCCGGGATTCTTGGCGCTCTTGATCGCCTGCGTTGCCGGACAGGCGGCATCGGCGACGAAAGAGCCGGTCATCTTCACATCGGCCCGCGCCGCGCTTGCGCCAGCAAACGCAAGAAACACCGTCCCCCATATCGCCCAAATCCGCATTCCGGCACTCCTCGTGATTCACGCCGCAAGCTAGAAACTTGCGACATGTCAGAATTACGATTTCTTTCGCCGGCCGTAAAAACAATCGCCAGCGCATTGAGAGGCTCCCGCGTGGTCGATCAGGATCCGCCCGCCTCCACCCGTTCCGTCAGGGTGCGCAGCAGATCAAGCGAGGCTTTCAGCGCGTCGGCGTCCATACCCTCCGAAATGCGGTTCGCCCAAACATGCTGGCGTGTGCCGATATTCTTGACCGCTGCCCGGCCGGCATCGGTTATCGACAACAGCTTGGCGCGGCGATGCGCCGGGTTGTCGGCGTAGACGGCAAGCCCCTCCGCAGCCAGTATGTCGGCCAGCCGCTGTACACTCTGACGGGCGAGACCCATGTCGCGGGCGATGTCGGCCACAGATTTCGGCTCCTTCAAAACTGCACCCAAAACCTGCCAGCGCGCTGCCGTCAGCCCGGTTGGAGCGGCCAGCCGGTCGGCCGCGTCCAGAAGACTGCCGTTCATCCTGAACACGGCAAGCACCAGTTCGGTGAGCACATTTGCCGCTTCGGTCCTGGTCGTCATTTCTGGCCGGCCTCGATGGTCGCGACGAAATTATTAACGGCTTCGGCTACGACCTCGGGCTTGTCAAGCATCACCCAATGGCCGCTGCCCGCCACGATCTGGCGCGGAATGTCCGTGCGCAGCCGGTGGAGCGCGGCTGGAGTGTCACTGGCCTCGGTAGCCAAAACGAACATAGGCCCGCGATACGCATCGAGTGCCGGCTCCGGGTTCCATTCGGCCAGCGCCTTGCCGACACCTGCCCTCGCCGCCGGATCGACCACTGCCGCATCGGCCAGAACACGCTGGCGAACAGCCGCGTTAGGGCCGGCAATCGACGTGTAATAGGCGTTCAGGACATCACGGCCTTGCGGACCGGCCAGATCGCGGACAAAGCCGTCACGAATCGCCTGCGGCAGCGCACGAGGATCGGTCGCCGGGTCGACGAGCAAGACACCGGCGACCCGGTCGGCATGGCTGGCGGCATAAGCGAGCGCCACGCCACCGCCGCCGCTGTGCGCGACAATGAGAAACCGCTTCAGGCCAAACGCGTCGGCCACGGCACCGACATCCATTGCACGACCGTCATAACCGTAGTCACCGTCCTGCGCCGGCGCGGAGGCGCCATGACCGCGAAAATCGAAGGCTACCGCCTCGCGGCCTTCGACGGAGAGCTGCATCACGCGGTCCCAGTGGGAAGCGCGGCTGCAATCTCCATGCAGGAACATGATCGGCAGGCCATTGCCGGCCTTGATCCTGTAAGTGGCAAGCTGGCCTTGCGGGCCTGGAACAGTGGACGTCATCATGGTCATCTCCCTGGTTTCCTGACTGAAAGCAGCAATCCCTGACAACAGGGTGGCCGTCGTGAAGGCGAAGCCCGCCAGCAAGATTGCACGCCGCGAAATGGCCCCGGTGGTTTTCACAGTCATACCGCCAATCTGCCGCTGACCATTTGACAGTATGCTGTCATGCAATCACATTGACAGCATGCTGTCAATTACGTCGAATGGGCACCTACGTCCCTTGACGTCGATCGCTGCGTCGCCCAACAGTCGCCGACGGGAGCGAGACATGCCATTTGACAAGCAGAGGATGCTGGCATCGCCGACGGGCGCCGAGCTCAACCTTTATGTGAAACACGCCAGCGGCCAACCGCACGCCATTGTCCAGATCAATCACGGGCTGGCCGAGCACGCGGCGCGCTATGCCCGCTTCGCCGATTTCCTCGGCGAGCGCGGCTACCAGGTCTACGCGCACGACCACCGTGGCCACGGCGCCACCAAGGCGCCCGATGCGCCACCGGGCAGGTTCGCCGATGCGGATGGCGGTGCCAAGGTCATCGCCGATGTCGCCGCCGTCCATGATCTCATCGCCAGGGAACAACCTGGCCTGCCGGTCATCGTCTTCGGTCACTCCTTGGGCGCGTCGGTCGCGCTGAACTTTGTCCTCCGCCACTCGCCACGCATCCATGCCGCCGCGATCTGGAACGGCAATTTCTCGGCCGGACTGCTCGGCCAAATCGCGCTGGGCGTGCTTGCCTGGGAAAGGTTCCGGCTTGGCTCAGACGTCCCGTCGCGCATGCTGCCCCGGCTGACGTTCCGGGCCTGGGGCAAGGCAGTGCCCGATCGCCGGACGCCATTCGACTGGCTGTCGCGCGATGCCGCCGAAGTCGAGAAATACATCGCCGACCCGCTCTGCGGCTGGGACGCATCGGTGTCGATGTGGCAGGACATCGTCAAGATGACGCTGCATTGCGGCAGCGACCGCAATTTTTCCGGCGTGCGGCGCGACCTGTTCGTCAATCTGGTCGGAGGCGAGCAAGATCGGGCCTCGGACAGCGGCAAGGCGGTCAGCCATCTTGCCGGCCGGATGCACATGATGGGTTTTTCGAATCTCGTTTCAAAGGTTTACGCCAAAACTCGCCATGAAAGCCTGAACGAGATCAACCGAGACGTCATCATGGAGGATTTTGCCGCCTGGGCCGACCGCGTGCTGAGGGCACAGTGATACTGGCCCATTGCAAGGGCCGTGACAGCGGCGCGCGGGATTGATAGAGGCTGCGCTTTCGACCAACCATGGTGATCCATGACTGAGCCGCCGCTCAAAGGCATCCGCGTCATCGAACTCGCACGCATCCTTGCCGGGCCATGGGCCGGGCAGCTGCTTGCCGACCTCGGCGCCGACGTGATCAAGGTCGAGAGCCCGGACGGCGGCGACGACACCCGCAAATGGGGACCGCCCTTCGTCATCGGCCATGACGGCGAGAACCTTTCAGCCGCTTATTACCATTCCTGCAACCGCGGCAAGCGCTCCATCGCTATTGACTTCTCGACGCCCGAGGGTGCCGAGACGGTGCGCCGGCTGGTCGCGACATCGGATGTGCTGATCGAAAACTTCAAGGTCGGCGGACTGAAGAAATACGGCCTCGATTATGACAGCCTGAGGAAAATCAACCCACGGCTGATCTATTGCTCGATCACCGGTTTTGGCCAGTCGGGGCCGTACGCGCCGCGCGCCGGCTATGATTTCATCATCCAGGGCATGGCCGGCATGATGTCGATCACCGGCGAAGCCGGGCGCGAACCGCAAAAGGCGGGCGTCGCTATATCGGATGTTTTCACCGGGCTTTATTCGGTCATCGCCATCCAGGCGGCGCTTCGCCATGCCGAGAAGACGGGCGAAGGCCAGCATATCGACATGGCGCTCTACGACACCCAGATCTCGACGCTCGGCAACCAGAACCTCAACTACCTCGTCTCCGGACAGTCGCCGGTGCAGATGGGCAATGCGCATATGAACATCGCGCCCTACGAAGTGGTGCCGGTGAAAAATGGCCACATCATCCTGGCGGTCGGCAATGACGGCCAGTTCGCAAAGTTCTGCGCTGCCGTCGGCCTCGACGAGCTGGCGTCGAATCCTGACTTCGCCACCAATCCCGCCCGCGTCGCCAACCGGGCAAAGCTGCGCGAGCACATGATAGAGGCGCTGAAGGCCTTCGATCGCGATCCGCTGCTGGCCAGGCTCGAAGCCGCTGGGGTTCCTGCCAGCCCGATCAATAACATCGGCCAGATGTTTGCCGACCCGCAGACCATAGCGCGCGGCATGCGGCTCGACCTCGATGACGGCCATGGCAATCTCTTGCCCTCGGTGCGGGCGCCGATGGTCATGTCCGGCACGCCGCTGGTCTATGAACGTCCGTCACCGCGTCTCGGCGAACACACCGAAGAAATCCTTGCCGAACTGGAGAGGTCAGGAAAATGAAGACCGGCGGACAACTCATCGTCGATGCGCTCGAAGCCAACGGAACGGACCGTATCTATTGCGTGCCCGGCGAATCCTATCTGGCGGTGCTCGACGCGCTGCACGACTCGCCGATCCGCACCATCGTCTGCCGCCAGGAGGGCGGTGCCGCGATGATGGCCGACTGCCACGGCCGCCTGACCGGCAAGCCCGGCATCTGCTTCGTCACCCGCGGCCCAGGCGCCACCAATGCCTCGGCCGGCATCCACATCGCGATGCAGGATTCGGTCCCCCTGATCCTGTTCATTGGCCAGGTCGCCAGCCACGCCAAGGGGCGCGAGGCTTTTCAGGAAGTCGACTACGTCAGGTTCTTCGGTGATATCGCCAAATGGGTGGTCGAGATCGACGACGCCGCACGCATCCCCGAATTTGTCACGCGGGCCTTTTCGGTGGCGACCTCCGGCCGGCCCGGCCCGGTCGTCATCTCGCTGCCCGAGGACATGCTGACCAGCCTCGCCGAGGCACCGCAAGCCCGGCATTACACCCCTGTCGAGACGCGGCCCGGCGAAGTCGAGCTCGACGCGCTGGAAGTGTTGCTCAACAAGGCAAAGCAGCCCTTCGTCATCCTTGGCGGTACGCGCTGGGATGCGCAGGCTGTTGCCCAGATGCGGACGATAGCCGAAGCCTGGTCGCTGCCGGTCGGCTGCTCCTTCCGCCGCCAGATGCTGTTCGACCATCTCCACCCGAATTATGCCGGCGATGTCGGCATCGGCATCAACCCCAAGGTAGCAACCGCCATCAAGCAGGCCGACCTCGTGCTGCTCATCGGCGGCCGTATGGGCGAGATGCCGTCATCCGACTACACGCTGCTGAAGAGCCCCTACCCCGACCAGACGCTGGTCCATGTCCATGCCGACGCGGGCGAGCTCGGCCGCGTCTACCGGCCGGCGCTGGCGATCAATGCCTCGCCTGCTGCTTTCGTCGAAGCCTTTGCCCGACGCAAGCCGGCTGCAACGCCGGTGTGGGCGGCTGAGGCAGCGAAGCTGCATTCCGCCTATCTCGACTGGTCGACGCCTCCGGAGAGCGGCCCCGGCGCCGTCCAGATGGGGCCGATCATGAATTATCTCGAAACGATACTGCCGGACGACGCCATCCTCACCAACGGCGCCGGCAACTACGCCACCTGGGTGCATCGTTACCATCGCTTCCGGCGTTTCGGCACGCAGGCAGCACCCACATCCGGCTCGATGGGCTACGGCACGCCGGCGGCGGTCGCCGCCAAGCAGCTCTATCCCGACCGCGACGTGATCGCCTTCGCCGGCGACGGTTGTTTCCTGATGAACGGCCAGGAATTCGCCACCGCCGTGCAATACGCACTGCCGATCATCGTCGTTGTCGTCAACAACGGCATCTACGGCACGATCCGCATGCACCAGGAGCGCGAATATCCCGGCCGTGTCGTCGCCACGGATTTGAAGAATCCCGACTTCGCGGCGCTCGCGCGTGCCTATGGTGGTCATGGCGAAACAGTCGAGAAGACCGCCGACTTCGCGCCGGCCTTCGAACGCGCCCGCGCCAGCGGCAAACCGTCGATCGTCGAGATCAGGCTCGATCCCGAGGCAATCACGCCGACGCGGACCATGACCCAGATACGGGACAGGGCCTGAGCGCCAACGGGAGGTCGAATCCCTTCCCAAGCTTCAACAGGTTGATCGCAGCGCTATGATCGCTGCGCTACATCGTCGACGGCGCCTTTTCTATCTGCCCGCGGATCTCGCCATCCGCGTGGGCCGCGGTGTGGATGTTGACGTAGTACTTGCCCGCCTCCAAATCGGTCGCCTGGGCATCGGTCAACGTCGCCGAGCCCTTGATCGGGCTCCTCAGCTTGCCTTCGAACGGTATCACCGGGTCGGCGTTTTCGCCCTTTGCCGCCGGGCCGTGAATGTGTGCGGCCTTCGCCGGCCCGCTGAGGCCGGAATATCTCACTGTCCAGCTGAGTTTCTTGGTTGTGGTGTTGAACCTGAGCGTGGCGGTGCCCTTGCCCTTCGTTGTGACGGGCGGGCTCTGCTGAGCACCATCGAGCGTCGCAGTCATCTTTATGGTTTCGGCCAGGGCCGGTGAAGCAGAGAAGATGGCTGCAGAAATGGCCAGCGCCGAAAGCATCGGCGTGAAGGACTGGATGCGCATGGAAACCTCCGTTGTGACACCCTTGAGGCGGATGCACCGGCACAACGATTTTGCAAGCGGATGTTTCCGCCGGTAACGTTCATTTTACATCCCACTAAAAAGGGGCGGTCGCCCGCCCCTTTTCCGCTACAAGCCAGTTTGACAGCCCTATTTGATGGCCTTGTCGGTGATCGCCGTCGTGTAGGCGCCGGTAGGCTCCTTGCTGATGATCTTCTGGTCGAGCAGCGCCTTGGCGGTGCGCTCGTAGGTCGCCGGATCGAGCTTGCCATCGGCATTGTCGATCAGCTTGGCGACTTCGCCCATCATGCGTTTCTGGTGATTCTCGTCCTGGCCGCCATTGTCCATGACGATGCCGGCCGCTTCGTCGGAATTGTCGACGGCGTATTTCCAACCCTTCATCGAAGCGCGCACGAAACGCACCATCTTGTCCTCGAAGGCCGGATCCTTGAGCTTGTCCTCCAGGGCATAGAGCCCGTCTTCGAGCAGATCGTTGCCCATGGCGGAATAGTTGAAGACGGTCAGCTCTTCCGGCTTGTAGCCGGCGTCGATGAGCTGCCAGTACTCGTTATAGGTCATCACCGAAATGCAATCCGCCTGCTTCTGGATCAGCGGCTGCACGTCAAAGCTCTGCTTGAGCACGGTGACGCCGTCCGGCCCGCCATCGGTCTTGAGGCCAAGCTTGTTCATCCAAGCATAGAATGGATACTCGTTGCCGAAGAACCAGACGCCGAGCGTGTGGCCCTTGAAGTCGGCTTCTGTCTTGACCGGCCCGTCCTTCGGGCAGACCAGCTCCATACCGGCTTCCTTGAACGGCTGGGCGATGTTGACCAGCGGCACGCCCTTTTCGCGGGCAGCCAGCGCGCCGCCCATCCAGTCGACGATGACGTCGGCGCCGCCGCCGGCGATGACCTGCTCCGGCGCAATATCAGGACCGCCGGGCTTGATCTCGACGTCGAGGCCTTCGGCCTCATAGAAGCCCTTGTCCTTGGCGACATAATAGCCGGCAAACTGGGCCTGCGTGACCCATTTCAGCTGCAGCGTCACCTTGTCCGCGGCCATCGCCTGGAACGCGGCAAGCGACATCGCGCCGGCCAGCATCGAAACAACTAGTCTTTTCATGTTTTTACCCTCTGAAGTTAGCGCCCTAAACCCACCGCCCCTATCCACCACGGACAGAGGGATGCCAAAACGTGATTGCTCTCTCGAAAAAAGCGACCACGCCATAAAAGACCGAACCCGCAAGTGCTGCAACTGCGATTTCGGCCCACACCATGTCGATGTTCATCCGGCCGACTTCCGTCGAAATGCGGAACCCCATGCCGACCACCGGGGTGCCGAAGAACTCGGCGACGATGGCGCCGATCAGCGCCAGCGTCGAATTGATCTTCAACGCATTGAAGATGAAGGGCGCGGCCGCCGGCAGCCGCAGCTTGAACAGCGTCTGCCAATAGCTCGAGGCATAGGTGCGCATCAGGTCGCGCTCCATATGGCCGGAGGCGGCAAGCCCGGCGACGGTGTTCACCAGCATCGGGAAGAAGGTCATGATGATGACCACCGCTGCCTTCGACTGCCAGTCGAAGCCGAACCACATGACCATGATCGGCGCGACGCCGATGATCGGCAGCGCCGATACCATATTGCCGATCGGCAAAAGCCCGCGCCGCAGGAACGGCACGCGGTCGGCGGCGATGGCAACGAGGAAGCCGGCGCTGCTCCCCACCACATAGCCGAAGATGACCGCCTTGAAGATGGTCTGCCTGACATCGGCCCCCAGCACCGGCAGCGAGCCGACGATGCGGGCACCGATGGCGCTTGGCGGCGGCAGCAGGATGAAGGGAATGCCGGCACCACGCGTCACCGCTTCCCAGATGATCAGGATCCAGGCGCCGAAGATGGCCGGAATGATCAAGCGCAGGGCGGTTGACGCCCAGCGCGATATCGGGCGAAACGACGACAAGACCGTGACGCAGCGCCAGGCCAAAAACCACGCGGCGGCGAGCAGCAGATAGAAGGATGCGCGAGCGCTGCCCTCATTGCCGGTTATGCCGGCGAGCAGCATCCACGCCGCGCCATGCGCGCCAAGGAACAGCAACACCACCCCGATCATCGGTGGAAAGTTGTCGGCCTCGATTGCCACGAGCAGCAGAATGAAAATCGAAACCGTAGTCGCCATGCCGTAACCGGGCGTAGCACTGACGAGCGGCAAAACAAGCAGCGCGCCGACAAACAGGACAAGCGCGGCATACCCCTGCCAGGATCGAGGCGTGATTGAGGAAAGGCTCAGGATGGAGCTCATGCCGGCCTCCCGCCCATGGCGCGGTCGACAAGGCGCCCGGCAATGCCGACCAGCATAACCAGCAGCGCCGCCACCACCGACCCGGCAACCAGCGCCGACCAGATGTCGATGGTCTGGCTGTAATAGGCGCCGGCGAGCAGTTTGGCGCCAATGCCGGCGACGGCGCCGGTCGGCAGCTCGCCGACGATGGCGCCGACCAGGCTGGCGGCCACCGCCACCTTCATCGAGGTGAACAGGAACGGCACCGAGGCCGGCACCCGCAATTTCCAGAAGGTCTGCGAAGGACTGGCATTATAGGTGTGCATCAAGTCGAGATGGGTAAGCTCGGGCGAGCGAAGCCCCTTCACCATGCCGACCGCCACCGGGAAGAACGACAGATAGGTCGAGATCAGCGCCTTCGGGATCAGCCCGGTGATGCCGACAGCGGCCAGCACAACGATGATCATCGGTGCCACCGCCAGGATCGGAATGGTCTGCGAGGCGATGATCCACGGCATCAGGCTGCGGTCGAGCGTCGCCACATGCACGATGCCGACGGCGATGACGATGCCGAGCGCCGTGCCGAAGGCAAAGCCGAGCAGCGTCGACGACAGCGTCACCCAGGCATTGTAGACAAGGCTGCGGTTCGAGGTGATGCTGCGCAGAAAGGTGTTTTCGAAAAAATTCACTGCCACCTGATGCGGCGCCGGCAGCGTCGGCTTCGGCTGCGCCAGCGTCTTGCCGATGAATTCCACAATACCCGGTGTCTGATTGGCGCGGCGGTCGAGATCGCGCTGGAACGGCGTGTTGAGGATGACAGCCATGACGTACCAGACGACGACAACGCCCAGAAGGATCGAGGTCACCGGAACGATCTTGTCGCGAAACGAGTCCATTCTAGCAGGCCTCGCCGGGTAAGCGCCCTCCTCTCCCCAACGGGGAGAGGGTGGCTGGAGCGAAGCGGAGGCCGGGTGAGGATGACCTCGCTTTCGTCATCCTAGGGCGCAGCAAGGAGCGAAGCGACGCGGCGCAGACCCTAGGATCCATGCCGTTACCTTCCCGCTCCGAAGCGGTGCTGAAAATAGCTCCCTCTCTGGAAGGAACGGCGCTTGCGGTGGCTTGCCCGGCGCTTATTCTCGACCGCTTGCGCGTTTCGGCCGACGTCACGGCATGGATCCTAGGGTCTGCGCACGCCGCTTCGCGGCGGCTCCGCCCTAGGATGACGAATGCACGGTTAGCGCCTCCCTCGCGAGGGCGATGCACCTCCTGTGTCGAACGCGCAAGCCCGTTCCGCGCCGCCTCAATCATCATAGCTGTGCCCCGCCCTCAGCCCGTCCCGCACCCGCGCGGCGATGGCCAGGAACTCCGGCGTCTCGCGGATATCGAGCGGCCGCTTTTTCGGCAGCGTCGATTCTATGACGTCGCTGACACGCCCCGGGCGCGGCGACATGACGACGATGCGCGTCGACAGATACACCGCCTCGGGGATCGAATGCGTTACGAAGCAGATGGTCTTGTTGGTTCGTTCCCAAAGCTCCAGCAACTGTTCGTTGAGGTGATCGCGCACGATCTCGTCGAGCGCGCCGAACGGCTCGTCCATCAACAAAAGGTCGGCATCGAAGGCGAGCGCCCGCGCGATCGAGGCGCGCTGCTGCATGCCGCCCGAGAGCTGCCAGGGGTATTTCTTCTCGAAGCCGCTGAGGTTGACGAGGTCGAGGGTTCGCTTGATACGCGCCGCCTGCTCCGCCCTAGACAGGCCCATGATCTCGAGCGGCAGCGCCACATTGCGCTCGATCGTGCGCCACGGATAAAGTGCGGCCGCCTGGAAGACATAGCCATAGGCGCGGCTCTGGCGCGCCTGCTCGGGCGTCATGCCGTTGACGGAGATGGCTCCCGATGTCGGCTTCTCCAGATCGGCGATCACGCGCAGCAAGGTCGTCTTGCCGCAACCGGACGGCCCGATGAAGGACACGAATTCGCCCTTGCCGATGGTCAGGTCGACATTCGACAGCGCCTGCACCGGACCATCGTTGGTCTGGAAGGTCAGGCCAAGCTTGCTTGCCGAAACAACGGCTGGCGATACTCCCGTCATCGGCCGTAGCCTGTCGCTTCCGGCCACTGCGGCGCCGGCCGGAATCCCATTGATTTTATCCCGATGTTGCTTTCCACTCGCCCAGTCCTACTCGCCCCAGTTTTACTCGCCTCAGTTCGACGCGCCCTTGTCCCATCACATAGACGCCCGGAGTTGCCCCGATGTCGCCCAAACCGACGTGCCATCTTATCCGCCCTGAAAGCTCTTATGAAGGCAAACAGGGCCTGAGTTATTTCGCCGGCATCGCCGCCGAAACAGTCGGCTCGTCCGGCATCTGCATGCATCTGCTGACCATGCCGCCGGGTGCCCGCGCCAAGGCGCATTTGCACGAAAACCATGAAACCGCGATCTATGTGCTCTCCGGCGAAGTCCATACCTGGTATGGCGACCGGCTTGAACAGCATATCGTGGTCAAGGCCGGCGATCTTTTCTACATTCCGGCCGGCGTGCCGCATCTGCCGGCCAATCTGAGCGACAGCCCCGCCTCGGCGGTCATTGCCCGCACCGATCCCAACGAACAGGAAAGCGTCGTCCTGCTGCCGGAACTGGACGGGTTGGTCGCCTGAAGCCGGCATCGAGGCGGCGGCCGTCATCGGCACCGTCACGAACATGATTTCAGCGGCCCTATCTCCTCAAGGCCGGGAATGGTCACGAAGAAACCGTCCCCTCCTTTGTTGACGACCTTGACGACATCCGTGGTCGTCCCGTCCTCGCCCTCGGCGAAACAGGTGGAGTTCAACAACTGGGTGCCAGGCATCGCCGTCAATCGCTGTGCGAACTCGCAGCCGCTGCCATAGGTTTCGACGCCGTCGGCGGTCAGCACGACATAATCGTCGCTGTCCTGATAACCGAGCCGTACGCCAGTGCAACCGACCTCATTGCCATAGGAACCGGCAAGGACGTCAGCCGCCGCCGGCCCGGCGGCAAGGATCACCGCGGCCAGTGAGATAATCGCACCGTGGCTCGCCAAGCTCAAACGCCCGTCGCCGGGATGCCTGTACGTTCCACCTTGCGCGGCGCGGAAATCTCCTTCCAGGTCGACAGTGCCCGGTTGACCGCCGCGTTGGGCTCGCGAGCGACGAACTCGCCATGGCCGGGCTTTGCCTTGACTTCGTTTTCCTCGATCGACAGTTCGCCGCGCGAAAAGACGAAGCGCGGCAGGCCGGTCACCTCGAAACCTTCGAAGACGTTGTAGTCGATCACCGACTGCTGCTTCTTGGCCGTGATCTTCTTCTTGCGCTTCGGGTCCCAGACGAGGATGTCGGCGTCCGCGCCTTCGACGATGGCGCCCTTCTTCGGGTACATGTTGAGTATCTTGGCGATGTTGGTCGAGGTCACCGCGACGAACTCGTTCATCGTCAGCCGGCCGGTGTTGACGCCGGTCGTCCACAGCACCGGCAAACGATCCTCGAGCCCGCCGGTGCCATTCGGAATCTTGGTGAAGTCGCCGACGCCGTTGCGCTTCTGTTTGGTGGTGAAGGCACAATGGTCGGTCGCCACCACTTGCAGCGACCCGGCCTGCAGGCCGGCCCACAGCGAATCCTGGTGCCATTTGTTGCGGAAGGGCGGGCTCATGACGCGGCGTGCCGCATGGTCCCAGTCCTTGTTGAAATACTCGCTCTCGTCCAGCGTAAGATGCTGGATCAGCGGCTCGCCGAACACTCGCATGCCTTTCTGCCGCGCGCGGCGGATGGCCTCGTGCGCTTGCTCGCAGGAGACATGCACGACATACAGCGGCACGCCAGCCATGTCGGCTATCATGATGGCGCGGTTGGTCGCCTCGCCTTCCACTTCCGGCGGGCGCGAATAGGCGTGCCCCTCCGGGCCGTTGTTGCCCGCCGCCAGCAGCTTCTGCGACAGGGCGGCCACCACGTCGCCATTCTCAGCATGGACCAGCGGCAGCGCGCCAAGATCGGCGCAGCGCTGGAACGACGAATAGAGCTCGTCGTCGTCGACCATCAGCGCGCCCTTGTAGGCCATGAAATGCTTGAACGAGGTAATGCCCCTGTCGACGACGGTGGCCATTTCGTCGAACACCTGCTTGCCCCACCAGGTGATCGCCATGTGGAAGGAATAATCGCAGGACGCCTTCGAGGTCTTGTTGTCCCACATCTGCAGGGCCTCGAGCAGCGATTGCTGCGGCGATGGCAGGCAGAAATCGACGACCATCGTCGTGCCGCCGGCAAGGGCCGCGCGGGTGCCGGATTCGAAGTCATCGGCCGAATAGGTGCCCATGAACGGCATTTCGAGATGGGTATGCGGGTCGATGCCGCCTGGCATCACATAGCAGCCGCTGGCGTCGAACTCATGGTCGCCATGCAGATCCGGTCCGATGCCGATGATCTTGCCGTGCTTGAACAGCACATCGGCCTTCCACGTCCGGTCGGCGGTGACGATGGTGCCATTCTTGATGACTTTGGTCATTTTCTTGTTCCCTTGTTCTCTCGCGCTTCTTGTGAGCGTCTTGTCGGTGTTACAGGTTGGGTCAGGACCAACGGGGCTGTAAATGGCCTCTACATGACTCCAACTTCCCGCAGTATCTCTTCGATACACCCGTCGAAAGATTCCGCCAGATCTCCGGTCGAAAACCGCAGCACACGATAGCCCTGCCGGCCAAACCATGCATCGCGTACTCGATCCTTGTCCATTTGCTCCGGCGTGAAGTGATGCTCTCCGTCTACTTCGATGACGAGGTTCTTCTCATGCAGAACGAAGTCCGCAATGTAAGGCCCGATCGGCGCCTGCTTCCTGGCATGCAGGCCGTAGAGATGACGGAACTCTTTCAATTCCGACCAGAGCTTGCGTTCGCCATCCGTCATGTTTCGGCGTAATGCCCTGGCACGTTTGATGGCGGCGGGGTCGATACCGGTCGGTGCCAAAACGAGTACCCCCACCCTCAATCTCTTCCCGCAAAGGCAGAGAAATCGCGTACGAATTTTTTGCGAAGAGGGACCCCCACCCTAACCCTCCCCACAAGGAGGAGGGAATGCTGCCGCGCAATCCGACTTACGACCTTGGCGTTGGAAACGTTGGTAATTTGCCGCAAATCGGCGCTGACAGGAGTTCCCTCCCCCTTGTGCGGAGGGTTAGGGTGGGGGTCCCTCTTCGCAAGAATCCGTCTGCTCCAGCCCAAACCTCTCACCCTACGATCGCCGCCGTGTCGACCACCGCATGGAACAGCACATCGGCGCCGGCCGCTGCCCATTCCTTGGTGATTTCCTCGGCCTCGTTGTGGCTGAGACCGTCGACGCAAGGGCACATCACCATTGCGGTGGGCGCAACGCGGTTGATCCAGCAAGCGTCATGGCCGGCGCCCGAGACGATATTGCGATGCGTATATCCCAAGCGCTCCGCCGCATCCCGCACAGCCTTGACGCAGCCCGCGTCGAAGGTGACCGGGTCGAAATGGCCGACCTGCTCGATTTGATATTTGATGTCGAGCGCGTCGCAGATCGTGTCGATGCCTTCGCGGATGCGCCCGTCCATGGCGTCCAGCACCTCCTTTTCCGGCGAGCGGATGTCGATGGTGAAGACGGTGCGCCCGGCAATGATGTTGCGCGAGTTTGGATAGACCTCCATATGGCCGACCGCGCCGACGGCGTCGGGTTGGTAGTCCATGGCGATCTCGTGCACCAATTCGATCACCCGCGCCATGCCGAGCCCGGCATTGCGCCGCTTCGGCATCGGCGTCGAGCCGGTATGCGCCTCCTTGCCGGTCAGCGTCACCTGCAGCCATTTCAACCCTTGCCCATGGGTGACGACGCCGATGTCGATGCCTTCATCCTCGAGGATCGGGCCTTGCTCGATATGCAGCTCGAAGAAAGCGTGGATCTTGCGCTCACCGACTTTCTCGGTGCCCTTCCAGCCTATGCGTTCGAGCTCCTCGCCAAATTGCTTGCCGTCCTTGTCGACATGTGAATAGACGTCGGCCTGGTCGAGCACGCCGGCGAATACCCCGGACGCCATCATTGCCGGCGCAAAGCGGGCACCTTCCTCGTTGGTCCAGTTGGTGACGACGATCGGGTGCTTGGTCTTGATGCCGAGATCGTTGAGCGAGCGCACGACCTCCAGGCCGCCGAGCACGCCGAGCACGCCGTCATACTTGCCGCCGGTCGGCTGCGTGTCGAGATGGCTGCCGACATAGACCGGCGGCAGGCTTGGGTCGGTGCCCTCGCGGCGGGCAAACATCGTGCCCATCTCGTCGACGCCCATTTCGAGCCCCGCCTCATCGCACCAGCGCTTGAACAGGTGCCGCCCTTCGCCGTCCTCGTCGGTAACGGTCTGGCGATTGTTGCCGCCGGCGATGCCGGGGCCGATCTTCGCCATCTCCATTATCGAATCCCACAAACGGTCTGAATTGATTCGCAGATTCTCGCCGGGGGCGGCCATTCAAGTTCCTCTCATTTACTCTCATATTAGGACGACGGTTCCCGTCGTCGCCCCTACATGTTGGGGAGTATCTAGTCCACCGCCCTCAACACTTCGCGCACATGGTCGATCAATTCGTTGATCTGGCCTTTGGTGATGATCAGCGGCGGTGACAGCGCGATGATGTCGCCGGTGGTGCGGATCAATGCACCGCGCTCGAACGCCTTCACAAAAGCCGAGAAGGCGCGTTTCGTCGGCTGGCCGGCGATCGGCGCCAGTTCGATCGCACCGATCAGGCCGATATTGCGGATGTCGATGACATTCGGCTCGCCCTTCAGCGAATGCAGCGCGTCCTCCCAGTACGGCGCCAGTTCCTCGCCGCGCGTCAGCAGCCCCTCTTCCTTGTAGGTGTCGAGCGTGCCCAGCGCCGCGGCGCAGGCGATCGGATTGCCCGAATAGGTGTAGCCGTGGAAGAACTCGATCATGTGCTCGGGCCCGGTCATGAAGGCGTCGTGGATTTCCTTCTTCACGAACACCGCGCCCATCGGGATGACGCCGTTGGAGACGCCTTTGGCGGTGGTCATGATATCGGGCGTGACGCCGAAATAGTCGGCGGCAAACGGCGTGCCGAGACGGCCGAAGCCGGTGATGACCTCATCGAAAATCAGCAAGATGCCGTGCTTGGTGCAGATCTCGCGAAGCTTCTGCAAATAGCCCTTCGGCGGCAGGATGACGCCGGTGGAACCGGCAACCGGCTCAACGATGACGGCGGCGATTGTCGAGGCGTCGTGCAGGGCAACGATACGCTCTAATTCGTTCGCCAGTTCGGCGCCATGTTCGGGCACGCCCTTGGTGAAGGAGTTCTTTTCCGGCAGATGGGTGTGTGGCATGTGATCGACGCCGCCGAGCAGCGTGCCGAACATCTTGCGGTTTGTAACGATGCCGCCAACCGAAATGCCGCCGAAATTGACGCCGTGATAGCCGCGTTCGCGGCCGATCAGGCGGGTGCGCGAGCCCTCGCCTTTTGCGCGGTGATAGGCGATGGCCATCTTCAGCGCGGTCTCGACCGATTCCGATCCAGAATTGGTGAAGAACACATGGTCCATGCCCTTCGGCGCGATATCGACCAGCCGATTTGCAAGCTCGAACACGATCGGGTGACCCATCTGGAACGCCGGCGCATAATCGAGCTCTGCCGCCTGGCTCTGGATCGCCTCGGTGATTTTCGGACGGCAGTGGCCGGCATTGACGCACCACAGACCGGCGGTGCCGTCGAGAACCTTGCGCCCGTCGCTGGTCGTGTAATGCATGTCCTTGGCGGACACGAACATGCGCGGCGCCTGCTTGAACTGCCGGTTTGCCGTGAACGGCATCCAGAATGCGCTGAGATCGTTCGGCGTGACTTTCAGCCGGTTGGACATGACCAAGACTTCCCCTTGTAACCCGTTTCGGTGCGGCTAACGCCTGGTCTTTCCAACACTTGGTCTTTGCTGCGTTTTCGTGCTACGCAAATTTTTGACCGGTTGGACAAACGTTAGCACCGCCTTATCAGCGGTCAAGGGATTACTAGCGGAAATGCGGCTTTCGAAGTGCGCTCCACAGGGCGGAGAAAAACTGGTCCAGAGAATTGGTCCAGACACGCCTCGCGGCGAGGGTTTTTCGAGGTGACGGGGGCGGTCGAAAGCTCCGCTCCTCGCCGCACCCGCATCCAGCTGGAAAAGCGCGAGCTCATCCTAGAGGCGGCGCTCGAAGTCTTCTCCACCAACGGTTTTCGCGGCTCGACCATCGACCAGATCGCCGAAGCCGCCGGCATGTCGAAGCCGAACTTGCTCTATTATTTCCGCCGCAAGGAGGACATCCACGAGACGCTGATGCAGCGGCTTCTCGACACCTGGCTCGCGCCGCTGCGCGAACTCGACGACATTGGCGATCCCTTGACCGAACTGCGCAGCTATATCAGGCGCAAGCTCGAAATGGCGCGCGATTTCCCGCGCGAGAGCCGGCTGTTCGCCAACGAGATCCTGCAGGGCGCGCCGCGCATCATGCCGATGCTGGAGGGCGAATTGAAGACACTGGTCGACGAGAAGGCCAACGTCATCAAGGGCTGGATGCGCGCCGGCAAGATTGCCCGCACCGACCCCTGGCACCTGATCTTCTCGATCTGGGCGACGACGCAGCACTATGCCGATTTCGACGTCCAGGTCCGCGCCGTGCTCGGCCCCGATCGCGGCGGCGACGGCCGCTTCGAGGATGCCGCAAGGTTTCTCGAGCAACTGTTCATTGACGGGCTGAAGCCGAAGGGCTGAGGCTTCAGCGAAGCGATGGGCATCACGCGCTGCGCCGCTCGGCCGGAAGCGTCTCCAGCAGTTGTTCGAGCTTGGCGATCGAGTTTTGCTCGGCGAGCGGCGTGTAGACGATCAGCTTCATGTCCGAGCCGTCGTCGATCGACAGGCTCATATGCTCGAACGCCATGGCGCCCGCTATCGGGTGCCGGACATGCTTCACACCCGATAGGTTGCGGGCCACGTCGCGTAGCGGCCACCAGGCGCGAAACTCCGGGCTCGAGCGCGTCATCAGCGCGATCAGCCGCTCGAAATCCGGATCGCCGACATATCTGGCGCTTTCTGCCCGGAATGACGCCAGCACGGCACGCGCCAGTTCCTCCCAGTCGACGAGCAGGCGCCGGTGCTGCGGGCTGGTGAAAACCATATGGACGATGTTGCGGGCATCGCCCTCCAGCAGACCATAGTCCCCGAACACGGCTGCCGCGGCAGAGTTCCAGGCCAGCACGTCCCAGCGCCGCCCAAGGACATAGGCCGGCTGCAGGACCAGGCTCTGCAGCATGTGCAGTAACGGGCTATCGACTTTTTCCGGCGCGTCGACGCGACGCTCCCGCTGCGGTCGGCCGGCAAGGATGAACAGATGCCGTTGCTCGGCCGTGTCCAGGCGCAGCGCCCGGCTGAGCGCCGTCAGCACCTCTGCCGATGGCCGAACGTCGCGGCCCTGCTCCAGCCAGGTGTACCAGGTCGTGCCGACGCCGGCGATCATCGCCACTTCCTCACGCCGCAGCCCGGGCGTGCGCCGGCGCAATCCGGTCGATATGCCGGTGGCCGAAGGCGTCAGCCTTTCGCGCCGCGAGCGCAGGAAGGCGCCAAGCTCGCGGCGGCGGCTGTCTTCGGCGGAATGCGTGGTGGAATCCATCGGCGCTATTATAGCAGTACCGATACCAGGATAAAGTTTGAACTGTTTGGCAAGTGGCTGGTGCCCCATCTTTCCGCTCAGAGCTACGAGATGGAGGCTCCGAACATGGAACTGAAAAACAAGACAATCCTCATCACAGGGTCTACCGACGGCGTCGGCCGCGTCGTCGCGCAAAGGCTCGGCGCCGGCGGTGCGCGCATCCTGGTGCATGGCCGCGACGCGACAAGGGGCAAGGCGATCGGGGCCGAAATCGAAGCCGCCGGCGGCAAGGCCGAGCTGCTGGTCGCCGATCTCTCCTCCCTGGCGGAAGTTCGCCGCCTCGCCGAGGCCGTGCGCGCAAGGACCAAGCGGCTCGATGTCCTCATCAACAATGCCGGCGTCGGCACCGCCGGCCCAAACGCGAAACGGCAGGTCAGCGCCGACGGCTACGAGTTGCGCTTTGCCGTCAACTATCTCGCCGGTTTCCTGCTCACCACGGAGCTGCTGCCGCTGCTCAAGTCCAGCGTGCCGGCGCGCATCGTCAACGTCGCCTCGGCCGGCCAGCAGGCGATCGACTTCGACGACGTCATGCTGACCCGCTCCTATGGCGGCGTCCGTGCCTACTGCCAGAGCAAGCTGGCGCAGATCATGTTCACCATCGATCTGGCGGAGCAGCTGAACGGCACCGGTGTCACGGTCAACAGCCTGCATCCGGCAAGCTACATGAACACTACGATGGTGCGGCAGGCGGGCATCACACCCTGGAGCTCCGTCGAAACCGGCGCCGAGGCCATCATCAACCTCGCCACATCGCCGGCGCTTGAGGGGCGAAGCGGCCTCTATTTCGACGGCCAAAGAAAATCCCGCGCCGATGCGCAAGCCTATGACGCTAAGGCGAGGCAGCAGTTGCGCGAATTGAGCCTCGGCCTTGTCGGGCTCGCACCCGCTTCCGCAACATCGAAGAAAGAAAATTCATGATCGAGAAAACGCAGCACGCCGTGATCGTCGGCGGCTCCTCCGGCATCGGCCTCGCCACCGCGACAAAGCTGCTCGGCCCGGGGATGAAGGTGACGATCACCGGGCGCAGCAGGGAAAAGCTCGACAACGCATGGCAAAGCCTTGGCGGCACAGTCGAAAAAGCTGCCTTCGACGCCGCGAAGCCGGACGAGGTTCGCCGGTTCTTCAGCGATCTCGGCCCTTTCGATCACCTGGTGCTGGCCGCCAGCGGCGGCAAGGGCCTCGGCGCGTTCGAAACGCTTGACCTGACCGACATCGGCGGCGGCGTCGACGAGAAAGTCCGGCCACAGCTCTCCTGCCTGCAGGCCGCCTTGCCGACGCTGAACAAGAGCGGCTCGGTGACTTTCATCTCGGCGGTGTCGGCGCAATTGTCGGCGCCGGGTGTCGCCGGCATCGCCGCCGTCAACGGCATGCTGCTGACCGTGGTGCCGATCCTGGCAATGGAGCTGAAGCCGTTACGCGTCAATGTCGTGGCGCCAGGTGTCATCGACACGCCCTGGTGGGACTTTTTACCCGATGAACAGCGCCATGCGGTGTTTGCCGATTATGCCGGCAGGACGCCGGTCGGCCGCATCGGCCGCGCCGAGGACGTCGCCGAGGCGATCGCGTTCCTGGTTTCGAACAGCTTCGTCACCGGCCAGATCCTGACCTGCGACGGCGGCTTGCGGTATGCGGCGTGAGCGGCTGCCTCCAAGAGGCATCAGTCGTTGTCAAAGCGACTGCGCGATCAGCGCCAGAAATCCTCCGGCCAGCGCGACGTTGCCGACAAAGCCATTGATGCGGGACGCGCGCTCCGGGCCCTGATGATCCCAGAAGTTATGGAACATCGGCGTGGCGACGATCAGGAACAGGATCAGGCATGCCGCCGCCGGAGCGGTCCAGATGCCCGCGATCACCAGTGCTCCGGCGATGATCTGCAGGACGATCCCCAGCCACAGCACCGGCCGTGCCTGCGGCACGCCGCGCGTCGTCATCAATTGGCTCACCAACGCCGCATTCTGGATGTTGCGCAGGCCGGCAAAGACAAAGGCGCCGCCAAGCAGCAGGCGGGCGGCGAATAGGATCTCACTATCAAAGTTTAAAAACATGCTGTCGGGGGTCCTTGGGCAGAAAAGAGGCGCGCGGCGCAAGGCCGCGCACCTTGTCCTCAGGCGGCCAAGACCGCTGGCATCGGATGGATTGCATGGAACGGAACGCAAAGCCGGTTCCAGGTGTTGATCATGCCGAGCGCCACCGAGAGCTTGACCAGCTCCTCTTCCGAGAAATATTCGAGCGTCCTTGCATAGAGTTCGTCCGACACACCGTTGTCGGCAATCCTGGTCAGCGCGTCGGTCCAGGCCAAGGCCGCGCGTTCGCGCTCTGAAAACAGCGGCGATTCCTTCCAGGCGGAGACGAGATAGAGCCGCTGCTCGCTTTCGCCGTCGCGGCGCGCTTCGCGGCTATGCATCTCGACGCAATACGAGCAGCCGTTGATCTGCGACGCCCTGAGCTTGATCAGATGCAACAGGCTTTTTTCGAGCCCGCATTCGTCGACTGCCTTGTTGAGCGCCGACACCGCCTTCATGATCTCCGGCGCCGCGCCGAAAAATTGCAGCCTCTGTTTCATCGTCTGTAGCCTTTCATGCTTGCTTGGTTGAACTTGATTTCTGCGGCCGCCGATGGCGCTCGACGAAGGCGCAGTTCGCGGCGACCGAACGGGGATCGGCATCGGCCGTGTATTCTGCAACGATGTCGGACAGCCGGGCGTCGGCGAGCGCGGCGCGATAGGCACGCTCGGCCTTCAGCATGGCTACGTTGATGCCGCAGGGTTTGACATAGACCGAGGCATCGAGCTTCGCTGGGCCGCGCTGGCGGATTTCGGCGCAGCGGAACGCCGGTTCACGCCCCTCGACGGCCAGCACGATATCGAGCAGCGTTATGCGCTCCGCCGGCCGCGCCAGCCGGTAGCCGCCGGACGGCCCCGGCACTGAATCCAGAATGCCGGACGCAGTCAGCGCGTTGAGATGCTTAAGCAGATAGCTCGGCGACAGCCCGAACGCTTCGGCCATGGCAGCACCTGGCAAGGTCGCGGCGCCATCAACGCCGGCAAGCATAGCGGCGCAATGAATAGCCGCCTCGACCCCTTCGCCCAGCTTCATTTCGCTCTCCTGTTCATGGATATAGATTATCGTGGATAACTTTTATCTGCAATAGGAAAGTTAAAAAGCGGCGCCCATGAACGCCGTTTTTTTTCCGCAATGCTACTCCGCCGCCACCTTGGCCATCGGATTGTTCGGATGCGTCGTCCAGTTGGCATAGATCGGCGACACCGGCCTGCCGGTGCGCTGGTCGATCACGCCGGCCGCCAGCGGCTCCATGGTGATGCAATTCTCGACCGGACAGACATTGACACAGAGATTGCAGCCGACGCATTCGGCCTCGATCACCTCGAAATGCCTGACGCCGTCGACCATGCTGGTGATCGCCTGGTGCGAGGTGTCCTCGCAGGCGATGTGGCAGCGGCCGCATTTGATGCAGGCGTCCTGGTCGATATGCGCCTTGGCGACGTAGTTGAGGTTGAGATACTGCCAGTCGATGACGTTGGGCGTGGCGCGGCTGACGATGTCGTCCAGCGAGGCATGGCCCTTCTCGTCCATCCAGTTTTCCAGGCCGGCGATCATCTCCTGCACGATCTTGAAGCCATAGGTCATCGCCGCCGTGCACACCTGCACATTGCCGGCGCCGAGCGCCATGAACTCGGCGGCGTCGCGCCAGGTGGTAATGCCGCCGATACCGGAGATCGGCAGGCCATGCGTTTCCGGATCGCGCGCGATCTCGGCCACCATGTTC
This sequence comes from Mesorhizobium sp. M0048, assembly GCF_040323405.1. NCBI lineage: Bacteria > Pseudomonadati > Pseudomonadota > Alphaproteobacteria > Hyphomicrobiales > Phyllobacteriaceae > Mesorhizobium > Mesorhizobium sp. M0048. The sequence continues at coordinate 129,771 of NZ_JAMYUV010000003.1, read as the reverse complement.
ATGGCGATCGGCTTCACCGCCGGGCCGCAATAGCCGCCATGCGAACCCTTGCCGTCGATCGTCGGCTCCGGTGCGAAACTATCGAGATTGACGCCGGTGATCGAATTGATGGTGTTGATCAGCGATACCGCGTCGGTGCCGCCGGCAAGGGCAGCGCGTGCCGGCTTGCGTATGTCGGTGATGTTGGGCGTCAGCTTGGTGATGACAGGCATGCGGGTGTTGGCCTTGCACCAGCGCACCACCATTTCGATGTACTCCGGCACCTGGCCGACTGCCGCACCCATGCCGCGTTCCGACATGCCGTGCGGGCAGCCGAAATTGAGTTCGATGCCGTCGGCGCCTGTCTCCTCGACTACCGGCAAGATCGCCTTCCAGGCATGCTCCTCGCAAGGCACCATCAGCGAGACGACGATCGCCCGGTCGGGCCAGTCCATCTTGACCTGCTTGATCTCGCGCAGATTGACCTGCAGGTCGCGGTCGGTGATCAGCTCGATGTTGTTGAGGCCGAGCAGACGACGGTCGGCGCCCCAGATCGCGCCGTAGCGCGGACCGTTGACGTTGACCACCGGCGGGCCCTCTTCGCCGAGCGTCTTCCATACCACGCCGCCCCAGCCCGCCTTGAAGGCGCGGATGACGTTATAGGCCTTGTCGGTCGGCGGCGCCGAAGCCAGCCAGAACGGGTTCGGCGACTTGATGCCGACGAAATTGTTGCGGATGTCTGCCATGCTCATGCCCTCCCGTTCGAGGTCAGTGCCCGATGAATGCTCTCCGCCGCATCGCGGCCTTGCGCGACAGCTGAAACAGTCAAGTCATCGCCGCCGAAAATGCAGTCGCCGCCGGCCCAGACGTTTGGCAGCGAGGTGCGCCCTTCCGCATCGACCTTGATGCGGCCGGCTTCCAGCGCGACCTCCGCACCGCTGCCGTTGAGCGCAGCCGGGACAAAACTCTGGCCGATCGCCTTGAACACCTGGTCGGCGGTCAACGTCAGCCGCTCGCCGGTGCCGACGAGCCGGTCGCCGTCCATCGCGGTGTATTCGAGCTCGATCGCCGACACCTTGCCAGCGTCGGCAATGACCCGCTTCGGCTGCAACCAGTGCCGGATGATGACGCCGTTGGCTGCAGCCAGATCCTGCTCGAATTCGGAGGCATTCATGTGCTCCGGGCCGCGCCGATAGCAGATCGTCACCTCTTCGGCTCCGAGCAGCTTCGATTGCACCGCCGCGTCGATCGCCGTCATGCCGCCGCCGATGACGACAACACGCCGGCCGACCGGCAGGCTGGCCAGATCACTGGCCTGACGAAGCTCGGCAATGAACTCGACAGCATTGCTGACGCCCGGGGCCTCCTCGCCATCCGCTCGCAAGGCATTGACGCCGGCAAGCCCCATGCCGAGGAACACCGCATCGTAATTCCTGGTCAGGTCCGACAGCTGGTAATCACGGCCGAGCGCCTTGCCGTTCTGGATGTCGATGCCGCCGATCGACGTGACATAGTCGACTTCGGCCTGGGCAAAATTGTCGACGCTTTTATAGGCGGCTATACCGTACTCATTGAGGCCGCCGGGCTTCGGGCGGGCTTCCAGGATGGTCACGTCGTGGCCATGACGGGCAAGCCGATGCGCGGCCGCAAGCCCGGCCGGTCCGGCGCCGACCACGGCGACCGTTTTGCCGGTCGGTTCGGAGCGCTTGTAGAACTGCTTGTTTTCGGCCATGGCGACATCGGTGGCGTAGCGCTGAAGGCGACCAATCTGCACCGGCTTGCCTTCGGCCACCTCGCGCACGCAGACTTCTTCGCATAGCGTCTCGGTCGGGCAGACGCGGGCGCACATGCCGCCCAAAATGTTTTGGTCAAAAATAGTCTTGGCCGAGCCGATCGGATTGCCCGTCGAAATCTGGCGAATGAACAGCGGGATGTCGATCGAGGTCGGGCATGCATTCATGCACGGCGCATCATAGCAGAAATAGCAGCGGTCGGACTCGACCAGCGCCTCGTGATGATCGAGCGGCGGGTGCAGGTCGGCGAAATTGTCGGCATATTGGTCCGGCGAGAGCCGCCCGCCGGCAATGCCTTGCTTGAACTGGCCTTCTGGCATCGTCAGTTCCCCATGTTCTTGTTTTGGGGAAGGCTAGCACGTTTTATTTTTTTATCAATTGGTCAATTTTCGGCGCAACTCGCTGAAACCTCTCGATAAAAACATGATAAATGCACTCATGTTTTTGAGCACCGTCCGTTGCGCCTCAATGGATGCGGCGCCCAGAATTGGCTACCAGTGGCGACAAGCTGTTCGAAAGCGCTTACGGGGCGGTAGGCGCTTGAGCATCGTGCGCGATTTTCAAACATTGGAGAAGGTGATGGACATTGTTCAGGAGGCGGTTCAGCGGTGGGAGCCTGTGGAAGATTTACCGCTGGCTGCCTGTCAGGTGTGACGTCTGAAATCCGACAACTACTTTGAATTGGCCGTCGAAGGCGACTTCTTCGTCGGGGCATCCGAACGAACCCTCAAGATCAACTTCCACGGAGTGCTAGCACTTTCGGCTCATGACGACATGTTGGGAGTGACCCATGTCAGCGCTAGCAGCTCAATCCCATTGATTGGCTCTGGCGGGCAAGCCTCCTATAGATGGCCCCTCCTCCGAGTCGAGAACTCGCACTGGTTGCGATCAATACCCGGGCCGACAGACGACTGTTCGCATTTCCTATTGCTCAGTCTCGAATGCACGGTAGAGGTGATTGCTCGTGAAGCCATAGCTGCTTGGATCTGACCCCTCGCTTCGCACCACGCCTTCCACAACCATTCCGGGCAGCGGGATAGGCCTTAGACTGGTGATGGTCCGCTCTGGTCAGGGAATGAGCGACATCCGGCGCATGGATCAACAACCCCTCGTTGACTGAGAGCAAAGTCGAAAACCGCAGGGCGCGCAACCCGGTAACATTTCCAATTTGCCGTCATCTTTTTTGGCCGCTGTCGGATTTTCGTCGTGAAGATCGTCCTAGAATGGATCGCGCATGATCGATGTACAAACCGCAAGGAGCACGACAATGCCACAGTCCCCCATGCCCTTCTTCTGGTACGAGCTGATGACCACCGATCTCGACGCCGCCGAGGCGTTTTACACCTCCGTGGTGGGCTGGAGGGGGCAGCCTTTCGAAGGGGCCCAGGGCATGCCGCGCTATATCGTCATGAATGTCGGCGAGCGCGGCGTCGGCGGGTTGATGACGCTGCCCGATGACGCGCGCAAGATGGGCATGCCGCCGGCCTGGGTCGGTTATATCCTCACCAGGGACGTCGATGCCGCAACGGCCTCCCTCAAGAAGGCTGGTGGCGCGGTTCACCGCGAACCCGACGACATTCCTGGCGTCGGCCGCTTCGCCGTCGTTGCAGACCCGCAAGGCGCGATGTTCAACTTCCTGCAGCCCAGCGGCCCCGACCAGCCGCCGCTACCGTTGGCGACCCCCGGCAACATCGGCTGGCATGAGCTCTACACGTCAGACTGGAAGGCGGCGTTCGATTTCTATTCCAGCCAGTTCGGCTGGGAGAAGGGCGACGCCATGGACATGGGTCCGATGGGCGTCTACCAGCTTTTCGCCTTCGGCGGCGAGCCCGTTGGCGGCATGATGAACAAGCCCGAGCAGATCCCGGCGCCGGTCTGGCAGTTCTATTTCAACGTGCCCGGCATCGACGCGGCAGCCAAGCGCGTCACCGACAATGGCGGCAAGATCCTGATGGGTCCGATGGAGGTCCCCGGCGGCAGCTGGATCGTACAGTGCACAGACCCGCAAGGTGCCCATTTCGCGCTGATGGCGCCGGTGCGGTAGGCGTCCTGACCAACCGAGTGCTGCTGCTGGATCATTCCAGCATCAGCACCGCAACTTTGAGACCGGCCTTTTTGGCGCCGCTGAGTTGGACGGTCGCCGCACCCGCCGCAAGCGTGAAACGCACGCTTTTGCGAATGCCAGGACAGGGTTTCACGCCGCTGAAATCGACCGAGCGACGGCATAGCCGTCCTGAACGACATCGACCCAGCCCTCGCCGGACAGGCTGATCTGGAGCTCGCCTCCGGCGGCACTGTCACGCTTGCCGTCGCGCCGAACGTGCCGGCTGCGGGCGTATGTTCCGGCGGCACGGCAAAGCTGATCGTATTAACCGGCACGAGTGCCAGTGACCTGCCACTGAACTGTCATCCAGTGGCGATTAGAGCCTTGGCCGTTCTGTTACGCCTCTTGGCGCGGCGTGCGCGGCCGCAAACAGCGCCTGCTCACGCGCAACCTGCCATTTAAAGGTGGCGCAGCATCATCGGCCATAGCAAAGCTGGTGCTTGCAAGGATTGCGAATAGGCTGATGACGATTTGTGAAATAAATCAACCCTAACCAATGAGCTTTGGCCTGATCGGCCAAGGTTTTTTCCTTGTGCTTTTTGTTAACGTGTCCCAAATCGGTTACGGTTCGTTCGGCGCTTCGTATATTGTTGCGCCTGAGGTTTTGGGCGAGGCATTGAAGTTATGCTTGAATTCAAATTGGCGCGAAAGCTTGTGCTCGGCGCTTGCAACATTTTGGCCTCGCTAGGCCATTCTGAGTTTGATCAACTCATATTGGAGATTGGGCTCGACGGTATAGATGCTGGGCGAGACAAGGGAGGCCGTCTCGCGCGTGCAATGGCGCTGGCAAGATTTGCGGTAGCTAACTCATCCGAATTGACTTTGGACGGGGAGCGGTTGGATATTTTTCTTGTCCAGAAAGCGGGGAACTTGGACAGGAACTATCCCAACGGAATTTTGAACGACGTCAGTGCTCAAAACCGCATGGATTTTTGGATCGCGTTGGACACCGAAGGTTTGAAGATGCTCGACGGCAAACTGGTGCCAAAGAATGCGGTAAGCACAGGACTGGGCACGAGAATTCTTTTTGGCGACCCGGTGCGAAGTGTTCGCAACGTTCACCCAGCGCTATTTGACAAAGCCGTTGGTCAACTCACCGCTGATCAGGTGCGCGATTTGGGCGCGGCTCTCGGCTCATCTACAGCGATGCCCGTTAAGGAGCCACCAGAAGTGCCACAACCTAAATCGCGGAAGGTGTTTGTCGTTCATGGACGCGACAAAAGTTCGCTGAACGAAGTCGAGGTGTTCTTGCGACGCCTCAAGCTTGAACCGATTATCCTTCACCGGAGTGCTAATGCGGGCAGATCGCTCCTGACGAAGTTCCAAGAGGTAGCCGAGGGTGCTTCGTTCGCCGTCGTTCTCATGATGCCGGAAGACGTTGGTGGCTTGGCGGGTGCAACCCCAGGAAAGCGAGCCCGACAAAACGTAGTGTTCGAGCTAGGATTTTTCATCGGCAAGCTCGAATCAAAGAACGTCTGCGCACTCATGGGCGAGGGTGTTGAGAGACCTTCAGACTTTGATGGCATCGGCTATGTGTCGTTCGGCGACGGCAAGAATTGGGAGCGCGAGTTAGCGAAAGAGCTTCGGGGAGCCGGAGTACCATTCGATCCGGGTGACGTTCTTTAGGCGAAATCTATCGTGCCCATGGCGGCGGTTCGCCCGCATTTCGCGCTGATCGCGCCGGGACGCTGAACCAGCCCGATACCTATCAAAATTGAACAGCCGCACCGCACCGTTGGTGCGATGCGAGCAAATGAATTGTCTCAGGGCGCAAAGTCATTCCGGCGCCAGCACCGCAACCTTGAGGGTCTCTTTCTTGGCGCCGCTGAGCTGGATAGTCGCCGGGCCGGCGGCCAGCTTAAAGCGCACGCTCTTGCGGATCCCCGGACGGGTCTTCATACCACTGAACCCCGCCGACTTCACGGCTTTGCCGTCCTGAACGACATCGATCCAGGCCTCATTAGACAGGCTGATCTGGAGCTCTCCCTCCAGGGGCACGGCCACGCTTGCCGTCGCGCCGAATGTACCGGCTGCAGGCGCACGTTCCGGCGGAACAGCAAAGCCGATCGTATCGACCGCTGCGAGCGTGAAATCCACCGCCTGCCCGATCGTCAGGGCACCGCCGGACTGTGCGGAGGGCAATGCCGGAAACAATGCCTGCTCGCGTGTCACCGGCCATTTGAAGGCATCACAGCCGGCGTCCCCGGCCATGGCGAAGCTGGTACCTGCAAGGATTGCGAATAGGCTGATGACGACTTTTTTCGTGGCGAAGTGAACCCACGTGTCTGGAGTATCTATGCATCAATACAACCATAGATATGTAAATGCAACCATAGAGAGAGCACATATGAAAGTCAGACTGGGGAATCATTTTCAATCACCGATTGTTGATGGCAGGCCATGGGAAGTGAGTAGTCCATTTCCGGGCGAAAATTTATGGCCGGTCCGGGAGGGGTAAAATGGAGTTTTAGATGAAGCTTTTTGACGGTCTTGCCAGATATCAGCCGCAGGCTTTGGCCGCATTGCGCATCATGACGGCGCTGCAGTTCATCGAGCATGGTACCCAGAAACTGTTCAATTTTCCCGTCAGCGATCACGCGGGCGCTCTGACCGGGCTGACGCTGACCGCTGCCCTACTTGAATTGGCCGGTGGCATCCTGCTGGCATTGGGGCTTTTGACCAGGCCGGTGGCGTTCCTTCTCTGCGGCGAAATGGCGATCGCCTATTTCATGGCGCACATGCCGCAGGGTTTCTTCCCGGTCAACAATGGCGGCGATTCGGCGATCTCGTTCTGCTTCATCTTCCTCTATCTGGTGTTTGCCGGCGCCGGCGCCCTGGCGCTGGACAACCGCCGCGGTGCCTGAAACGTCACCCACGCATCCGCTCGAAATTCGCGTCGAACAGCGGGATCGGCTGCATGCGCGCAGCGTGGCGTTTGCCCAGAAGCTCAATCTCGAAGCCGTCGGCTTCGTCGGCAATCTCTTTCGGCACATAGCCGATGGCGACGGACTTTTTCGAATGATGCGCGTAGCCGCCCGACGTGACCCAACCGCGCACGGCACCGCCGTACCAGATTGGCTCGTCGCCGATGACGTCGGCATCGACAGTATCGACGACAAAGGCCCGCAGCCGCAGTCTGCCGCCTTGCTTGCGCTCGGCCAACGCCGCTTGCTTGCCGATGAAATCGGCTTGCTTGCCGTAGGCGACGAAGCGGTCGAGCCCGGCTTCCAACGGTCCATAGATCGGCCGGTATTCGCGCGCCCATGAGCCGTAATTCTTCTCAAGTCGTAATGCGTTGAGCGCGCGCGAGCCGAACAGGCCGATGCCGAATTCCTCCCCCGCGGCCATCAGCGTCTGATAGGCGGCGCGCTGATATTCCGGCGCGACCCAGATTTCGTAGCCGAGATCGCCGGTGTAGCTGACCCGCCCGACCAGGCATGGCGCCATGCCGACGTCCATTTTGCTGATGGCCATGAACGGAAAGGCCGTATTCGACACGTCCGACCGTGTGACCTTTTCAAGAAGGTTCCGCGCGGTCGGCCCGGCGATCGACAGGCCGGTGAGTTTTGCTCCCAGCGCCTCGATGCTAACAGAGCCGTCCTTCGGCAGATGCGCTTCGAACCAGCGCATGTGGTACTGCTCGGCGACACCGCTGCCGGCCAGGAACCAATCCTTACTTGCAGAATTTGGACCGCCGAGGTTGGCCAGCGTGAAATCGCCGATCAACCTGCCGTCTTCCTTCAGCATCGGCGCTAGCGTCATGCGGCCGGGCCTTGGCAATTTGCACGCGAGCATACTGTCGAGCCAGGTTGCTGCGCCCAAACCGGTGACTCTGTATTTGGCGAATGACGAGATTTCCGACAGACCAACGCGTTGCCGAACTGTCTCCACTTCTTTCGCGACATGCTCGAAGTCGCTCGAGCGGCGCCAGGAGAATTCGTCCTTGACCCCTTCGGGCGCATACCACAGCGGCACTTCCAGCCCATAGGCGACGCCCCATTGCGCGCCCTCGGCCGACAGCAGATCATAGACCGGCGTCGTCTTGAGCGGTCGCCCAGCCGGCAACTCCTCGTTCGGGAAGCGGATCGAAAACCGCCGCGAATAATTCTCGCGCACCTTGGCGTTGGTATAGGCCATCGTCGCCCAGTCGCCGTAGCGCGACACATCCATCGCCCAGATGTCGGCGCCGGGATCGCCCTCGATCATCCAGTTCGACAGCGCCAGGCCGACGCCGCCGCCCTGCGAGAACCCCGCCATGACACCACAGGCCACCCAGAACCCCGGCAGGCCGCGCACCGGCCCGACCAGCGGATTGCCGTCCGGCGCGAAGGTGAAGGGTCCGTTGATGATCTGCTTGATGCCGGTGTTCTGGAATGCCGGGAAATGCCGGAAGCCAACCTCCAGCGACGGTGCGATGCGGTCGATGTCGGGTTCGAGCAGTTCGTGGCCGAAATTCCATGGCGTCTGGAACTCGGACCATGGCTTGTTGGCCTTTTCGTAAGTGCCCATGAGCATGCCGCCGCGCTCCTGACGCAGATAGAGCTCCCCGTCGAAATCGACTGCATGGATGATCTCGGTACCGGTCTTCTGGTTCCAGGCGGCGACTTCCGGCATGTCCTCGGTGATCAGGTACATGTGCTCCATCGCCAGCACCGGCAGCTCCAGCCCGACCATGCGGCCGACCTCGCGCGCCCACAGGCCGCCCGCGTTGACCACATGCTCGGCCACCACCTCACCCTTGTTGGTGATGACACGCCACAACCCGTCGGCGCGCCGCACAATGTCCTCGACCTTGGTGAAACGCTCGACCTCGGCACCAAGCTTCCTCGCCGCCTTGGCGTAGGCATGGGTAACGCCGGACGGATCGAGATGACCGTCCTCCTTGTTGCGCACGGCACCGACGAACTGCTTGGGATCGAGCAACGGCATCAGCTCGGCCGCCTCGTCAGGCGATATCTCCTCGAGCTCGATGCCGAGATAGCGGCCCTTGGCGACGACGCCGCGCAGCCAGTCGAGCCGCGCCTCCGTCGCTGCCAGCAAGACGCCGCCAGTCAAATGCACGCCGGTCGCCTGGCCGGACAGTTCCTCGATCTCCTTGTAGAGCGAGATTGTGTATTTCTGCAGCTTGGCGACATTGGGATCGCCATTGATGGTGTGCATGCCGCCGGCGGCGTGCCAGGTCGAGCCGGAGGTCAATTCATCGCGCTCCAGAAGCACGATGTCGGTCCAGCCGTGCCGGGCCAGATGGAACAGCACGGAGCACCCGACGACGCCACCACCGATAACCACGACCTTTGCATGCGATTTCATGGGATTCTCTCTGACGTCAACGAGTTGGATGGAAACGATGAATTCGGGGAGGAGCCCCACGAGCGCGAGCCTTCGATCATCACGGCTCGCTTTGCCCGATCGCTTCCTTGCGCTTGGCCACGTATGCCTCCAGCGCTTCGCGCCTGGAGATTTCCATCACCGGCTCGACATAGTCCTCCAGCGCCTTCTTCCAAAGCCTCGTCGCCCGCGCCGTGGCATCGAGCCCGCCAGCCTCCTGCCAGGCCTCGAAATTTTGCCAGTTGGACAGCATAGGCTGGTAGAAGGCCGTGGCGTAGCGCTCCAACGTGTGCGGCTCGCCGAAGAAGTGGCCGCCGGTCGGTACCGCACCCAGAGCTTCGACGGCGAGCTCGGCCTCGTTGACTTCGATCGGGCGCAAAAACTCCATCATGTGCTGGATCATCTCGACGTCGATGATGAACTTTTCGAACGACGCAGTCAGCCCGCCCTCCTGCCAGCCGGCGGCGTGGTAAATGAGGTTGCCGTGGCCGAGCACCGCGCCCCACAGCGCCATCAGCGTCTCATAGGCGCCTTGCGCGTCGGCGGCATTGGAAGCCGAGCCCGGCGTCGTGCGGTAAGGCAGCTTGTAGCGCCGCGCCAACTGTCCGGACGCTATATTCGCCTTGGTGTTTTCAGGCGTGCCAAAAGCCGGCGCTCCCGATTTCATATCGACATTGGAGGTGAAGGCGCCATACATCACCGGCGCGCCGGGGCGGACGAGCTGCGTCAGCACCACGCCGAACAGCGCCTCGGCATTCTGCTGGGCGAGCGCGCCGGCAAGCGTCACCGGGCTCATCGCCCCCATCAGTGTGAATGGCGTTACCGCCACCGACTGGCCGAACTCGGCCATTGTCATCAGCCCCTCGGCCATCATCTCGTCGAAGCGGCGCGGCGAGTTGACCGAAATGATCGTGGTGACGCCGGGATCGTCGCGCATCCCGTCAGGCGTCAGTCCGCGCGCGATTGCCATCATTTCGATGCCGTCGAGCGCCCTGCCGCGACCGATGGCCGAGACGTGAAAGCTTTTGTCGGTCAGTGTCAGATTGGCGAAATAGGTGTCGAGGTGACGGGAATTCGCCGGCAATTCCACCGGCGCGCAGACCTGGTTGCCTAGCATGTGGATGCAGTTGAAATGCTGCGCCAGCCGGACGAGATCGGAATAATCGCGCAAATTGCCGGCACGGCGGCCGCGCTCCATGTCGTGCACATTCGGCGGCCCGGCGACAAGCGTGAAGTTGATGGTATTGCCGCCGAGGTGGACGGCATGGGCGGGATTGCGCGGCGTAAGCGTATAGCTGGACTGCGTCGTCTTCAGCGCTTCCTCGATCATGCCGCGATCGATGCGGACGTTCATCGAGGCATGATCGACCTTGGCCCCGGCCTTCTCGAATAGCCACAGTGCCCGCAGGCTCATCACCTCGATGCCGAAATTCTCCAAAATATGCATAGAGGCTTCATGGATCGCCTCGATCTGGTCGGCCGAGAGCATCGCCATCGGCGGATAAGGGTTTGTCACCCGCCTGAGCGGCAGTTGTGGGATGGCGGTCGGTCCCCTGTTGCTGGTTCGCTCGGCGCCGCGCTTGCGTCTTGGTTCGCTCATGCGGCGCATCAAAGCGCCGGCATGAGCATCGGGCTGTCAAGAATCCGCCACCTGCGGGCGTGATTTTAGCCAAGGCGCCATTGTGAGAATTTCACGTCGGTAAAAGCGACAGCAAACGTCGGAATATTTATACCTGTTCAGTGTCGGCCAAAGCGGCCGATGAGCCGTTAAGGAAGACAGCAAGATTCCTTTTATGTTTTCGGCCTAATGCTTTTCCAATGCGTAGGTCGAGTTTTAGTAAAATTGTAGCGATTGCCGTGCCGCTGGCGCTTTCGGCCTGCGCGACGCCGCCGAACCACATCAACGATGTGTGCGCCGTTTTCGACCAGAATGACGGCTGGTTCGACAATTGGCAGGCGGCGGCACAACGCACCGAGCAGAAGTACGGTGTGCCGGTTCCCGTGCTGATGGCGACGGTGCGCAAGGAGTCCGGCTTCAAGAGCAATGCCAGGCCGCCGCGCACCAAGCTGCTGGGCTTCATTCCCTGGAAACATATCTCCAGCGCCACCGGCTTCTCGCAGGCACTCGACGGGACCTGGGCGCAATACCAGAACGAGACCGGCAGCTGGGCGGCGCGCCGCACCAGGTTTGCCGATGCCGTGGATTTTGTCGGCTGGTATCATTCCAAGACCGCCGACACGCTCGGCGTCGCCCGCAACGACACATACAATCTGTATCTCGCCTACTATCTCGGCTGGAATGCCTACAAGCGCGGCAGTCGCGGCGACGCCGACGTGCAGCGCTATGCGCACGCCACGGAGCAGATGGCGCAGGACTACGCCGCTCAGCTACGGCAATGCGCGCCCTAGCCTACTAACGGCTCTCAGCCGCCCTTGGGTTTGCGTGGCTTGCGCGTGGCGTCGTCCGCCTGGCGGCCGTCGCCGACTGTCGGCGGCATGATTGGTGCCGACGCGCTATCGGCAGAGCTTGAGGTGCCGCCGGTCTCTGAAACCTCGTCGCGAACCTCATGACGGCGGGCTTTGGCGACCGCTTCTCCATTCTCCGCTACCTCGCCCTCGGCATCAGCTTCCGCGCTGCCGGTCTTGCCGTGTGGACGCTTGGGCGGATCACCGGCAAAGCCCGGACCAGTACCGTGCGACGCATCGTCCGGCACGCCCTCATTCGCGGCGTGCTCCTTGTCGAATTTGATCACCGGCTCCATTTTCGCCAGCACGTCGTCGGCCAGCCAGCACAGGCTCATATGGCCGTCGCCGAGATGCTTGACCGGCGGCACCTTGGTTTCGCAAAGATTGTCCGGCACCAGCTTCTTATAGCCGCAGCGCGTCTGGAACGGACAGCCCGAGGGCGGGTTCATTGCCGACGGAATGTCGCCTTCAAGCACGATGTGCCTTTTCACCACGCTGGTGTCGGCGATCGGGATCGCCGACAGCAGCGCCTCGGTGTAGGGGTGATAGGGCGGCGAAAAGATCTGGTCGGTCGTGCCTTGCTCGACGATATAGCCGAGATACATGACGACGACGCGGTCGGCGATGTAGCGCACCACCGACAGATCGTGGCTGATGAACAGCATCGTCGTCTTGTTCTTGCGCTGGATATCCATCAGCAGCTCGGTCACCGCCGCTTGCACTGACACATCCAATGCCGAGACCGGCTCGTCGGCCACCACCACCTTGGCGTCGCCTGCAAAAGCCCGCGCCACGCCAATGCGCTGTTTCTGGCCACCTGAAAGCTGGCGCGGCTTGCGCGACTCGAACGCCCTCGGCAGCTTCACCAGGTCGAGCAACTCCAGCATCCGCTTGCGGCGGTCGGCCACCGTGTTGCCGACATTGAACTTTTCCAGCGTACGGATGATCTGCGAACCGACCGAATGGCTGGGATTGAGCGTGTCGAACGGATTTTGGAACACCATCTGGATCGACGACACCGTGTCGACGCTGCGCTTCTCGATCCCGGTCGACTGGATCTCCTTGTTGCCGAGCTTAACGCGGCCGGAGCTTGCCGTTTCGAGGCCGAGCAGCACCTTGGCCAGGGTCGATTTTCCGCAGCCGGATTCGCCGACGATAGCGACGGTCTCGGATTCGCGGGCCATGAAGGAGATCGTCTCGTTGGCCTTGACGACGCGGCCCTCGCTCGAGCCGAACACTTCGCTGCCGCCGACCTTGTAATACTTCCTGAGGTCTTCGATCTGGAGCACCGGCGCACCGGGCACCACGCGCTCGTTGACCTTCTTGGCGCCGGGCGGCAGCGCCTCCCAGTCGATCTCGTTGAAGCGCACGCAGCGCGAGAAATGCCCGTCATGGCCTTCGACCGCGATCATCGGAATTTCGGCGGCGTTGCAGACGCCCTCGACGAAATGGTGGCAGCGCGGGCCGAAATTGCAGCCCTTCGGCCGCTCGTGCGGCAGCGGCAACTGCCCCGGGATCGAGATCAGCGGCCGCGAATTCTTGTCGGCGCCGGGCAGCGGGATCGAGCGGAACAGGCCTTGCGTGTAGGGATGGCGCATCCGGTCGAAGACGTCCTTGATCTTGCCGGTCTCCACCGCTTCGCCCGAATACATCACCGTAATGCGGTCGCAGGTCTCCAGGATCAGCCCGAGATTGTGCGACACGAAGATCATCGAGGTGCCGAACTTCTCGCCCAGCCCCTTGACCAGGTCGACGATGCCGGCTTCCACCGTCACGTCGAGCGCTGTCGTCGGCTCGTCGAGCAGGAGCAGCGCCGGCTTCGACAGCAGCGCCATGGCAATGACGATGCGCTGCTGCTGGCCGCCCGAAAGCTGGTGCGGATAGGAACGCATCATGCGTTCGGGATCCGGCAGCTTCACCGCGCGCACCATTTCCAAGGCGCGTTTATAAGCTTCGTCCTTCGACACCTTGTCGTGGATCAGTGGCACTTCCATCAGCTGCTGGCCGACCTTCATTGCCGGGTTCAGACTGGCCATCGGCTCCTGGTAGATCATCGCGATCTTGTTGCCGCGGATGGCGCGCAGTTCCTCATCGGACAGTTCTCCCATGTCCTTGCCCTGGAACTTGATCTTTCCGCCGACGATCTTTCCGATGTTGGAGAGGTCGCGCATGATGCCGAGCGACACGGTCGACTTGCCGCAACCGGATTCGCCGACAATGCCCATTGCCTCGCCGGGCATGACGGTGCAGGAAAAATCCATGACCGCCGGGATCTCGCCCTTACGGGTGAAGAAGGAGATCGACAGGTTCTCGATCTCGATGATCGGCTCATTGGTCGGCCCACTGGTCGGCTTGGCGGGATTTCGAACTGCCTCATTCATGGGTCGCTCCAATCCTTGTTCTTCAGGCACGTCGGGCCGAACCCGGCATCGGTCTTCCCGGCGTCAATCTTTCCCGGCATCAATCTTTCATAGACTGTTCGCGCAGCGAATCCGCCAGGAGGTTGAGGCCGAGCACGAACGACATCAACGCGATCGTCGGCGGCAGCGCCGGGTGGATGAAGGAGCGCAGCAGCCGGCTTGCATCCTTGATCGCCGTGCCCCAGTCCGGGCTTTCCGGCGCTAGTCCCAGCCCGAAATAGCCGAGCGTGCCGAGCAGGATCGTAGTGTAGCCGATGCGCAGGCAGGCGTCGACGATCAGCGGCCCGCGCGCATTGGGCAATATCTCCCACAGCATGATGTACCAGGGCGATTCACCGCGCGTTTGAGCCGCCGCAACATAGTCGCGCGTTTTGATGTCCATGACCAGGCCGCGCACGATGCGGAACACGCCCGGGCTGGAGGCGAACACCACCGCCACGAAGATGTTGAGCTGGTTGGGATCGATGTGGATGATTTTGAACGGATCGGCATCGAAGACAAGGCCGGCATAGATCCAGCCGCCAAGCACCAACGTCAGGCCAAGCAGGATATAGAGGCGGTCGGGACGGTTCTTGTAGCGCGTCCAGAACAACACACTGAAGAAGATGATCGGAAACAGGAAGAACAGCCCTGCCATCGCGTAGGGGATCGGCGTGTCCATGATGCCCGGCGTCACCAGCAGGTAGAACAGCAAGATCACCGGGAAGGCCAGCACAAGGTTTGCGAGGAAGGACAGCACCGTATCGATCCTGCCGCCATAATAGCCGGCCGGCAGGCCGAGCGTAATACCGACCATCAGCGCAAAACCGGTCGCCGCCGGCGCGATGATCAGCACGATCTGACTGCCATAGACCATGCGGGAGAACACGTCGCGGGCGAGCTTGTCGCCGCCGAAATAGTATACAAGTTTCGACGCCGGCTCGATCGCGCCCGGCAGCGCGTCCTTCATGATCGGCACCTGGGCAAGCGGATCGAAGGGCGAGATGGTCGACGCGAAGATCGCCGTAAACAGCCAGAACAGGCAGATGCCGACGCCGACGATGCCGACGCCGCTGTCGAAAAGCTGGCCGTAAAGGCCTAGTTTCTTCTTGTAGCCGAAGCTCGCTCCCATCACCAGGGCAAGAGCGATCCAGACCGGCCAGAAGCGGGCAAGCACGCCGAGTACGACGTTGAGGGCGCTGAGATATTCGACCTGCATCCGCCCGGTCTCCTATTGAACTCTGATGCGCGGATTGAGGAACGCGTAGCCGACATCGGAGATGAGCTGTGTGATCAAGACGATAAACACCGAGACCAGCGAGCAGCCGAGCAGAAGATCGATGTCGTTGTTGCCGGCAGCCTCGACCAGCGTGTAGCCGAAACCCTGGTATCGGAACATCACCTCGACGATAACGACACCGGTGAGCAGCCAGGGAAACTGCAGCATGATGACCGTGAACGGTGCGATCAGCGCGTTGCGCAGAGCGTGCTTTATCACCACGCTGCCGAAGGAGAGGCCCTTCAGCCGGGCGGTTCGGATATATTGCTGTGTCATCACCTCCACCATCGAGGCGCGGGTCATGCGGGCGATGTAGCCGATGCCGTAGATCGCCAGCGTCATTACCGGCAAGGTGAAATTGTAGAAGGTGATGCCCTGGCTGGCCGAGGCCGCCGAACCGTTCAGCACGCCGAGCCAGGAGGCGAAGATCACGGTGAAGATGACGCCCGAAACGTATTCGGGCGTCGCCGTCGAGGCGATCGAAGCCACCGACAATGTACGGTCGGTGCGTGAGCCCTCGCGCATGCCGGCGAGAATGCCGATCAAAAGCGAGATCGGCACCATTACGGCCAGCACGCAGAGCATCAGGATGCCGGTGGCGCTGAGCGCCGGAAAGAGTTTCGAAGCGACCGTCGTCTTGAACTTGGTCGAGCATCCGAAATCGCCTTGCAGGATGCCGGAGAATGTCGGCACGACCGGATCGTTGCAGAAGGAGAAACGCTGTGCGGGCTTGCCGGTCGCCGGGTCGGTCACCGGCTGCTTTGGCATGATGCCCAGCCATTGGCCGTAGCGGACAAAGAAATTCTGCCGATAGCCATGGTTGACCAGCCAGGCCTCAAGTTGCTCGGCGGATGTGTGCATTTCGGTCTGGCTGATCGCCAGCTTCTTCAGATTGGGCCCGAGATTGACCAGGAAGAAGACGATCATCGTCAGGCACAGCATCGTCAATGCCATGGTGCCGAGACGCCTGATAACGAAAGAAAGCATGGCGGTCCCCTGCCGGTCGGGTTGGGGGTTGGAACCGGTTTGCAAGCCGCCCTGCCGCCAGCGGCAGAACAAGCCTTCAGACCAGTCCCAGATGCAATACCCTTTTATTGCAGACCCCGGCCGAAGAGTCCGCAACTTTTTGCTGCGCCGACTTCCGGTCCATGGATCATGCAAAGAGCGACGGAAAGGGGCGAGACGCCCCTTTCCGGATCGTCCGGTCAGGCCTGCTCGAGCCAGACCTTGCCATAGTCGCGCTCGAAGGTCGGGTGCATCTTGTAGTTCTGCACCGCCTTGACCGAATGGCTGTAGAGCTTGCGCCAATAAGGCTGGATGATAATGCCGGAATCCTGCAGGATCTGCTCGATATCCTTCATCATTTCCTTGCGCTTGGCGGCGTCGGCGACTGCGAGCGCAGCGTTGAGCTTGGCATCCCACTCCGGATTCGACCAGGCCGTCTCGTTCCAGGCTTCACCTGTGCGGTAGCCGATCGCCAGAACCTGGACGCCGAGCGGCCGCATGTTCCAGTTGGTCATCGACAGCGGATACTTCGTCCAGTCGTTCCAGAAGGTCGAACCCGGCAGCACCGTACGCTTCACCTTGATGCCGGCGTCCCGCATCTGCGCGGCGATCGCATCGCCTGTATTCTTGTGCCAGTCCTCGTCGACCGTGATCAGCTCGTGCTCGAAATCGGCCTGGCCGGCTTCCGCCATCAGCGCCTTCGCCTTGGCCGGGTCGCGAGCAATCTTCGGCAGTTCGTAGTATTCCGGATGGATCGGGGCGACATGGTGGTTTTCGGCAACCGTGCCGGCATTGCCGTAGCCGAGCTGGAGGACGACATTGTTGTCGACCGCGAGCTGCAGGGCGTTGCGAACCTTCTGGTCGCCATAAGGCTTGTTGGTCACATTGGTGCGGCAGACGATCGTCGAGGCGGTGACGATCTCCGACTTCACCAGGTCCATGCCGTCGAGGATCGACACATAGTCGGCCGACGTCTCGAAATTGGTGTGTACCTCGCCTGCTTCGAAGGCGCTGACCATGGCCGCCGGATCGGTGCCGTAGTCGACGAACTCGATGCCGTCGAGGAAGACCTCACCATCCCACCATTTGTTATCTTCGCGGCGCTTGTAGACCACTTTCTGGCCGACATCGTAGGAGACCAGCTCGAACGGCCCAGTGCCGATCGGGCAGGACTTGAAGTCGCCGCCTTTTTCATCGAACGTCTTGTGGACGATGAGGCCGGGATAGTCGCACACGTTGGGAATGAGGGCGATATCCGGCTTGCTGAGCGTCAGCTTGATCGTGTGGTCGTCGACCTTGGTCACCGCGCTCTCATCCAGTTTGTCGTCCTTGACCAGCGAACCGAGGCGACCCGGCATGGAATTGCCTTCGGCCTTCTTGTCGGCCCAACGCTTGAGGTTGAAGATGACGTCGTCTGCGGTGAACGGATCGCCGTTGTTCCAGGTGACGCCTTTGCGCACATGCAGCGTGTATTCGGTAGCGTCGTCATTCACGTCCCAGCTCTCCAGCAGATAGGGGCGGAATGTGTATTCGGTGGTATATTTGACCAGCGGCTCGAGCGCCTGGCGCTCGGCATTGGCGATTTCCGACCAGTCGGCCTTGCGCGGATCCTTCGGATCCTTGATCCATTGCGCGACCTTCAACACGCCGCCTTTCTTGCCCTGGACCTCTTCCGCTTTGGCCGGCGTCGGGTCTGCAAGGCCAAGCATGCCATAGGCCATCGCCGTCGAGGCTCCGAAGACGCTGGCGAGAGCCAGAAATTCGCGACGATCCATCTTGCCTGCCTTGGCGTCTTCGGCCATGGCCAGGATGTGATCGGGAACGCGGTCGCCGTTACTCTTGTAGATCGTCATGACTAACTCCCATTGTTGGCTTTCTGCCTTTTAACATTCCGCATCCGCGCCATGATGTCAAAGACGGCACGGATTGGGAACATGCCAAGGAATGTGCAACTTTGGAAGCAGGCCGGTTCGCGCGTTAACGACAGTCTTGGCGCAAATTTGCTAGTGCGCCAGGGATTTCGCCCGAAATCTCCACGGGCAATTAAACCGGGACATTTGCTGCTGCGCCGCTCGTTCATCGGGCAACCAGCTGTTCTGCGCGAACGGCCGGTTTCAATATTCCCGTTCGTAGAAAACACCGCCTTTGGCTTCGCCGGCGTCGGTTGCCTCACCACGCAGCTTGACGCCGCGCCCAACGTCGAGATCGACGGTTGCCTTGCCCGAGCCCGGCCTGTCGCCCTTCTGGATCGTCACGTAGGTGCGGTCGTTGAGATACTTGCCCGCCGAGACGGCGGTGCCGCCCTCTTCGTCGGTGATCACGTCGAGGTCGTCGACGCCGATCGCGCTGCGCAGGTTCTGCAGCAGGGAGGTCGAGCCGCCGATGCCGGCCAGTTGTCCGGCAGCCTCGGCAAGCTGAGCGATCTGCAGCGGCGACAGGTTCGACATCGAACGGCCGAAGATCAGCTGCGCCAGCACCTCGTCCTCCGGCAGCGCCGGTACCGAGGAGAAGGTGAATTTCGGGTTGGTCGCCTCGCCCGACACCACGATGGTCACGGTGGCGCTGGTCGTCTTCGATTGCGCCGTGAGATTGAGGTAGGGCACCAGAGAGCCGGAAAAGCCGACCGTGCCTTCGGTGAAGGTCAGCCGCTTGGCAAGGATCGTCAGCCGACCGCGCCGCAAGGTGAAGGTGCCGACCGCCTGGGGTGACGATGCCGGGCCGGTCAGCCGCAACGACCCGCCGAGTTCGGCGTCGACGCCCCTGCCCTGGATGAAGATCTGGCTCGGCGCATTGACCGTGACGTCGAGAATGAGGCCGCTGCCGCCGCCACCGCTGCTTGCAGCGGCCGGGCGCAACGCCTTGTCCTGCGCACGCACGGCGGCCGGCGCATTCTTGTGCTTGACGTTGAGCTCGGCCAGCGAGCCGGGCAGTTTTTCGGGTACGGTGATGACGGTCTTGGCCAGGTTGACGGTACCGGAAATCATCGGCGCGGAGGTGAGCGGCCCCTTAACGGTCAGGTCGCCGCCAAGATTGGCGGTGACTACCTTGCCGTCGGTATAGCGGCCGTCGACAAGCTTGATCGACAGATCGGCCGGAAAACCCTTAGCCGGATCGATGCCGACGGTGCCGCTGGCCGAAAGGCTGCCGCGCGTCGACAGCGTGCCGGTCAGTCGATTGATCCTTGCCACGCCGCCACCGACGGCGACATCGGCAGTGATGTCGTTGATCGCAAGCCCCGAACGCGCGTCGAGCAGGCGGGCGCCTGACGTGCGGACCGTGCCTGAGATCACCGGCGACGTCGCCGGGCCGCGTACCTGTATATCGACGTCGGCCGTGCCGCTCAGGGACAAGCCTTGCGCGGCGAGTGTCCTGGTGAGGAATGCGAACGGCACCTTGCCGGAAAAGTTGAGATCAAGGGTGGGCGCGCCTGATGTCGTCATCGTGCCGCCGCCCTTGAGACCGAGGCCGGCGGCATCGCTCATGTTGGCGTCGAAGGTCAGTCTGTTGCCCGAATACGTACCTGAGGATAAAACGCCCATGGCGCCGAAGCCTGCACCACGGGTCTGCGACGTCTGAACGCCTGCTGCATCGATCTTGAAAGCAACGGCCGGATTGGCCGGCGCACCCGTCACCTTCACCGTGCCCGAGATGGAACCGGCGGCATCGAGGCCCGGCGAAAAACTGTTGGCTATCGAGATCGGGACGCGGGCCAGCGTCGCGTTGAGGTCGAGCGCCTGCCCAGCTTTGCCCGTGACCGTCGCCGTGCCGCCGCCGAGGTTGAGCACCAGCCTGTCGAGGCTGGGCACTCCATTCGCGATGTTGATGGTCGAGGCCTGGGCGATAGCCGCCTTGATGCCGCGGATGGTCGCCTCGCCGGAGGCAAGTTCGACCGTCGTCGTGCCGTTGACCGCCTTGACCCGCCCACCGGCTTTCAGCGGAATATCCTTGACGGTGGCGCCACCGGAAAAACCGGTCCATTCGCCGTCGCGCTTGAGATCGACGTCGACGCCACGGATAACCGTGCCGCCGGAGGTCACGCTGTCGGCACGGATTTTGCCCGAGATCACCGGTGCCGCCAGATAGTTGGCGATCAGCGCATCGATGCTCACGGCCTTGGCCGAGACATCGCCGCGCGAGATCGAGCCCGTCATCGCCTTGACGGCGACCTGCGGCACGGCGCCCGCCTTGGAGAAGGCGATCGTGCCGCGCACATCGCCGTCGGCCTTTTCCAGTGCCAGGGCAGCAAGCGGACCGATATCGGGCAGGTCGAGCGCTACCGTGCCGACCGGGACGAAGGCATCGTCGAGCGCCAGGTCGCCGGAAATACGGTTCTTGCCCAGCGACAGCAAAAGCCCATTGATGGCGCGTTTGCCGTCCGATGTCGCCAGCACGGCGCTGCCCTGCAGCGGTTGACCCGCGACGTTTCCGGTGAGTTGCACATTCGCAGCCGGGTTGGCGGCATCAGCCTTGCCGGTGGCAGTGAGCTTCAGGCCAGTGATCTCGCGCGCCGCGACCGAAAGCCTGTCGCTGTTGACAGTCAGGGACAGATCCGGCGCAGTGCTGGCGCCTTGCGCATTCAGCGCGAAAGAGATGGCGCCTTTGGCGTCCTTGGATACCAGCGAGACGTCGCCCAGCGCGCCTTTGACGTCGGCGCTGAGCTTGTTGGCGGCAAGGCTCGCCTGCCCGTCTGCCGTTAGCGAACCGGACGACAGCCTGACGGCGTTGGCGGTGACATTGCCGTTGGCGTCTCGCTTCAGCGCGGCACTGAGTTGTGTTCGCGCGGCGAGCACGCCACGTACCGCCGCCGGCAGCGCCGCCGACGCGGCATCCGCCTTGAGATTTAGATCGATGGCGCCGTCGGCCAGCGAGACCCGCCCGTTGAAGCCGCTGTTCAACGCGTCGCTGGTCACTGTGCCGCTATCGATGATGACAGCGTCGGCGGCAAGGCTGCCGGCGAGTTTGGCAGTGACCTTGCCGGCGATCAGCGGTGCGACTGTCGGATTGTCGATGCCGATTTTTTCAGCGGTCACGGTGCCGGAGATCGGCCCGCTCCGGGCTTTCACGTC
Source organism: Mesorhizobium sp. M0048 (assembly GCF_040323405.1). Taxonomy (NCBI): domain Bacteria; kingdom Pseudomonadati; phylum Pseudomonadota; class Alphaproteobacteria; order Hyphomicrobiales; family Phyllobacteriaceae; genus Mesorhizobium; species Mesorhizobium sp. M0048. The sequence goes on along the minus strand of NZ_JAMYUV010000003.1, from coordinate 108,352 downwards.
GAAGCGATCGGAGTGCAGCGCCAGCGTGATGCCCTCGACCTTAGCCAGATTGGTGGCGGCCGATGGCAGCGTCGCGGAGATGTCGAGCTTCGGCTGCGTGCCCTGCCCGGCCGCCTTTAGCGATATCGCCTGCAGCTCGAGCTTGATCGGACTTGCCTTGCTGCCGAACGACAGCGGCAGGCTCGGACCGGTCGAGGCGAGGTCGAGCGAGAAATCGCTGGCGCCGTTCGGATTGATGGTGCCGGCTGCCTTGCCGGAGATTTTCTCGCCGGCAAGCGTCGCCTGCTCGATGGCCAGGCCGCTGACCGAGGAGAAGCGGCCTGCCGCATCGAGATCGAGCGGCCCGAGCCCGGCCCGCCGGGTCTGGTTGGTTTCGGCGCCGCTGAGCCGGGCGTTGAAACGGACGTCGGGGGCAGCCGACGATCCCGTGACCTGCGCGGTGCCGCTGAGCGCGCCCACGGCATCGAGACCCGGTGAAAAATCATTGGCAAGCGCTGCCGGCACCGCCGACAAGGTGGCAGCGAGATCGAGCGTCTGGCCAGCCGTACCCGACACGGCAACCGAACCGCCGCCGACACCGAGCGCCAGGTTCTCAATGCTCACCATGCCATTGGCGATTGTCAGCGCCGACGGCTGTGCGATCGCTGCCTTGATGCCGCGGATGATTGCCTCGCCCGAGGCAAGCTCGATGCTGGTGATGCCGTTCGCGATCCTGACCCGCCCGGCCGCGCTGGCCGGAATGCCGGCGACCGTGGCGCCGCCGCTAAAGCCGGTCCAGTCGCCGTTGCGCTTCAGGTCGACATCGATGCCGCTGATCACCGTGGTTCCGGAAGTGATCATGTCGGCCTTGACTTTGCCGGCGATCGCCGGGGCTTTGAGATAATTGGCGACCAGCGCGTTGACGGCGATTGTCTTGGCCGCCAGTTCGCCGCGCGAAATCGCGGTGCTCGTCGCATCGATCGCGACCGTCGGTGCTCCATTGTCGTTGGCGAAGCGGATCGTGCCACGCACGTCGCCGGCTAGCGTTTGGCCGGCAAGTCTGGCCAGCGGGGCAATATCGGCGGCATCGAGGGCCAACGTGCCGAGCGGCAGCAGGTTGTCGTCGAGCCCGAGGTCGCCGGAGACCTTGTTGTCGGCCAGCGAGACGGCAAGTCCATTGATGGAGCGCTTTCCGTCGGTCGTGACCAGCGATGCCTTGAGGTCGAGCGGCTGGTCGTCGACCGAGCCGGTCAGCGAGACATCGGCGGCGGGACTGGCGATATCGGCCTTGCCGCGCGCGCTCAGCTTGATCTGCTTCACCGCATGGCCGGACGCCGTCAGGCTGTCGCTGCTGGCCGAAACCGAGAAGTCCGGCGCGGTGCGCGCACCGCTTGCGGTCAGCGCGAAATCGACTGCGCCGCCGACCTTCGCGCCAACCAGCGGCGACAGCACCGACACGTCGCCGAGCGTTCCTTTGATATCGGCTCGGATATCGGTGCCCTGCGCGCTGGCGGTGCCGCTGGCGTTGAGCGTGCCGGAGGTGAGCTGCAGTGCATTGGCGGCAAACGCACCGTCCGGGTCGCGGGTCGCGGTTGCGGAAAACTGCACGCGCTGGCCGAGAACCGAACTGATCTGCGGCGGCAGCGCCGTCGAAGCCGCGTCGGCATTCATCTTGAGCGTCATCGACAGATCGGCCAGCACCACGGTGGCCGTTACGGACGCATTGAGCGCGTCGCTGCGCAGCGTGCCTTGGTCGACGACGACCTGGTCCTTGCTGACGGAGCCGGCGAGACCGGCGCTGACCCTGCCCGTTATCAGCGGCGCCAACGTCGCAACGTCGGTGTTCAGGCCGGCCGCCGTCAGCTTGATGGTGACAGGCCCGCTACGGTTCTGGATGTCGAAACCATCCGAATGCACTTGCCCGATCAGGTCGTCCACCCGCGTGCCGCCCGCCACCACCGAGACCAGCGACGCGCCGATATCGACCATCGGCGCCTTGCCATCGCCGAAAGCGCGGGCCGTGGCGTCCTTGATCGCCACGGTTATCGGCTGCGCCTCGCTGCCGAGACTAAGCACGATCGGCGGCCCCTTTGCGGCGAGCTTAACGGAAAGATCGCTGGCACCGTTCGGATCGACAGTGCCGGCGGCCGTCGCGTGCACGGCATCGCTGTCGATATTGGCGCGCTCCACGTCGACGCCGCCGGCCGCGGTCGCTGTGCCGGCGAGGTCGAAGCTGGTCTTGCCGGCAAACAGCGGCTTCAGATTTTCGGGCAGGAAGCGCTCGAACTCGCCGTCACCCTTGGCCTCGACATAATGACCCTTGTTCGTGAGCTGATGACGACCGGTAAGCTGGGTGACGATCCGGCGATCGACGACAAAGGTCCCGATGCCATTCCAGTTGGCGAGCGGTCCGGTGCCGGAAACGACAATCTCGACCGGCGGCGCGCCCGGCAGCTTGAGCAGGTTGGCGATGATGCCGCCGGCCGGCTCGGATGCCCTCAAGTCGAGGTCGAGCTTGTTGTCGGCCGGCGCGAATTGGGCTTTGGCGTCGACCGTGCCTTGCTTGCCGTCATGGCGAACGATGTTGAGATTGGTCTCGATAGCCAACGGCGAGGCATCCGCCTTGAGCGCTCCCTTGGCTGCGAGCTCGGCAACACCGCTGCCGGCCAGAGCCTGCCCGAGTGCGATTTCGGGAAGGTCGAGCTGCTTGACATCGATGGAAACCGGCAGCGTGGTCGCCCCGCTTTGGCGCGGCTGTGTATTGGCCATCGGCAGCCTTGCCAACTCGATACGCTCGGCCCCAATGCGATCGGCGCTGAAGCTCTTCGACAGGAGTGCCAGCGGCGACCAGTCGACGGCCACCTTGCGCGCCACCATCCAGGCGCCTTCGCGATCCTCCAGAACGACATGATCGACCCTCAGCGCGCCCGACCAGATACCGTCGATGCCGACGACAGTGACCTTGCGATCACTGGTCGAGGCCATGGTCGAGATGATGCCGGCAAGGTTTTCGCGGCCGCGCTCGGTCTTGGTCAGCACGACGAGCGCCCCCACCGCCGCTGCCACGACGATGAGCAGCGTGTAGAAAAGGATACGAAGGATGCGCCTGAATATTGCCATCAGAATGCCTGGCCGATGCCGGCATAAATGCCGAAATGAGGATCGTCGGGGCCGCGGTTGAGCGGCACTGCCGCGTCGATGCGGAGCGGCCCGAACGCCGTCAGATAGCGCAAGCCTACACCCGCGCCGACCTTCATGTCCGAAAAATCGGGAACCTGCCTCGTCGACACCGTGCCGGCATCGACGAACGGCACAACGCCGATCTTGTCGGTGACGGCGATGCGCATCTCGACCGAGGTCTCGAAGAAGGAAAGCCCTCCGATCGGCTCTCCATTGCTGTCCTTCGGGCCGATGCCTTGATAAGCATAGCCGCGCACCGAACCGCCGCCGCCTGAGTAGAAGCGGCGATCTGCCGGAACATCTTGAAGACTGGCGCCGATGATAGAGCCGATGGCGACACGTTCGGCGAAAACGAATTTCGAGGCCGAATCGAGCGACTGGTAGGCCGACCCCTCGCCCTTCAGCTTGACAAAGGCAGCCCCGCTCAAAATGTCGTAGCTCGGCTCGGCATAGGCCAGCACCCTGAAGCCCCGGGTCGGATTGAGCTTGCTGTCGCGATTGTCGTAGACATATTGCAGTGGAATGCTGGCGATCAGATAGGTGTGCTTGCCGAAAGCGTCGTGGATCCTCGAATAATCCAGCGCGACTTGCGCGGAAACCGTCTGCTTCTTGTCGAGTTCGTAGGATAGGCCGGTACTGCCCTTGACCGAGAAATGGTCATAGGCGTCGGGGTGCTCCAGCACAGCATTGACGCTGGCAATGAATTTCGACGCCGGCCCGACCACGCCCGGCTTTTCGAACATGACGCCGGCATTGTAATTGAGCTGGGTCAAGTCGTTGCTGCCGATGCCGCTGATCTTGCCGTCGATGCGCAGCTTTTCGGCGCGGCCAAACAGATTGCGATGCCCCCAATAGCCTTCGAGGCCCAGCCCTTCGGTGTTTGAGAAGCTGCCGCCAATGCCGAAATAGCGCGGCTTGCGTTCGCTGACCTGGACACCGATCGGGACATTGCCCTCGGCGTCGAGGGCGTCGGCTTCCTTCACCGTCACGCTGTTGAAGACCTCGAGGCCGAGCAGCCGGTCGCGTGCATCGTCGATCTCATCGGGCGAATACTGGCGGCCACGCTTCAGACCGGTCATATATTCGGTGAAGTCGCGGTCGACCTTTTCGGTACCCTCGACAGTGGTGTCGCCATAGCCGGCGACCGGGCCGGCCGCGACGGTGAGCGTCACGTCGAGCGTCGAACCGGTGTGCTCGGCGACGATCTCGCGGCCCGTCACCTTGGCCAGCGGCCTGCCTTCTTGCTTGAGTGCCCGCACGATCGCCGCCTCGGCCTTGAGCACGGCGCCCGAACTGGCGTCACCGCCGGCGATCAGACCGAAATCGGCACTTGCCAGCCCCGCTGCATCGCCTTTCAGTCTGATGTTGCCAAGCGTGAATTTCGGCCCGGCCGCTATGCTTATCACCACCGGAATCGGCTGCGGGCCGGAAAACTCGGCATCGGGCGGCAGATCGTCGAGCGGCTTGCCCTGAATAGTGATGGTGACGACCCCCTCGTAGCGGGCGTCCGCGTAGAGCGCGGCGACAAGTTGCTCACGGTCGCTGCGCGCCTTGGCCAAAAGACCCAGCGAACCTGATACCGGGTGTTCCTCGTCGGCTTTCAGCGCCGAGGCGTTTTCGAGCTTCTCGGCGAGATCCTTGTCGGCGTCGGGCGTCTCGATCGTCACGGCATAACGCAGCGGGTCAACGATGTCGGCATCTTCGTCCTTCGACGATCCCCATAGCTTGATGCCGAAAATCTCGAAGGCTGCCGCATTTCCGGTCTCGACAATAAGTACCGCCGAGCACAGCAAGGCGAAAAGCAGGGCGCGCGAAAGCGCGCGCCGTTGCGCGGTTCCTCCCGACATCTGCCTTTCATACGCCGGCATTACGCTCCTAGCCTAGCTCGCAAACCTAAAATTGGAATGAAGTTCTGAAGCACTCGTAAAGGGGCCACAATCCAATTGCTGAAATAGACAGGGCTTGGAACTCACACCTTCTGCGTCGCCGCAAGAAAGCGTGATCCCCTGTCCTATGGAGCTACTACCGGTCATCGGCCGGAAAGCAAACCGTTGGCAGGCGGATCCTGCCGCGTCCTGATGTTGACAAGCGCCACTGAAGCTTGAAGATTTCTGGACGTCAGCACTTGTCTGGAGGGGTTTATGGCAATGCGCGCGGCTCGTGGTCTATCGATTCTTTTCCTTCTCTTTTTTGCCTGGAGCGGTGTCGCGCAAGCGGCCGAAGCCCGGCGGGTGGTGACATCGGACAATTCCGACTATTTCGGTTTCGATCTCAGATCCGACCAGAATGTCAGCCTCGACCAGTGCAAGACCACCTGCCTCGGCGACCCGGCCTGCCGCGCCTTCACCTACAACCTCAAGGCCAAATGGTGCTTTCTTAAATCCGATTACAACTCGTTGAAACCCTTCAGCGGCGCCGTCGCCGGCAAGGTCGTCAACATCGATGGCGATCCCGACATCGGCGCGCCACCCGAACTCGCCTTCTTCCCGAACTGGATGGCAGACCAGGCCCAGCAATACCGCAACAAGCTCACTGGCCCGACCTACACCAAGCCGACCGAGGGGCTGACGGCGCTGAGGGCCGCCGCCGAACAGTCGGCGCTGACGGGCGATCATCGCGCGGCCATGCACAAATACGAGGCGGCGGTTTCGGCGTTGCCTGATGACGGCCAGCTCTGGCTCGAGCTGGCGCGCGAAACGCTTGCCGTCCATCCGACCGCCAACAGTTCGGAGCCGTCGACGCTGCCGGCGAACGCCACTTCCGCCGCCTTCAATGCCTACAAATTGCTGCGCACCACCAGGACGCGCGCCGACGTGCTGGCGCTGCTCGGGGACGGCCTTGATCGCCGCGATCTCTACAGGCCGGCCCTGCAGGCCTACGAGGCGAGCCTCGCTCTCGTCAATTCGCCGGCAGTCAGGGCCGCCTACCAGGATCTCAAGGCCCGCAAGGGCTTCCGCGTCATCGATCATACCGTCGATGCCGACACCAGCGCGCCACGCATCTGCGCGCAGTTCTCCGAGGAGCTGGTCAAGACCGGCGTCGACTACTCGCAGTTCGTTACTGTCGACAACGCCGCTCCCAAGGGCGTCGAAGCCAAGGACAAGCAGATCTGCGTCGAAGGGCTCGAGCACGGCCAACATTATGACGTGACCTTCCGCGCCGGCCTGCCGGCCGCCATTGGCGAGGTCACCGCGGCACCGGTGGTTCTATCGATATATGTGCAGGACCGCGCGCCTTCGGCCCGCTTCACCGGCGACAGCTTCGTGCTGCCCGCCGGCGCACGCCGCGGCATACCGGTCGTCACCGTCAACATGAATGCCGCCGAAATGAAGCTCTTCCGCATCGGCGACCGCTCGCTGGCCCAACTTCTGTCGGGATATCAGTTCCTGCGCCAGCTTGACGGCTACGACATTTCGAACATCTCCGAACAGATGGGCGAGCCGGTCTGGCAGGGCCAGCTCGACATCGCCAACGACCTCAACAAGGAAGTCACCACCTCCTTCCCAATCGATGAGGCGTTGCCGAAGCGCAAGCCCGGCGTCTATGTGCTGACCGCACAAGCCGTCGACGATCGCAGCGACGACTATGATTCGCACGCCACGCAATGGTTCGTCGTCTCCGATATCGGCCTGTCGACCTATACCGGACAGGATGGACTGAACGTCTTTGCGCGTTCGCTCGCAACCGCCAAGCCGATTGCCGGCGCCGAGCTGACGCTGCTGGCCAGGAACAATGAAATCCTCGGCACCGCGACCACCGACGCGGAAGGGCGGGCGGTGTTCAATCCCGGCCTGACGCGCGGCGACAGCGGCATGGCGCCGGCCGTGCTGATGGCCAAACAGGGCGACGACGATTTCGTCTTCCTCGATATGGGCCGCGCCGGCTTCGACCTGTCCGACCGTGGCGTCGCCGGACGGCCGGCACCTGGCGCGCTCGACGTCTATGCCTGGACCGAGCGCGGCATCTACCGCGCCGGCGAAGATGTCCATGTCGCGGCTCTTGCCCGCGACAGTGCCGCCAAGGCGGTCGAGAACCTGCCGCTGACCTTCATCTTCTCGCGGCCCGACGGCGTCGAGGACCGCCGCATCGTCAGCGACGGCGCGTCGGCCGGTGGTCACGCGGTCGACCTGCCGCTGGAACCCAACGCCATGCGCGGCACCTGGACGGTGGCGATCCATACCGATCCCAAGCAGGCGGCGGTTGCCAGCCAGATGTTCCTGGTCGAGGACTTCGTACCGGACCGCATCGAGTTCGACCTGTCCTCCGACAAGCAGGAGATCGCCCAGGGCGAGACCGCCAACATTACCGTCGACGGCCGCTTTCTCTACGGCGCGCCGGCCGCGGGCCTCGCGCTCGAAGGCGAATTGACGCTGTCGACCGCCCGCGATTGGGACCGCTTCAAAGGCTATTCCTTCGGTCTCGCCGACGAACAGTCGGCTGAACCGACAGTGACGCCCTTCACTGGCCTGCCGGTGGTCGGCGAGGACGGCAAGGCGACCTTCCCGGTCTCCGTCGATCAATTGCCATCCACCACCAAGCTGGTCGATGCCAAGATCACGGTCAGGATGCGTGAAACCGGCGGCCGTGCCGTCGAGCGCTCGCTGAATATCGGCATCCGCCCGCAGGGCCACATGATCGGCATCCGCCCGGATTTCGACGGAGACGAGGTGCCGCAAGGCGGCACGGCCAAGTTCAGCCTGGTCGCCGTCGACCCAGACGGCAAGCGTGAGGCGCTGAAGGGCGCACAGTGGTCGTTGGTCAAGGTCGAGCGCAGCTACCAGTGGTATCGCTCGAGCAACTCCTGGAACTATGAGCCGGTCACCTTCACCAAGGCGGTGGCCAACGGCCAGGTCGACCTGAGCGCCGATGGCGAGGCTACGGTGTCGCTGCCGGTCGACTGGGGCCGCTACCGGCTCGAGATCGAGACAGCGGATCCGGAAGGCCCGGCCACCAGCTATGAGTTCGACGCCGGCTGGTATGTCAGTTCCACCACCACCGAAACGCCCGACGGCCTCGAGATCGCCCTCGACAAGGATACCTATGCGGCGGGTGAAGTGGCCAAGCTCAAAGTGTCGCCGCACTTTGCCGGCGAGTTGCTCGTCACCATCGGCGCCGACAAGCTCCTGAAGACCGTCACCGCCAGCGTGCCGGCCGGCGGCAGCACTGTCGACATCCCGGTCGGCGACGACTGGGGCGCCGGCGCCTACGTCACGGCAACGCTATTCAGGCCGGGCGATGCGCAAGAGACACGCATGCCGGCGCGCGCCATCGGCGTCAAATGGCTGAAGCTCGATCCCGGCTCGCGGAAGCTTGCGGTCAGCTTGGCGACGCCGGGCAAGACCATGCCGCGCCAGCAGCTGTCGATCCCGGTCGCCGTTGCCGGCGTGCAGCCCGGCACCAACGCCTATGTCATGGTCGCGGCCGTCGACGTCGGCATCCTCAACCTGACCAACTACAAGGTACCGGATCCGGAGAACTGGTTCTTCGGGCAGCGCATGCTCGGTCTCGAGGTTCGCGACATCTATGGCCGGCTGATCGACGGCTCGCTGGGCACAACCGGTAAGCTGCGCACCGGCGGCGACGGCGCCAACATGCAATCGCAAGGCAGTCCGCCGACCGAAAAGCTGGTCGCCTTCTTCTCCGGCCCGGTCCAGCTCGACGCCGACGGCAAGGCGCGGATCGACTTCGACATTCCGCAGTTCAACGGCACCGTGCGCGTCATGGCCGTCGCCTGGACCAAGGAAGCGGTCGGCCATGCCCAGTCCGACGTCATCGTGCGTGATCCGGTGGTAATCACCGCCGGCCTGCCGCGCTTCCTGGCGCCCGGCGATTCCGCCCTCATGCGGCTCGACGTCGCCGACACCGACGGCCCCGCAGGCGACTACAAGCTGACCGTCAACACGACAGGCGACCTGTCAACCGGCAATGCCGCCTTGCCTGAAAAGCTGACGCTCGCCAAAGGCAAGCGGCAGACACTGACCGTGCCGTTGATTGCGCAGACCGCAGGCAACGCCTCGATCACCATCAGGCTTGCGCATGCCGACGGCACCGCCGTCGAGCAGACGCTCTATGTGCCGGTGCGCCCGGCGCAACTGCCGGTGACCACCCGCATGGTCGTCGACCTCAAGGGCAATGGCGGCGCGCTGCGCGTCGAGAAGGAACTGCTGGCGGCAAGCCTGCTCGATGGCGCTTCGGTCAGCGTCGGCGTTTCGCAGGCGGCTGCCTTCGACGTGCCGTCGCTGCTGATGACGCTCGACCGCTATCCCTATGGTTGCGCCGAACAGACCACCAGCCGCGCCATGCCGCTTCTCTACGTCAACGACATGGCTTCCGGCATCGGCATGGCCAGCGACCCCGATCTGCATGGCCGCGTCCAGGACGCCATCTACAAGGTGCTGAGCTACCAGGCATCGGCCGGCAGCTTCGGCCTGTGGGGTCCGGGTTCCGGCGATCTGTGGCTCGACGCCTATGTCACCGATTTCCTGACCCGGGCGCGCGAGCAGAAATACGACGTGCCGGCCTTGGCGATGAACCAGGCGCTGAGCAATCTGCAGAACGCGATCGGCTACGATCAGGACGTCCAGGATCGTGGCAGCGAGATCGCCTACGCGCTCTATGTGCTTGCCCGCAACAAGAAGGCCTCGGTCGGCGATCTGCGTTATTATGCCGACACCCAGCTCGAGGCCTTTACCAGCCCGATGGCCGTCGCCCAGCTGGCGGCGTCTCTCGCGCTCTACGGTGACACGCAGCGCTCGGAGGCAACCTTCCAGGCCGCGCTGCAACTGGCCAAGTCGACACCCGAATATGACTATTACCGATCCGACTATGGCTCGCCGCTGCGTGACGGCGCGGCGATCCTGGCGCTTGCCGCGGAAAGCAAGCCGGTTCCGACCATCGTGCCGGCGCTGATCCAGTTGGTGACCAGGGAACGCGCCGACGCTAGGTGGACCAGCACGCAGGACGAGTCCTGGATGCTGCTGGCGGCCCGGGCGCTGAAGGCCGGCAATGATTCGATCGCGCTGACCGTCAACGGCGCACCGCATGCCGGCGGCTATTCGGACCAGATCGCCGGTGGCGACCTGGCCGACAGTCCGCTGACCATCGTTAATACCGGCAGAAATCCGCTGCAGGCGGTCGTCACCACTGTGGCCTCCCCGATCCAGCCTCTGCCGGCCGGCGGCAACGGCTTTACCATCAGCCGTACCTACTACAAGCTCGACGGCACAGAGGCCAACGTGACGGAGGTCAAGCAGAACGAACGCTATGTCGTCGTGCTCAAGGTTTACGAGCAGAACACCTGGCCTTCGCGGCTGCTGATCACCGACCTGTTGCCGGCCGGCTTCGAGATCGACAATCCGGGCCTGGTCTCCAGCGCTCAGTTGACGAACTTCTCCTGGCTGGCTCAGACCGATGCCGCCCATCTCGAATTCCGCGACGACCGTTTCGTCGCGGCGTTCAATCCCAACGACGGCGACGGCGACCGCAACATCACGCTCGCCTACGTCGTGCGCGCGGTGACGCCGGGCACCTATGCCCACCCGGCGGCAACGATCCAGGACATGTACCGGCCGCAATATTCGGCCCGCACCGCCACCGGCATGATGGAGGTCAAGGCGCCGTAAGGCAAAAAAGGGCGGATAGGAATATGGCGATGGCACCGTCGCAAAGGATTTCGCCAATCTTCAGCGTTGCAGAAAGGGAGCCGAGGTCGCGGCCGGCTCTCCCTTCTCCCCTTGTGGGAGAAGGTGGCCTCGCGAAGCGAGGTCGGATGAGGGGTGTTCCAGCTTGGCACCAATAGCGCTCTGGCCAGCACTCCTCAACCGTCTCGGCGCTGCGCGCCAATCCACGTTCTCCCACAAGGGGAGAAGGGAGAAGGGCGGTGCCGTGCTCTCCAGAAGATTCCTCCGCCGAACTGCCATCACCGCCGCCGCTTGCGCCGGCCTCGTGGCCATTTCCGCCGTCGCCCTCTGGCAGCTCGACCGCGCATTTCCGCCGCCGCTGCCGGCTGCTTTGACGGTCTCGACCGAGGTGCAGGACCGAGACGGCCAACTGCTGCGCGCCTTCGCCACGCCGGACGGCTACTGGCGGCTCGCTACCAGCCTGGACCAGATCGACAAGCAGTTCGTCGACATGCTGGTCACCTATGAGGACAAGCGTTTCTGGGGTCACCAAGGCATAGATGTGCTGGCACTGGCGCGTGCCGCCGGCCAGTTCGCGACCAGCGGCCATATCGTCTCCGGCGGTTCGACGCTCTCGATGCAGCTCGCCCGCCTGATCGAACCACGCGACAGCCGCAGCCTCGGCTCGAAGATCAAGCAGATGCTGCGCGCCCTGCAAATCGAACGGCGGCTTTCCAAACGCGAGATCCTCGAACGCTATCTGACGCTGGCGCCCTATGGCGGCAATCTCGAAGGTGTGCGCGCCGCTTCGCTCGCCTATTTCGGCAAGGAGCCGAAACGGCTGACGGTCTCGGAGGCCGCCCTGCTCGTCGCCTTGCCGCAATTGCCGGAAAAGCGACGCCCTGATCGCAATCTCGAGATTGCCCACGCTGCCCGCGACAGGGTGCTGACCCGCATGGTCTCGGCAGGCCTGCTCGGCGAACGTGAGGCCGCGCGTGCCGCGCTCGAGGATGTGTCGGGGCTGCGGCGCACCTTGCCTGCGCTCGCTGCCCATGCGGCCTATGCAATGCTGCCCAAGGCCATCCCCGGCCAGAAGCTGCAACTGACGATCCGCAAGAGTGTCCAGGAAGGGCTGGAGCAGGTGGCGAAAGATGCAGCCGCCAGGCTCGGCCCTCGCCTCTCGGTGGCCATGGTGCTGGCCGATGCCCGCACCGGCGATATCCTTGGCGAGGTCGGCTCTGCCGATTTCTTCGATGCCACCCGTTCGGGCTGGATCGACATGACCAAAGTCGTCCGCTCGCCTGGCTCGACGCTGAAGCCGTTCATCTACGGCCTCGCCTTCGAGCAAGGCCTTGTGGCGCAGGAGATGCTGATCGAGGACAGCCCAACCGATTTCTCCGGCTACCGGCCGAAGAACTTCGACATGGGCTATCAGGGCGATGTCAGCATCAGGCAGGCGCTGCAATTGTCGCTCAACGTTCCGGCAATCCGCGTGCTCGACGCGGTCGGCCCGGCCCGGCTGATGGCGCGCTTTCGCCAGGCCGATGTGATCCCTGTACTGCCCGTCAACGAGGCGCCTGGCCTGGCAATCGGCCTCGGTGGCGTCGGGATGACACTGCGCGACCTGGTTCAGCTCTATGCCGGCCTTGCCAATGGCGGCAAGGCACACACGCTGCGTGACGGCACCGAGCCGGAGAATGCCGAACGCTCGACCACAACCATTCTCGACGGACAGGCGACCTGGCAGATCACCGACATCCTGTCAGGCGTCAAGCCGCCTCAGGGTGCCGCCCAACGCGGCATCGCTTACAAGACCGGCACCTCCTACGGCTATCGCGACGCCTGGTCGGTCGGCTTTGACGGCCGCTATGTGCTCGGCGTATGGGTCGGCCGCCCCGACGCCGGCGCGGTGCCCGGCCTGTCCGGCTACATCTCGGCGGCGCCCATCCTGTTCGAAGGCTTTGTCCGTTCCGGCCTGGCCGCCGTACCACTGCCAAGCCAGCCGTCCGGCGTCCGGCGTCCGAAACGCGAGGAGCTGCCGGTGACGCTGACGCGCTTCGGCGCCGGCACCGATGGGCTGGTGCAGGCGACGCCGACCGAGCCTGCGCCAACCATCATCTTTCCGCCAGACGGCGCCCGCGTCGACCTCGGCACTTCCTCGGCCGACGCCTCGCCGCTGGTTCTCAAGCTGCAGGGCGGCCGCGCACCGTTCCGCTGGCTGGCCAACGGCAAGCCGCTGGTCGGCATCGACCGGCGGCGCACCGCAACCTGGCAGCCGGACGGCGCCGGCTATTCGACCCTGACCGTGATCGACGCGGCGGGACGCGCGGCCAGCGTAAAGGTTTTTGTCGAGTGAAAATTTCCCTTGAATAGATTCCGGCAGGTGATTCAAGGGATTGGGGTTTACGCCTTGCTTTCCGCCGCCGGTATTTCCTCGGCCTTTGCTGACACCCTCCCCGCCGGCTTTGTTCGGCTGGCCGACATCGATCCCAGTATCCGGCAGGATATCCGCTATGCCGGCCTCGAAAATTTCCTGCATCGCAAGGTAAGCGGCTACGATGCGCCGGTATGCGTCCTCACCAGGCAAGCGGCGCAAGCGCTTTCGGCAGTGCAGAAAGCGATTGCTGCCGAAGGGCTGACGCTGGTCGTGTTCGACTGCTACCGCCCTGCGCGGGCTGTCTCCGACATGAGTGAATGGACAAAAACGGGCGGGCCACCGGACCCGCAATGGTATCCAAAGGTCAAGCGCAAGGATCTCATCGCCAAGGGTTATATCGGCGAACTGTCCACCCATTCGCGCGGATCGACGGTCGATGTCGCGATCGCCCGGGTCAACCATAAAAAACAGGCCGGCCGCACGAGCGCTCCGAAACCGGCCTGCGGCGCGACCGATGCCGACACGCTCGATTTCGGCACCGGTTTCGACTGTTTCGATCCGGCGAGCGAAACGGCTCACCGAGCGATAGACGATGAAGCCGCGGCTAACCGCAAAAGACTTGTCGAGGCGATGCGCGCCGGCGGCTTCAAGAATTACCCACGCGAATGGTGGCACTTCACGCTGGAAAACGAGCCGTTTCCAAGAGAGCGCTTCAACTTTCCCGTTACCGGCGAATAAGCTGCCGAAACCTCGTTCGGACGAGACGCAGCCATTGCCGAAGAGCTGGCCGTCTCTAGTTAATCGCGTCGGGAGCGCGATCATGGTCCATGCGGGAAAATAGTTCCTCGCATCGCCGAAACCAGGCGAAAAATTGCTTCAATGAGCCAAAAAAGGCAACATTGATTGCATCTAAATTCTATCAATTCGGTAGATTTGGCGCGAGTTCAACGGAGGCGGAAATGACCAAACCTCATTTCAGGAAACTGCTCGGCGCACTGGTCGCCACATCCGTCCAGTTCGGCACGCTCGGTTTCGCGTTTGCCGACACCACCATTCTCAACGTGTCCTATGATCCGACGCGTGAGCTCTATAAGCAATTCGATGAGGCCTTCATTGCCCACTGGAAGGCAGAGACAGGCGAGACGGTCACCGTCCAGCAGTCACATGGCGGATCCGGCGCGCAGGCTCGCGCCGTGATCGACGGCCTCGACGCCGACGTGGTGACGCTGGCGCTCGAAGGCGATATCAACGCCATCGTTTCGAAAGCGAAGAAGATCAATCCAGACTGGCGGACGAAATTCGAAAACAATTCGGCGCCCTACACCTCGACCATCATCTTTCTCGTCCGCAAGGGAAACCCCAAGGGCATCCATGACTGGGGCGATCTGGTCAAGGACGACGTCCAAGTGATCACGCCGAATCCCAAGACCTCCGGTGGCGCGCGCTGGAACTACCTCGCCGCCTGGGCCTATGCCAGCTCCAAGGATGGCGGCGACGAGGCCAAGACCAAGGAATTCGTCGGCAATCTCTATGCGCATGTCCCGGTTCTCGACACCGGTGCGCGCGGCGCCACCGTGACCTTCGCGCAAAAAGGGCTGGGCGACGTGCTGCTCGCCTGGGAAAACGAGGCCTATCTGGCGCTCGATGAGTTCGGCGCCGACAATTTCGATATCGTCTACCCGCCGACCTCGATCCTGGCCGAGCCGCCGGTCGCCGTGGTCGACGCCAATGTCGACGCCAAAGGCACACGCAAAGTTGCCGAAGCCTATCTGAGCTATCTCTATTCCAAGGAAGGCCAGACGCTCATCGCCAAGAACCATTATCGCCCTTCGAAGCCCGACCTGGTGCCGGCGGAGGACTTGGCCAAGCTGCCTGAGATCAAGCTGATCACCATCGACGACCCGCTTTTTGGCGGCTGGAAGAAGGCACAGCCTTATCATTTCGGCGATGGTGGTATATTCGACCAGATCTACAAGCCGGCCCAGTAGCATTTAGATCAGGACGACATGACCACAGCACCCGCCAAGGCGGGGTGGCGGTTCAGACAGCCGAGCGTCATTCCGGGTTTCGGATTGACGCTCGGCTTCTCGCTTGCCTACCTCACCCTCATCATCCTCATTCCCCTGTCCGGGCTGATCTGGCGCTCGGCGGCGCTCGGCTGGACCGACTTTTGGGCGATCGTCACCGACCGCCGCACCATCAACGCGCTTGAGATCAGCTTCGGCACCGCCTTCATTGCCGCCGCTGTCAACGTCGTCTTCGGCACGATCGTCGCGTGGGTACTGGTGCGCTACAGCTTTCCCGGCCGCCGCATCGTCGATGCCATGGTCGACCTGCCCTTCGCGCTGCCGACAGCGGTCGCCGGCATTGCGCTGACCACGCTCTACGCACCGAACGGCTGGATCGGAAGCCTTCTGACGCCGCTCGGCATCAAGGTCGCCTACACGCCGCTTGGCATCGTAATTGCGCTGATCTTCATCGGCCTGCCCTTCGTCGTCCGCACCGTGCAGCCGATCATGGAGGAGATCGACAAGGAGGTAGAGGAAGTGGCCGCCACGCTCGGCGCCAATCGCTTCCAGATCATCAGCCGCGTTCTGCTTCCCGGACTGGCGCCGGCCATCGTCACCGGTTTCGCGCTGGCCTTCGCGCGCGGCGTCGGCGAGTACGGTTCCGTCATCTTCATCGCCGGCAATCTGCCCTATAAATCTGAAATCGCACCGCTTCTGATCGTCATCCGGCTGGAGGAATATAATTACGCGGCGGCGACCGCGATCGCGGCGATCATGCTGGCACTGTCCTTCGTCATGCTGCTGGTCATCAACCTGGTGCAGACCTGGAGCCGCAAGCGCTATGGCTGACCCGGAGATCAAATCCTACGCGCCGCACCATGAAAGCCAGTCGCCGGCGGTGACCGAAAGCCGCACGGCGAGAACCGTGCTGATGGCCGTAACGTTTGCGTTCCTTGCCATCTTCCTGCTCTTGCCGCTGATCATCGTCTTCAAGGAAGCTTTCGCCAAGGGCATCGAGGCCTACACACAGGCGCTAGGCGAACCGGATACGCGCTCGGCGATCCGCCTGACGCTTCTGGTCGCGGCGATCTCGGTGCCGCTCAACATCGTCTTCGGCATTTCCGCCGCCTGGGCCATCGCCAAGTTCGAATTCAAGGGCAAGGCGTTCCTGACCACGCTGATCGACCTGCCCTTTTCCGTCTCGCCGGTCATTTCGGGGCTTGTCTACGTGCTCTTGTTCGGCGCGCAAGGCCTGCTCGGCGCCTGGCTCAAGGCGCATGGCATCGTCATCCTGTTTGCGGTGCCGGGCATCGTGCTGGCCACGATCTTCGTCACCTTCCCCTTCGTCGCCCGAGAATTGATCCCGCTGATGCAGGAACAGGGCAATGGCGACGAGGAGGCTGCCCTGTCGCTCGGGGCCAATGGCTGGCAGGCGTTCTGGTACGTGACGTTGCCCAACGTCAAGTGGGGATTGCTCTACGGCGTGTTGCTGTGCAATGCCCGCGCCATGGGTGAGTTCGGCGCGGTTTCGGTGGTGTCCGGCCACATACGCGGGCTGACCAACACCATGCCGCTGCATGTCGAAATCCTTTATAACGAGTACAATGCCGCCGCCGCCTTTGCCGTCGCTTCGCTGCTTGCCGGCCTGGCGCTCGTCACGCTGGTCTTGAAAACACTTCTCGAGATGCGCTACGGCGCCGAGATCGCCGCGACGCGCGGACACTGACAAATGCATGTCGCCCAAAAGTGTGTAGCGGTTTTTGGACAACGACATGCATAAAACAAAGATTTGATGTCGCCCAAAAGTGGGAACCTGTTTTGGGATAACGGCATGCATCAACTACAAAAGGGATTTGCATGGAAGTTCGCGTTGCCAACGTGCGCAAGGAGTTTGAGCGGTTTCCGGCCCTCCGCGACGTTTCGCTCGACATCAAGTCGGGAGAACTGATCGCCCTGCTGGGACCTTCCGGTTCCGGCAAGACGACGCTGCTCAGGCTGATTGCCGGCTTGGAGCGGCCGACCCGCGGAAAGATCTTCTTCGGCGAAGAGGATGCCTCTCAAAAGTCGATTCAGGAGCGCAATGTCGGCTTCGTCTTCCAGCACTACGCGCTGTTTCGCCATATGACGGTCGCCGACAATATCGGCTTCGGACTCAAGGTCCGGCACGGGCCGTCACGCCCGTCGGCGAAGGAAATCCGCCGCCGCGCCTCGGAACTCCTCAACCTCGTTCAGCTTTCCGGTCTGGAAAAACGCTATCCGGCACAGCTTTCGGGCGGCCAGCGCCAGCGCGTGGCGCTGGCCCGCGCCATGGCGATCGAACCGGCCGTGCTCTTGCTCGACGAGCCGTTCGGCGCGCTCGATGCGCAGGTGCGCCGCGAACTGCGCCGCTGGCTGCGCGAGATCCACGACGCCACCGGCCACACCACGGTCTTCGTCACCCATGACCAGGAAGAGGCGCTGGAGCTTGCCGACCGCGTCGTAGTGATGAGCCAGGGCCGCATCGAGCAGGTCGGCACCGCCGACGAAATCTACGACACTCCGAACTCGCCCTTCGTCTACGGCTTCATCGGCGAATCGAGTTCGATTCCGGTCAAGGTCGAGGACGGCCAGGTCTGGATCGCCGACCGGCCGATCGGGCTTTCCGCGCCGCACGCACCGCAAGGCGAAGCGACGCTGTTCTTTCGCCCGCACGACGTCGATCTGGTGGAAGAATGCAACGGCTGCATCGCCGGCACGGTCGCCGCCAGCCGCCGCGTCGCCGGCACCAGGCGGGTCGAGCTCGAAATCGGCGGCGAACGTCAGCGGGTCGAGATCGAATTGCCCGTCGATCATCCGGCGGCGCAGAAAAGTCGAGTGGCTTTTAGGCCGCGGCGCTGGAAGCTTTTTCCGGCTGCTTGATCCTCTATCAGGCGCTACACCAGCCAGTTCTCGACCTTCAGGCCTTTGATCCGGTTGAACTCCCCGGTGTTGGCGGTCACCAGGGTAGTTCCAAGCGCACGGGCGTGGGCAGCAATAAAAAGGTCATTTTGGCCGATGGTCTGGCCCCTGCCTTCCAGTTCTGCGCGAATCGCGCCGTACTCGGCATCCACCGGCACATCGAGCGGCAAGACGGGAATCTCAGCCAGCAATTCCTCGACCTTCTTGTGCAACTTGGCTGATCTTTTCTTGACGCAACGCCGACGGCATCGGCGCCGCTGCCAAGCTGTCCTGAGACTCTGCTTGAAAGAAAAAACTAGAAATCGCCCACAGCGGGAATATTTCTTCTATCGACAACGTGGAGCGGCCGCTCTGCGTGCCTCGTCGCGCACGATGCCTTGCCGCTATGGTCCGGCATTAAGCTCATGGCATTGGAGCCTGTTTTCATGAAGCGATTTTTGCTTGGCGTCGCCACATTGGCCGGCCTGGTCCTCGCATCCTCCCAAGCCTGGCCGGCCGACAGATTGCTGAACGCCTCTTACGATGTCGGTCGCGAACTGTTTGCGCAGGTCAACAAGGCGTTCGTCGCCGGCCACCCTGGCGTCACCATCGATCAGTCGCATGCCGGAACCTCGGCACAAGCACGCGCCATCGCCGAAGGCCTCGGCGCCGACGTGGTCACGTTCAACCAGGTCATCGACATCGACTTCCTGGTCAAGAAGGGTCTTATCTCCGCCGACTGGCAGAAGGACTTTCCCGACAACGCCTCGCCTTTCTATTCGCTGCCCTCCTTCCTGGTGCGCGCCGGCAATCCGAAGCACATCAAGGATTGGAACGATCTCGTCCGCGACGACGTCCAGGTGATCTTCCCCAATCCGAAAACCTCCGGCAATGCGCGCTACACCTATCTCGCGGCCACCGCCTACGCCAAGGAAGCCTTCAAGGGCGACGATGCCAAGGTGAAGGAGTTTGTGACGAAGCTGTTCAACAACGTGCCGATCTTCGACACCGGCGGACGCGCCGCGACCACCACTTTCGTGCAGCGCGAAATCGGCGACGTGCTGATCACCTTCGAGTCGGAAACGCGCGGCGTCCGAAAGGAGTATGGCGAGGACAAGTTCGAACAGGTGACGCCTTCGGTCAGCCTGTTGGCCGAATTCCCGGTGGCGATCGTCGACACCGTTGCAGACGAGCATGGCACGCGCGATCTCGCCAAGACCTATCTCGACTTCCTCTATACGCCGGAGGGCCAGGACATCGCCGCCCGCAACGGCCTGCGGGCCCGGGACGCGGCGGTCGCCGCCAAATACAAGGCTGAGTTTCCCGACGTCCGCCTGCTGACGGTGGAGGACGTCTTCGGCGGCTGGGCCAAGGTCCAGGCCGAGCACTTTGCAGCGGGCGGCCTGCTCGACCAGACTTATGGCAGCCGCTGAGGCGATCTTCCAACTTTGACAGAAGCCGGCTTTGCCGGCTTCTTTGCTTTCGCGCCGCGAACGGTGATTTCTGGCACTTTCCGGGCGCATTCCGTCCAAAACGTTACAAAGAATCAACGCGTTTGTGCCTACCGTGAGAACGGACGGCTTGTTTTCGCGAACGGCTTCGCGTGATCAAACCGTCATGATTTGCACACAAACAACCGCCAGACGCGGGTGGTTGGGGCTTTATGGGTTGGTTCGGGCATGCTTACCAAAAAAGGCAAATACGGCCTCAAGGCCCTCGTGCATCTGTCGGGCCTGCCGGTTGGCCAGCTCGCATTCGTCAATGACATTGCGGTCGCCAACAACATCCCGAAGAAATTCCTCGATGCCATCCTGGGCGAGTTGCGCAACGCCGGCTTCGTCCAGAGCCGCAAGGGCAAGGAAGGCGGCTACCGCCTCGCCGGGCCGGCTTCCGAGATCAAGATCGGCCATGTCGTGCGCGTCCTCGACGGGCCGCTGGCGCCGATCCCCTGCGCCAGCCGCACGCAATACCAGCGTTGCGAGGATTGCGACGAGGCGACCTGCCAGGTCCGGCACATGATGCTGGAGGTGCGCCAGGCGATCGCGGAGGTGCTGGACAACCGTAGCCTCGCCGCCATGCGCGATGCCGACAATGACGATTTCCCGGTCGAACTGACGTCGCAGATCTAGCGCGCGAGCAGGCTCAAGGCGGTCCCCACGGTATCGGCGACCGGACGCGTGCCATCCAAGGTCATTGCCGCCTCGTCCGCCGCTGGCGCCTCAAGCGTGGCGAACTGGCTGTCGACCAGGCTTGCCGGCATGAAATGACCCTTGCGATTGCCGACGCGCTTTTTTGCCGTTGCCGGGTCGATCTCTAAATAGACGAAAACGATATCAGGGCAAAAGCCGCGCAGTCGATCGCGATAGCTGCGCTTCAGCGCCGAGCAGGCGGCGACTACACCTTGCCCGCTTGCGACCGACGCGGCCATGCGCTGGCCGATCGCGTCCAGCCAGCCCTCGCGCAGCGCGTCGGTAAGCGGCTGCCCGCTCGCCATGCGCGCGACGTTTTCGGGCGGATGCAGCCTGTCGCCTTCGATAAAGAGGGCGCCCAATGCCGCTGCAAGCGCTTCGCCGACGACCGACTTGCCGCAGCCGGCAACGCCCATCACCACGATGGCGGGTGTCGCTCGTCCAGTGCTCGCCGGCTTATATGCCACGTCCTTCCCAGTCATGCAGGTCAGCGGCTTGCCGGCGCGCGGCCATAGAGCAGCAGCATGGCGACGATGACGACGCCATAGATGATCTGCCGTCCCGCCTCCGGCATCTGCATGACGGAAAGAATGGATTGCAAAAGCGTGATCAGGATCACGCCAGCGACGGTGCCGAGATAGGAACCGCGCCCACCGAGGATCGAGGTGCCGCCGAGCACCACCGCTGCTATCGACGGCAGAAGATAGGCGTCGCCCATCGACTGTGCCGCCTTGGAGGCATAGCCGGCCAAAAGCACGCCGCCGAAGGCGGAGAGCCCGCCCGAAACCGCAAAGGCGATCATTACCACGCGCCTTGTGTCGATGCCGGAAAGATAGGCGGCACGCTCGCGATTGCCGATGCCATAGACGGTGCGGCCGAAGCCGGTGCGGGTCAGCACGAACACCATTGCGGCGCCGATCAGTGCCCAGATGAGCACGGCGTTGGGCACGCCAGGAACGGCAAAGCCGGTCGCCAGATAGCGCATCGCACCGGTCGCCGAATCCTGCGGCGAGAAACCGCCCGTGTAGACCACCATCAGCCCCTGCGCGACGGCGTTGGTGGCAAGCGTGATGATCATCGAGGGAATGCGCAGATAGGCGACGCCGATGCCGTTGACGATGCCGATCAGAACACCGCAGAAGATGCCGAACGGAATGGCAAGCGCCACACCGACCGGCCCATAAGCGGCCGCGGCGCAGGCCATCATCGCGCCGGCCGCCACCGACCAGGGTACCGACAGGTCGATCTGGCCGAGCAGGATGACCAGCATCATGCCGGTGGCGATGACGCCGAGAAACGACGCCACCTTGAGCTGCTGCAAAAGGTATTCAGGCGACAGGAAGCTGCGCGAATAGAGGCTGCCGAGGAACAGCAGCAGCACGATACAGGCGAACGCCGTCAGCACCGCAGGGTCGGCGCGGCGGAGGAATTTCGGCATGCGGCCGGCGAGACCACTCACAGTCGTTTCGCTCACAGGAACCACTCCAGCCGGTTGCGGACCCGAAACAGGGCGAACGCGCCGAGGCTGACCGCGATCAGCAGAATGACGCCCTGGAACAGGGGCTGCCAGAGCGGATCGAAATCGAAGACGAACAGCAGGTCGCCGATGGTGCGGAAGGCAAGCGCGCCGAAGATCGCGCCGATGGCGCTGCCCTTGCCGCCGAACAGCGACACGCCGCCAAGCACAACCGCGGCAATCGAAAACAGCGTATAGGCGTTGCCGCTGGCATAGGCCGCATCACCGGTATAGGTGAAGAACGTCAGGAACAGCCCGCCGATCGCGGCAAGCAGACCGGCAAGCGCATAGGCGGCGAACTTTCCACGCCGGATCGGCACGCCGGACATGTAGGCCGCCATCTCCGAGGAGCCGGCTGCATAAGCGGCGCGGCCTAGCACCGACCGGCTGAACGGCACCCAGACCACGAGCACGACCGCCAGCAGCGTCACCAGACTCGCCGGCACAAAACCAAACAGGCGCCCGGTCAGCGCATCGGCGAGCCCTTCATTGACCGAGCCGCCGGGAAACGGCCGAAGCAGCAGCGCGATGCCGAAATAGACCGCGCCGGTGGCGATGGTGGCGACGATCGGCTGCAGGCGTCCATAGATGACGATGGCGCCGTTGATTGCCCCGCACAGCAGCCCGGTGCCGAGCACGGCGAGGACGCCGAAGGCGGTCTCGATGCCGGTGCCGACGACCAGCCACGAGGCCAGGCAGTTGGTCAGCGTGAAGATCATGCCGACCGAGAGATCGATGCCGGCGGTGATCACCACCAGCGTTTGCGCCATGGCGACGAAGGCGAGCAGCACGCCCTTGTTCGAGGCCGTCTGTACGACGTTGGCGGTGAAGCCCGCCGGATGGTTCGAGGTGTAGATGACGAACATGACAACGAAGATGCCGAACGCCAGCAGCGTTCCGCGCTGTTCGGCAAGCCAGTAGCGCCAATCCTTCACGCGTCCGCTCCTTGCCTTGGCATCTCTTCGTGAATGTTGAGCGCGCTGGCGATCAGCGCCCGCTCGGTGATTTCGGCGCCGACCAGTTCACGCTTGACCGCGCCGTCATAGAGCACCAGCACGCGGTCGCAGCAGCCGATCAGCTCGTCATAATCGGTCGAATAGAAGAGGATCGCCGCACCCTGCTCGGCAAGCTTGCGCATCAACTGGTAAAGCTCCTGCTTGGTGCCGACATCGATGCCCCGCGTCGGGTCGTTGAGCAGGATGATGCGCGGCTGCCGCATCAGCCATTTGGCGATGACGACCTTCTGCTGGTTGCCGCCGGATAGCGCGCCGACCGGAATGTCGAGCCCGGCGGTCTTGATCGCCAGGAGACCGACCATATCGTCGATCAGCCGCTGCTCGGCGGCGCGATCGATGATGCCGGCCCTGGACAGCCGGTCAAGGGCGGCGAAGGAGAGGTTTTCGCGCACCGTCATCGGCAGCATCAACCCTTCGGTCTTGCGGTCCTCCGGGATCAGCGCCATGCCGATCCGGTCATCGCGCGCCGCAGCCGGACTGGCGATCGCCACCGGCCTGCCGTCGATCAGTATCTGGCCTGACAGGCCGCGCAGCACACCGAAGAAGGCGAGCAGCAATTCGCGCTGGCCCTGGCCGTCGAGGCCGCCAAGCCCGACCACCTCGCCCGCCCCGACCGACAGCGAGACATCGTGCAGCCGATCCGTCCATGACAGGCTGCGCGCCTCGAGAACCGGCGTGGCTGCGGCAGCCGCCCGCGCGGGCTTGGGCGGAAAGATGTGGCTGTATTCGCGCCCGATCATCAGCTCGACAACTTCATTGTCGCTCTTGGTGCCGGCGGCGTAGCTGGCGACATTGCGGCCATTGCGGAACACCGTGCACTGGTCGGCCAGCTCGGCGATCTCGTTCATGCGGTGCGAGATGTAGAGCAGCGCCAGCCCTTCCGAACGCAACCGCTTCAACACGGCAAAAACCCTGGCGACGTCAGCCGCGGTCAGCGCCGAGGTCGCCTCGTCGAGGATCAGGATGCGCGGCTTGCGCGCCAGTGCCTTGGCGATCTCGACCATCTGCCTTCTTGAAAGAGGAAGATCCTTGACCAGCGCCAGCGGATGGATATCGGAAGCGCCGGCGCGAGCCAGGGCTTCTTCGGCGATGCGGCGCTGCGCCTTGCGGTCGATCATGCCGAAACGCTTCGGCGGATCGGAAATGACGATGTTGTCGGCGACGCTGAGTTCGGGGACGAGCGACAGTTCCTGGAAGATGCAGACGATGCCGGCCTGGTTGGCAGCGGCCGGCGAAGCGAAGGTAACTTCGCTTCCGTCCAGCATCATGCGGCCCTCGTCGGGCGCAACGACCCCCGCCATGACCTTGATCAGCGTCGATTTGCCGGCGCCGTTCTCGCCGAGAATGGCGTGGATGCTGCCTGGAGTGACCGACAGTTCGGCCTTCTCCAGCGCCCGCACGCCGCCATAGCGCTTGGATATGCCTTCCATGCGGAAGAGCGGAACCGCACCGTCCATCGGCCCTCCCCAGGCGCTTGGCAATCAGGATGTCGAGCGCCGACGCCGCGGGATTCCCGCGGCGTCGGGCTGTCGGAGTTTACTGGTTTTCCTTGCTCTGGCCCATGATTTCCTGCGCCGTGAAATTGATGCCGCAGGTCGGGAAGGAATTGCCGACGAAGAAATTGTCGGACTGATCGGGGAAGAAATCCTGGCCTGCCTTGAAGTTCGGATCCTCGACGATCGCCAGCGGCAGCTTGACCGCTTGCGGCACGACCTGGCCTTCAAGTGCTGCAATCGCCGTCTTGATGGCGACCGCGACCTGAGCCGGGCCGGTGCCGGCCGACGAGCATTTCAGGCCGTCAGCGGCGAACTTGGCGCAGAATTTGCGGAAGCCGTTCTCCGTCTCGCCGCCGAACGGCACGAACGGATGCTTGGCATCGATCATCGCCTGCACGATGCCGGTATCGCCGCCCTGTCCGGTAATGCCGTCGAAGGGGCCGTTGGTGGCAATGGCATCGGCCGTAGCCTTTTGAGCAACGCCGTCATCCCACTTGCCGACGACCTCGGTGACATCCCATTTCTTGCCGGAAGCGTCGAGAACCTCGTGGATGCCGTTATGGCGATCGGTGTCGACGGACGTGCCGGCGACGCCGCGCACTTCCAGCACCTTGCCGCCGTTCGGCACGTGCTTGACCAGCCAGTTGGCCCACAATTCGCCAAGGCCTTTCTGGTCGACATTGACGTTGATGGCATCCTTGGTGTCGAGGATGTTGTCGAAGGCGACCAGCACCACGCCGGCTTCCTTGGCCCGCTTGATGACCGGACCGAATGCGGTCGGGTTCTGGGCGTTGACGACAATCGCGTCATAGCCGGAATCGATGAAATTGTTGATTGCCGAAATCTGGGCCGGCACGTCCTCGCCGGTCGAGACCACCTTGAATTCCTTGAGCTTGGCCGCGACCTCCGGCTGCGCTGCATAGGCCTTTGCCGTCTGCACCATCTGGATGCGCCATGTGTTGGCGATATAGCCGTTGGCCAGAGCGATGCGGTACGGGCCGTCTTTCTTGGGGAACTTGAAGAACTGCGTATCGGCCGACCAGGGCGCGAAGCAGTCAGGCTCGGCCGATGGCCCCTTGACGATTTCAGGATCGGCGATCGCCGACGAGCTCAGCATGACGAAAGCAGTGGCGGCAACGATTCCGCCAACGAGTGACTTGATCATCGATATTCCTCCCAGTTGCAGTTTTGTTTGTTGTTACGCCGATGAATTTGCGCGTTTCCGGCCCGGCACCTCCCGCCGTATCCGTCGCGCGTTCAGGTGGCCGAATGCCGACCCGATCCCCTCCTTTGCTGCCCGGCTAGTCCCGCAAAAACTATCATATTATACATAATAAACAAGCATGAGCTGTCGCTTATGTATAATAAACAGCCTCCCATCGTCGGGGCGAAGTACCGCCCGGCGATAACTGGTAGCGCTACCATGACGTAGTGTAAAGCGCCATTGCGTCGAAGCTCGCTTCAGCGCGCCGTGCTCTCACGTCGCTTGAGTTCGAAGCCAAGGTCGACGACCCGCTGCTCTGGCCTGTTGCCTTCGATCGCCGCAAGCGCCATGGCGACCGCCCGCCGGCCGATCTCGTAGCGGTAGGTCCGAACGCTGGTGACCGACGGAAAGGCCACCTCCATCATGTCGAGATCGTTGAAGCCAACGATGCCGATCGTCTTCGGCACGGCGATCGAAGCGCGGTGGCATTCGAACAGCACGCCAAGGGCGATATCGTCATTGTTACAGAACACCCCATCGAGGCTCGGCACCTTGGCCAGCGCGTCGCGGAACAATTCGCGGCCGAGGGTGACGCTGGAGGGCACCGGCGTCGTGGTGGTGAGCCTCGGATCGAACAGGCCGGCCGCCTCCATCGCCGCGCGATAGCCGGCAA
This sequence comes from Mesorhizobium sp. M0048, assembly GCF_040323405.1. Lineage (NCBI taxonomy): Bacteria > Pseudomonadati > Pseudomonadota > Alphaproteobacteria > Hyphomicrobiales > Phyllobacteriaceae > Mesorhizobium > Mesorhizobium sp. M0048. Next base: position 82,178 of record NZ_JAMYUV010000003.1, on the reverse strand, counting down.
GCCGCCGCTGCGAACGCGGATCCATGCGCGCACCGATGAAGCCGATCCGGCGATAGCCTGCCTCGATCAGATGTTCCGCAGCCGCCTTGCCGCCCTCGAAATGCGAGAAGCCGACCATCATGTCGACCGGATCGGGCCCGGTCTCCATCACCTGCACCACCGGACAGCCTGCCGTTTCCAGCAGTTTTCGCGAGGCCAGCGTCTGGTCGATGCCGGCCACGATCAGCGCCGCCGGGCGTTGCGGGCCAAACACCTGCAGCAGCCGCTCTTCCTCGAGGCCGGAATAGTGGGTGTTGCCTAGCTGAATCCGGAAAGGGCCGTCCGACAGGCTGTCGTAGATGCCGCGCACCACTTCGGCAAAGACGTTGTTGGTAAGCGACGGCACCAGAACGCCAAAGACCTCGGCGCGCGCCGAAGCCAGCGCCCGCGCATTCGGGTCGGGCACATAGCCGAGTTCGTTCACGGCCGACTCGATCTGGCGGCGCAGATCTTCCGAGACACGCCCCGGCTCACGCAGGGCGCGCGACACGGTAATGGCGCCGACGCCGGCCTTGCGGGCGACATCGGCGATGGTCGGGCGGCCGCCGCCGCGGCGCGAGCGCGGCTTGATCACCGTACTGGTCCCGAAGCCGGGCAACCGCCCAGACGCGACCGTGAGACGATGTTCAGGGTCTTTGCCACTGCTGCCTTGCCAACCTGGCCCGTTGCCACACCTTGTCTGGCGTCGCGCAGCCTTCGGCTATTGTCAAGCGACGGCCGGAGAGACTGTATCCGTACCGCTGTGCTTCAGGCCGCCACAGCAGCGCTGCGCCGGGCCTTCCACAGCAGCAGCACCATGGCCAAAATATTCAGCAGGTTCCAGGCAATGCCGTTGAGGAACGCGGCGGCATAGGAGCCGGTCAGATCGTAGATCCAGCCCGACATCCAGCCGCCGATCGCCATGCCGAAGATGGTCGCCATCATGACGATGCCGACGCGCTGGCCAGCCTCCTTGGCTGGCATATATTCGCGCACGATGATCGCATAACAGGGCACGATGCCGCCTTGCGACAGGCCGAAGACCAGCGAGACGACATAAAGCGAGGCAAGCCCGTCGAACGGGATATAGAACAACAGCGACAGGCATTGCAGCACCGAGCCGATCAGCAGGGTTTTCACGCCGCCGATGCGATCGGCAAGGAAACCCGAGCCAAGCCGGCTGACGACGCCCGCCGCCAGCATGATCGACAGCATATCGGCGCCATGCGCCACGCCGTAGCCGAGATCCATGCAATAGGCGACGATATGGACTTGCGGCATCGACATCGCCACGCAGCAGCCGAGCCCGGCCACGATGAGCAGCGCCTGCAAGGCCGCCGGCGACAGGGAGATCGGCTGGACCACGCGGCTGCCCGGCGATCCCGGAGCCGCCTGGGGCGGTGCGCCGCGCCGGAGCAGCAGGATCAAGGGCACCATGGTGACCAGGCAGACGACGCCGATCGCGGCATAGGTGAAGCGCCAGCCTTCGGTCTGCATGACATAGGGCATCGCCGTCGGCCAGATCGCTCCGGCGAGATAGTTGCCGGACGCGGCAGCCGTCACCGCGACGCCGCGGCGACGGTTAAACCAATGCGAGATATCGGCGATCAAAGGGCCGAAGATCGCCGACGAGCCGACGCCGATCAACAGGCCCTGGACGAGGGTGAACTGCAGGATCGAACTGGTCAACGACGCCAGCATGAAGCCGGCGCCAAGTGTAATCGCGGCAATCAGCGCCGGGATCCAATACCCCATGCGGTCGATGGCGCGGCCGAACAGCACATTGCCCGCGGCAAAGCCGACCATGGTCGCGGTGTAGGGCATCGAGGCAGCGGCGCGATCGACGCCGAATTCTGCCTGCACGGCAGGCAGCACCACGACCACCGCCCACATGCCGACCCCGCCGATCGTTGCCAGCAGCATCGAGACGCCGAGCCGTATCCAGGCATAGGCACTGTCGATGCCGGAACTTCCTGCCTGGCTTGAGACGATTGGGGTCAAGAGCGTTTCCTGTCCGCAGTTCTTGAATCGGCGGTTCTGACCACTATCGGCGCATTCGCATCGCCGAGCAGCGCCACGACAGGCAAATCCGTGGCTCCAGCGATTCGGGCCGAAGTGGAACAGGGGTGCGCCATAAGGCGTTTTCCGGCAACGACCTAGTGGAAGGAGTTTGCCATGACCGCGCAACGGAAATGGTCCGCCGACGTCACCGAGCACAGTGACGCGCTGGACCTCGAGGAACATATCTTCGAATCCCACGATCCAAGGAAAATCGCCGCCTCGTTGAAGCGATCGGCCGAGCACAGCGACCGACGCAAGGCAGGGCCGTTTCAATCCGCCATGTCGATGCTGAATTTCTACATCAACCGCGCCGGCAAGAACCTGCCGGCGGCGCAGAAGGAAGTGCTGGAGGACGCAAAGGATGAACTGCGCGTCCTTTTTGGCCGCCCAAAGGAAGACTAGAATCGGTCACCATTAATTGGTTCTGCCAAATTCGGCTGAACTGGACCTAGTGACAGGGCCTCTTTGTCGCCAGTCTGCAGGCTCGGCTTGTCTTCCCAAGCCCGCAAAAGCCTGGCGTCATGACGGTCAAGATCGGCATCAATCCCATCACCTGGAGCAATGACGACGTTCCGGCGCTTGGCGGGGATACGTCCTTGGAGACTTGCCTGTCGGAAACGGCGCTGGCCGGCTACCGCGGCACCGAACTCGGCGGCAAATTTCCGCGCCAGGCTGAAGTGCTTGGGCCGCTCCTGTCTTCCTATGGCCTGGAACTCGTTTCCGGCTGGTATGATGGCCGCATTCTCGACCGCACGGTCGACGAGGAATTCGCGGCGATCACCCCACATCTTCAGCTGTTGCGCGACCTTGGCGCCAGGATCGTCGTCTACGCCGACACCTCGCGCGGTCGCCATGACGGCATTTTCGCACCGATCTCCGAGCGTCCGCGCCTCGCCGACAGGGACTGGCCGTCCTATGGCAAGAAACTGACCGCCCTCGCCGACCGCATGGCTGCATTCGGGGTCGGCATGGCCTTCCACCACCACATGGGCACCATCGTCGAGACGGACGATGAAGTCGACAGGCTGATGGCGGCGACGGGCCGAAGCGTCGGCCTTTTGTTCGATACCGGCCACTGCCTGTTTTCGGGCGGCGACCCGCAATCGCTGCTGCAACGGCATCTCGACCGTATCGTGCATTTCCATTGCAAGGACGTTCGCAGGGCGGTGCTGGAACGGGCACGCCGCGAGGACATGAGCTTCATGGCGGCGGTAATGGACGGCATTTTTACCGTGCCCGGCGACGGCTCGGTCGATTTCCTGTCATTGCTGAAACCCCTCGCTGCGCGCGGCTATGAAGGCTGGCTCGTTGTCGAAGCCGAGCAGGATCCGGCCAAGGCGCATCCGCTGACCTATGCCAGCAAAGGCTATTTCTCGCTGCTCGCCACCGCCCGCGAGGCCGGCTTCGAAGTGGCGACTCGGAAGGCAGGCTGACCGGCCCGCATTGCGAGCCGGAGGAACATAATGGGCGCGCGCCTCGATGGGGTTAGCGACGCGAAAGCGCCCGGCGATCCGCGCCGCCTTGCTCCCTGCGCGGCGCGGATCGCAGAATCCCGGCTCTGGATTAAAACCCCGACTTTCAAGCTTGAGGCCGGCCGGAAGCCGTGCCTTGATGCAACCGAGGAGGAGCGACATGGCTTTCGAAGCTGCGCTTGGCATGGAACGGCTTTGCACCATCCGGGAGATTGCCGAGAAGGCGGAACTTGGCGCCGCCACCGTGCATCGCGCGCTGAAGAACAGCCGCGAGATCCGCCCCGAAACCAGGCGACTGGTGCTCGACACTGTCTGCCGGCTCAACGAGGAAAAGATCGCCCGCGCCGCCCGGTCCGTCGGGGGATAGTGCCGTGGCCGACCACATGCGCCTTTCCCTCGACATCATGTCGGTCGACCGTGCTTCGGAAGAACCGATGCATCGTCAGATCTACGGCGCCTTGCGACGCTTCATCCTTGACGGCCAGATCCCGCAGAACACGCTGCTGCCGTCGACGCGCTCGCTGGCCGAAGATCTGAAGGTCGGGCGCAACACGGTCATCGCCGCCTATGACCAGCTCCTTGCCGAAGGTTTTATCGAGGCGCGTGCCGGATCGGGCACCTGGGTGGCGCCGATCCAGCAGAACCGCCCCTTGGCATCCCTGCGCGCCGGACTGGCAGCGCCGCAAAAGCTGTCGCGGCGCGGTCAGACCATCGTCAACGGCCCGCAACCGCCGCGTAATGCCGGCGTCATCAATTTCCATCCGGGCGTGCCTGAAACGGCATCGTTTCCGTTCACCATCTGGTCAAGCCTTCTGGTGCGCAATGCACGCAGCCGCGACGAGAGCCTGCTTGGTTATCTCTCCTTTGCCGGCCACCCCGGCCTGCGTCAGGCCATTGCCTCGACCATCGGCCTGTCGCGCGGCATCAGCTGCACCGCCGACCAGGTGATCATCGTCACCGGTGCGCAAGCAGCACTCGATCTCGTCTCGCGCGTGCTGATGGACGAAGGCGACCATGTCTGGATGGAGGAGCCCGGCTATCTCGGCGCCAAGAGCGCCTTTCTCGCCAGCGGCGCCAGGCTGGCACCGTTGAAGGTCGACCGGCGCGGCTGGCATCTTGCCGATCCGGAGCTGCCGCCGCCGCGGCTGATCTATGTGACGCCATCCTGCCAGTGGCCGTTCGGCACCATCATGCGCATCGAGGAGCGATTGCAGTTGCTCGACATCGCCGAACGCAACGGCGCCTGGATCGTCGAGGATGACTATGACGGCGAATACCGGTTCCGCGGCCGGCCGGTGCCGGCGCTGCGCGGGCTCGATCATGCCGACCGCGTCGTCTATATCGGCAGCTTCGGCAAGACGCTGATCCCGGCGCTGCGCATCGGTTATCTGATCGTGCCGCGCGAATTGTCGGTGCCCTTCGACCGGGCGGTGAGCATCACCGGTCAGTTCGCGCCGCTGATCCTGCAGGCAACGGTCAACGACTTCATCACCCAGGGCTATTTCGCCACGCATCTCAAACGCATGCGCCGGCTCTATGCGCGCCGGCAGGCGAACTTCGTCAAGCTATGCCAGGAGCATCTGGCCGAATGGCTGACCGTCACGGAAAACGATTCCGGCATGCAGCTGCTGGCGAGCTTCGTCAGGCCCTATAAGGACAGCGACGTGGTTGCCGCGGCCGTCAAGGAAGGGCTCGACGTCCAGGGCATCTCGATCAACTACCATTCCACAGAACCCGAGCACGGCCTGTTGCTCGGCTATGCAGCGATGGACGAACGCCAGATCCTGCGCGCCGTGCTGGCGCTGCGCGCCGCGTTTCTAAGATTGGACAGAAGCTAGAGCCGGCTCTCCATCTCGTTCACCGCGGGGTTGAGTCAATCGCCCGCAGTGATTAGGAAGGTGGGGCGTCGGTCCTTGTTTTTCGGCGTTCGCGCAAAGCGCGCTTCCCAAGGCCGAACCACCCCGAAAACCAGAAGCATGCCCACCGCCGGTACGGCGGGCACGCATTCATCTGAACCATGAGGATTGCCATGAGAACCGCATCCTGTGCCTGTGGGCAACTGAGTATCTCCTGTAACGGAGAGCCGCAACTGGTCGCACAGTGCCACTGCCTCGACTGCCAGAAACGGACCGGCAGCACATACGGCGTCGCCGCCTTCTTTGCGCGCGACAAGGTAGAAGCCGAAGGCGACGCCAGTACCTACAGGCGATCGGCTCGGAGCGGCCATCACGTCATTTTCCATTTCTGCCCGGGCTGCGGCTCGAGCGTCTTCTGGGAGCCCGAGCGAAAGCCTGAATGGATCGCCGTCGCGGTCGGCTGCTTCGCCGATCCCGCCTTTCCGGCCCCGGCGCATGTTGGGTGGGAAGAACGGCGTCATCCCTGGGTTTCCGGTTAGCGACGCCAACCCGCCAGGGCAGCGCTTTATCTTACTGGTTGATCTCGGGTTCAACGAGCTTCGCCAGATTTCGCAGCGACTCCTGCCAGCCGAGATAGCAGGCCTCAACCGGGATGGCGTCTGGAATACCTGCCTGCGTGATATTCACTTCGGTGCCGACCGACACTTTCTTCAATGTCACGGTCACCTCGATCTCGCCGGCCAGGTTGGGGTCGTCGAAGCGGTCGGTGTAGCGCAGCTGCTCATTGGGGACGAGCTCGACATATTCGCCGCCGAACGAGTGGCTGTCGCCGGTGGTGAAGTTGCGGAAGGACATTTTGAACGTACCGCCGACTTTCGCCTCGAAGTGATGAACCGTGCAGGTGAAGCCGTCCGGCGGAAGCCATTTCGCAAGTGCATCTGCTTCGAGGAACGCGCGGTAGACTTTCTCCGGGCTTGTTGTCAGAACGCGGTGCAGCCGTACGGTGCCGGGCATATCGTTAATCCTCCGTGTTGGTGATCGATGCCCCCTAGGACGAGCGGAGCCCGGCCTATCCGACACGGGCCTGCGGATTTTTTGGCGACCGGTAATGCCGGCCGGAATCCTCGCCCGGCCACCGGACAAGGAACTCGACCGCAGGGGAGCAAACCGCGCCGGAACTGGTCTAGTTCACACTGTCGAACTTCTGCAGGTCAACCGGTGCCGCCTTGCGCAATTCGATATCATCGAGCGAAGCATTCTCCAGCGCCACCCGCGCCGCCGCGTCGATGTTGTGGATCATGTCCTGAATGTCGGTATCGCTGTGCGCCGGGTTCATGGCGACCATCACGGTGCGGTTGAGGATGTCGAGCGAGCGCTTGCCGAGGTCGTCGGAATAATCCAGCCGCAGGCCTTGGTTCTCGGGCAGTGCGTAAGGATTGAGCGCCGGATGATGCGCGCCTTCATGCATCAGCACCTGGTCCCACTGAGTAAAATTGTGACGGCCGGTCTTGCCGGCGATGACGCTCGGAATGGTTTTCGAAAAAGTCTGCGCCGCCTGCTCGCTCGGCAGCAGGTACATCACCTGTGCGGCACAATCGTCGTCCGCGCTGTTCATCGGCGACGTCGTCAGCCCAAGATTGCTAAGGTGGCGGGTACCGGCCAGCACCGTCTTCTTCTCGGCTCGCATCGCCTCGATGATGCCGTCCAGCCGGTCGAGTTGGACGTTGAGCATCGCCCCCATCAGTTCGGAAGCACGCGCGCCGATGCCGGCGAAGGGTTTGATGCTGTCGCTTCTGCCCTGCCAGTAGAAATGGCAAGGGTCGATTGCGCAGCGCGCCCGTTCCGCCACTTTCGGGTCGCTGGTGGCGATGCCGCCGCCCTCACCCGAGGTCATGTTCTTGAAATAGTTGAAGGAATAGGCGCCGGCATGGCCGATCGAGCCGAGCTTGCGGCCCTCATAGCCGCCGCCGATGCCTTGGCAGACATCCTCCAGCACCAGCAAGCCGCGCTTGGCAGCAATGTCCATGATCGCATTCATGTTGCAGGCCGCGCCCCACATATGCACCGGGATGATCGCCCTGGTGCGCGGCCCGATGGCGTCGCGCAAAGCGATGGGATCGATGGTCAGGCTCTCGTCGATATCGACGATGACGGGAATGGCCCCGACCGACAGCACCGCGGTCGCTGTCGCCATATAGGTGTGCGCGGGAACCAGCACTTCGTCCCCCGGGCCGATGCCGAGCCCGATCAGGCCGGCGGCGAGCCCATAGGTGCCGCTGGCGGCCAGTGCGAAATGCTCGACGCCAAGATGCTGCGCATAGCGGGCCTCGAAGCGGTCGCATTCGCTGTCCTTGCCGTAACGAAACAGCGCGCCCGAGCGGATCACCCTGGCAATGGCTTCGATTTCCTCTTCGCCGGCGGTGTACATGACAGGCCTCCAAGGCTCTTGATAATGTGGTCGCTTGATGGTGTGGACAGCTGTAGGCTTGTCGGCACAGTTTGAAAGAACCACTCCGCCGCTATTCGACCAAGCCATCTGCGCCCGGAAGACGGTTCCTATGACTGGTTTTGAACCGTGATTGGGGAAATCGGTAGCTAAGTGTCTCAGCCGGCAGGCAAATCGTACCCATCCGAATTCGCCAAAGTGGCCCTGTCGGAAACCCAACTTTCGGCGTTCCATTCCGGCCAGTTGGGCAAACGGTTGGTTCCATGAAATACGGGACACACTTTGGAAGACCCTCGAAACCGGCGCGCCGGCGGGAAGGCGGCCGGTCGTGAACGCCGCCGGCTCCAGCAAACGGATCGTGCTCCACGAGGACGATGTCGGCATGTGCCACGGCGCCAACAGCGCCTTCCTCGAATTGAGCGGGCTGGGTGTCTGCAGTTCCGGCGCGGTGATGGTGCCATGCCCGTGGTTCCTCGAAATGGCCGAGAGCGCCGTCGCCAAACCTGCCCCTGACCTTGGCGTTCACCTGACGCTGAACAGCGAGAAGCAGCATTACAAATGGCGGCCGTTGACCGCGCCGTCGCGGGCGGCCGGCCTGACCGACGAGTTCGGCTTCTTCTGGCCCGACGTGGCGACCACGCGCCGCAAGGCGGTGCCGCAGGCGGTCGAGGCCGAGCTTCGCGCCCAGATCGACACCGCCTATCGCGCCGGCATCGACGTCACCCATCTCGACGCGCATATGGGCGCGGCATTGTCGCCGGAATTTTGCGACATCTACATCAAGCTCGGGCTCGAATATCAGCTGCCCGTGCTGTTGACCAAGACCCTGTCCGCCTATTCCCCCAACGACAATCTGGTCGGCGTCACCGAGGAGGCGTTCCAGCGCGGCGTGGCGCTGGCCCGTGCCGGCGGCTTTGCCATTTTCGACGCCGCCATCCAGACGACCTGGGGCCGGCCGCGTTCCAGGCCGATCGAGCCGGCTTACAAAGCGCTCATCGAGGGTGTGCGCGAGGGCCTGACCTTCTTTTGCCTGCATTGCAACGCGCCCGGTGAACTCGAGCTGATCGAGCCGCGCTCCGCCTATATCCGCACCGAAGAGTACGAGCTGTTCCGCGACCAGGGCTTTCGCGACTGGCTCGCCGCACAGCCGATCGACGTCATCGGCATGAAGCCGTTGCGCGAGGAGCTTCGCGCCGCACTCTCGGCCGGGCGATTATCAACGACAGCCCGCGGCAACACCGCGGGCGAACAGCGATTGGCATCGGCAAAGGCCCGCAAAGCGGCCACCCGATCCGCGACGTGAGCCGATCGTCGCGGCCGGAAAACGGCGCCAGAGGGATTGGAACTGCAACGACAAATGGGAGAATAAGATGAAAACTCTTCTGAAAGTGGCATTGGGCGCCTTCGTCTCGGCGGGCCTGATGACAGGCATTGCGCATGCCGCGGGGCTCAAGGATCCGAAGGACGTGCGCATCACCTTCGTGGTGCATGGGTCGGCGTCCGATCCCTATTGGTCGGTGGTCAAGCGCGGCGTCGATGACGCGGCCGCCCTTACCGGCGCCAAGGTCGAATATTACGCGCCGCAGGTCTTCGACGTGGTCGAGCAGGCCCGGCTTCTCGACGCCGCCATCGCCACCAAGCCGGACGGTATCGCCGTCTCCATCGCCGACGCCAATGCGCTCGGCAAATCGGTCAAATCCGGGCTTGCCGCCAATATTCCCATGGTGGTTCTGGATTCCGGCGAAAAGGAAGGCGCCGAGCTCGGCACGACGCTCTATGTCGGCACCGTTTCCGAATATGATTCCGGCAAGAAGGCCGGCGAGCGGCTGGCCAAGGAAGGCACGCTGAAGGTCGTTTGCATCAATCACGAAGTCGGCAATGTCAGCCTCGACCAGCGCTGCCAGGGCCTCAATGACGGGCTGAAGCCATCCGGCGGCGGCACCGAGGTTCTGGCCGTAGCGCCCGATCCCGCAGACATTCAGCGCCGCACGGAAGCCTATCTGTCGGCACATCCCGACACGCAGGCCGTCTTCGCGCTTGGCGCCACTGCCGCCAATCCGCTGATCCCGATGTTCCGCGACAAGGAACTGTTCGGCAAGCTCAAGCTCTATACCTTCGACATCAGCCCGGAGGTTCTCGACTCTGTCGTCGCTGGCGAAATGGGCTTCGGCATGGACGCCCAGCAATATCTGATGGGCTATCTGCCGGTGATCTATCTGGTCGAGCAGGCGACGCACGGCTTCTGGCCGCAGAACAACGCCTATACCGGACCGCTGTTCATCGACTCGCCGGAAAAAGCCAAGGCGATCCTGGCGCTCGCCAAAGAGGGCATCCGCTAAAGCAGTCGCGCAAAAGTGTGCAGCGGTTTTGCGGTAATGACATGCATCAAAATTTAGGCGAGCGCTCCGACGGAACGGGAGAATGCGCCAAGCGCTCTCCCGTTCGTTCGAAGATTGCGATTTGAGCGATTGGAGAGCCTAATGGCAGTCGTGGAAGACAAGGCGATATCTCCTGGTGAACTGAAGGCGACCGACCGCTTCGGCATGACGTCGAAGCGGGCCGCCGGCGCCGACGAACGGTTGGCCAGCACCGACAAGCTGACCCAGTGGCTGCGCCGGCCGGAAGCCGGTGCCGCCGGTGGGCTGCTTGCGACGATCATCATCTTTGCGCTGCTGCCGGGCGCGGCGAACCTCTATTCGCTGCAGGGGTCAATGACCTTCCTGACGCTGTCGGCGGAGCTCGGCATCGTCGCCACCGCGGCAGCACTCCTCATCATCGCCGGCGAGTTCGATCTTTCGGTCGGCTCCATGGTCGGCTTCGCCGGTGTTGTCATCGGGCTGACGGTGAAGTACTGGGGACTGCCGCTATGGGGCGGCATCGCCTGCGCCTTCGCCGTTGCCATCCTCACCGGCTATCTCAATGGCCTGATCGTGGTGAAGACGCGCCTGCCCTCCTTCATCGTCACGCTGGCCACGCTCTATATCCTGCGCGGACTGTCGATCGGCATCACCCGCGCCGTCACCGGCCGCACCCAGATCCCCTACATACTCGAGGGCGCACCGGATCCGGCGACGGCCGGCATTTTCAACGGCCATCTGCTCACCGGCCTGTTCCACTGGATGGGCGCGCAAGGCTGGATCGCCACCCGTAGCGACGGCATCCCGTTCGTCGCCGGCATTCCGATGTCGATCGTCTGGTGGCTTGGCCTGACGGCGCTGGCCGGCTACGTGCTGACCCAGACGAAATACGGCAACTGGATCTTCGCCACTGGCGGCGACCTGATCGCAGCCCGCAACGTTGGCGTGCCGGTCGATCGCGTCAAGATCAGCCTGTTCATCTACACCGCCTGCGCGGCGACGCTGCTTGCCACCATCCAGGTGATGGAGGCGGGCTCCGCCGACACCACGCGCGGCCTGCTCAAGGAATTCGAGGCGATCATCGCCGCCGTCATCGGCGGCGTGCTGCTCACCGGCGGCTACGGCACCGTCTATGGCGTGCTGTTCGGCGCGCTGATCTTCGGGCTGGTGCAGATGGGCATCTTCTACACCGGCATCGACACTGACTGGTTCAAGGTCTTCCTCGGCATCGTCATCCTGATGGCCGTGCTGGTCAACAACTACATCAGGCTGAAGGCGCTCGGCCGCGGAGGTGGCAAATGACCGAGCCGGCCCAAATGACCGCGCCAGCAATGGAACTGCGCGGCGTCAGCGTCAATTTCGGTTCGGTGCGCGCCCTCCAGGACATCGACATCAAGGTCTATCCGGGCGAGGTCCACTGCCTGCTTGGCGATAACGGCGCCGGCAAGTCGACACTGATCAAGGTTCTGTCCGGCGTCTACCGGCCGACCAAGGGCGAAATCCTGGTCGACGGCAAGCCGGTCACCTTCCGCAGCCCGCGCGACGCGCAGGAGCTCGGCGTGGCAACGGTGTTCCAGGATCTCGGCATGATCTCGCTGATGTCGATCACCCGTAACTTCTTCCTCGGCCGCGAGCCGACCAAAAGCAGCCTGCCCTTCTCGCGCATCGACAAGGAGCGCGCCAACACCATCGCCAGGCAGGCGATGGCCGATATCGGCATCGACGTGCGCGATCCGACGCAAGCCGTCGGCACGCTGTCGGGCGGCGAGCGCCAGTCAGTGGCGATCGCCCGCGCCGTGCATTTTGGTGCGCGCGTGCTGATCCTCGACGAGCCGACCTCCGCACTCGGCGTCCACCAGGCGGCGATGGTGCTGAAATTCATCATCGAAGCGCGCATGCGGGGCCTGGCCGTCATTTTCATCAGCCACAACATCCACCATGCCTATCCGGTCGGCGACACCTTCACCCTGCTCAACCGCGGCCGCAATCGCGGTACCTACGCCAAGTCGGAGATCTCGCGCGACGAGGTCATCTCGATCATGTCGGGCGGCGAGGATCTGAAGGCGGTCGAGGCGGAGATTGCCGGCCTGCTCGCCCAGATCGGCAACCGGCCGCCTGCGGCGCCTTGAGCTGACATCAGGACATTGCGGGGAATGATCCAATGAGCAGGATACGCGTCGGGGTCGTCGGCGCCGGCATGATCTCGCAGCTCGAGCATATTCCCAATCTGCTGCGCCTCAGTGAATTGTTCGAGCTGGTCGGGGTCGCCGATCCCTCCAGGATCTCGCGGCAGTTCGTCACCGACACGCATGGCATTGCCAATTTCGAAACGATCGACCAGCTCTTCGACCAAAGCCTCGACGCGGTGGTGATCGGCTCGCCGGACCCGCTACATCACGAACAGGTGCTGGCGGCGCTGGCGGTTGGCCTGCATGTCTTTTGCGAAAAGCCGCTTTGCTATTCGCTGGCGGAAATCGCCGGGATCGTCGCCGCGCGCGACGCCGCCAGGAAAATCGTTCAGGTCGGCTATATGAAGCGCTTCGACCCGAATTACCGGCTGGCGCTCGCTTCGCTGCCTGGAACATCGAGCACGCTGCGCGCGGTCTCGGTGGAGGTAAACGATCCCGACGCCTGGCCGTTCATCACCCACCAGCCCTACAGGCGCGGCACCGATATCCCCAACGACCTGATCGCCGCTGTCGCCGCCAAGCAGAAGCGCCAGGTCGAATACGCCATCGGTATCCCTGTGACGAAGCTCGCTTTCCGTGGATTTATCGGCGCTTACAGCTCGGCCTTGATTCACGACGTCAACGCCGTCCACGGCCTGCTCGACGCGCTCGGCGTGCCGGACGGCGAGGTCGTCGGCGCGCAGATCTTTGCCAATGGCGACGGCGGCCAGGGCGCAGTCAAGTTGCTGGACGGGCAGGCGCTGTGGACCATGACCCATCTCACCGTGCCCAAGCTCGCCGATTACAAGGAGCGGATCACGCTGTTCTTCGACGATACCAGCCTCGAGCTCGAATTCCCCTCGCCCTGGCTCAACCATCATCCAACCCGGCTGACGGTGACGACCTCGGACGGTCACATACTGTCGAAGCGTGATTTGCGCGCCGGCTACGCAGAAGCCTTCGTCGAGGAGATGCGTGGCTTCCGGGCGGCCATCGTCAATGGCGACCCCGTCGTCAACCCGCCCGAACACGCCGCCCGCGACCAGGAGCTGCTGCTCGGCCTGACATGGCAGCATCTGGCGACCGCACCCTTCGACTGAGCGCTCAACCTGTAGCCGAACGGCCGCTACCTGGACTTGATGACGCTGTCGGTATTGGCCAGCAGCTTGCGCACCGCATTGCGCGCCGCGTCTGGCCGCTGCAGGCGGATGCTCTTCTCGATTGCCTCGTGCAGCCTCTGGGCATGCTGCAAATCGTCGAGTTCCCGCGTCGTAAAAGCGAACAGATGATCGAACGCCGATTCGATCAGCACGCCGAGCGGCACCAGCAGATCGTTGCCCGAGGCGCGCAGGATGGCGAGGTGAAACCGCGTGTCGGCGCGCGTGCGCTCCTGCAGATTGGTCGCCTCGCCCATCTCGCGGCAGGCCTGGCTGATCTCGGCCATCTGCTCGTCGGTGCGCCGCATGGCGGCAAAGGCGCTGGCCTCCGGCTCGATGATGTGGCGGAATTCCTGCACGGTCCTGAGGAACACCTCGCGATCCGGCGAGGTCGCGTACCAGGCCAGCACGTCGCGATCGAGCAGGTTCCAGCGCTCCTTCGGCTCGACCCAGCTGCCGATTTTGGGACGTGACGACAGCAGGCTCTTGGCCATCAGCATTTTTATGGCTTCGCGCACCGCCGAGCGGCTGACGTCGAAGGTCTCGGACCATTTGGCTTCGTTGGGCAGGATGGTTCCCGGCGGATAGTCGCCGCGCACGATCCTCAGCCCGATTTCGTTGGCCAGCGACGCGTGAACGCTCGACCCGGGTATGCGCGCCGCATCGGCCCGGCGAATACCGCTCGTGCGTTCGGCGAACGCCTCGGCCGCTGTCTTTCCCTTGTTCGGCTTCGCGTCCTGCATAGCTCCACAAAGTCCGGATTTGGAGGCGTGTCAAGGAGATGAAATCGACGGCAATATCTCAGTTTGGTTTTCCGCCTCAGTCCCCTCCCCGACACCGCGCTTCGCCGAGCGCTCACGCCGGAGCGGCACAAACAGCTTCTCTTTGTTCCGATTGAATTCCTCGATCAGGAAATCTAGGAAGACGCGGATTTTCGGGGCAAGATGCTGCCGTGCCGGATAGACCGCGTAGAGCGTGGTTTCGACCTTTTCCCAGTCATCCAGAGCCGATTGCAGCCGGCCTGCTTTCAGGTCGCTCTCGACATAGGGATAAGGGATCAGGCTGACGCCGAAGCCGGCGCGCAGCGCATCGCGCACCGCAAGGCTTGACGAGACCGTGTATCGTCCGTCGATGGCGATCCGCTCGATGCGGCCGTCCTTGCGGAATTCCCATATGTCCGCATGCCCCGAGAGGCTGAACCGGATGCAATTGGCCGCCTTCAAATCGGCAGGCGTCTTGGGCCGGCCATGCTCCTCGAAATAGGACGGAGCTGCGCAAAGCACGTGTGGCATGACCGCAAGCTTTCTCGCGACCAGGCTGGAATCCTCGAGATTGTCGCTGCCGCGAATGGCCAGGTCAAATCCCTCCCGCACGATATCGACGCGCCTGTCGTCAAGATGCAGATCGAGTTTCAAATCGGGATAGCGCGATAGGAACGCGGGGATGGCAGCCGAAAGCCGCGTCAACGTGACAGTCATCGGCGCGCTGACCCGCAACGTGCCGCTCGGCGCCGTCTTGACCGGGGCGAGGACCTGGTCGGCCCTGGCCAGCGCATCGAGCCCCTGCGTGACATGCTCCAGATAGATTCTGCCTTCTTCGGTCAGGGCCATGCGCCGCGTTGTCCGGTTGATAAGCCGCACCCCCAGATGCGCCTCCAATTCGGCGATGTTCTTGCTGACCGCGGGAGGAGAGAGACCGAGCCGCCGTCCGGCTTCGGCAAAGCTGTTCAGTTCCGCCACATGGCGGAAAACCTGCAACGCCGTCAGGCGATCCATCTCATCATTCTCTTCTAGTAAACAATGTCTTTCAATTATCGCGTATTATCGCTCGTTGGTAAATTCTCTATCTGCTATCCGAACGGCTTGCTCAATTCGGAACGACATGATGACCAACCCCACAATCTCCCTGATCGAGCGGCGCATGTCGGCCAATCGGTTCGATGCCTCGCACGCATTGACGGATGCCGAGGTCGAGGAACTGGCACGCCTCGCAACGCGCGCGCCAAGCGCCTACAACCTTCAGAATTGGCGGTTCATCGCCGTGCGGACGCCGGAAGCAAAGGCGCGGTTGCGCAGCGTGGCCCATGGCCAGGCCAAGGTGCAGGAAGCAGCGGTCACCTTCATCGTCTGCGGCGTACTGCCCGACCACGCTGCCCTCAATGCCAGGCTGCGTCCTTTCGTCGAAGCCGGCTTCATGCCGGCGGATATGGCTTCGGGCTGGCGGGAGGGCGCCCGCGCCCAATATGCCGATCCTCTAGCGGCCCGCGACGAGGCGGTGCGCTCGGCAACGCTCGGCGCTGCAACGCTGATTTTCGCGGCCGAAGCGCTGGGGCTCGTCTCCGGTCCGATGGCCGGCTTCGATGCCGAAGGCGTGGCGCGCGAGTTTGGCCTTGGGCGCAATGAAGTGCCGGTGATGCTCATCGCAGTCGGCCGCGCCGCGCCCGGAAACTGGCCGCAAAAGCCGCGTCGCCCCCTTGCCGAAGTACTGGAAATCTTATGAAAACGCACCGTTCCGATCTGTTGCTTACAGCCCTTGCACCCGCAATATGGGGCAGCACCTACATCGTCACCACGCAGTTCCTGCCGAACTTTTCGCCGATGACGGTTGCAATGCTGCGAGCCTTGCCCGCCGGATTGCTGCTGCTCGCGATCGTTCGGCAACTGCCGACGGGCATCTGGTGGCTACGCAGTTTCCTGCTCGGAGCCCTCAACATCTCGATCTTCCTGAGCCTGTTGTTTGTCGCCGCCTACCGGCTTCCGGGCGGGGTCGCCGCGACCGTGCTGTCGGTCCAGCCGTTGATCGTGATTTTCCTTGCTGCTGCCCTGCTTGACAGCCCTGTCCGCCGGTTGGCGATCGTCGCCGCCCTTGTCGGGATCGCAGGTGTCGCGTTGCTGGTGCTGACCCCGAACGCGACGCTCGATGCGGCCGGCGTTGCCGCCGGCGTCGCCGGGGCGGCCTCCATGGCCTTCGGAAGCGTATTGGCCCGTAAGTGGCAACCGCCAGTATCGCTGCTTACCTTCACGGCATGGCAGCTGACCGCCGGCGGTCTGCTTCTCGTTCCAGTGGCTCTGCTTTTCGAATCGTCCATCCCGCTCCCGACCGGCCCCAACCTGCTTGGACTGGCGTGGCTCGGGCTGATCGGTGCGGCGCTGACCTATGTCCTCTGGTTCCGGGGCATTGCGCGACTAGAATCCGCAGTGGTGTCATCGCTGCTTTTCCTCAGCCCGGTGACCGCCGTGCTGCTTGGATGGGTATTCCTGGATCAGACGCTGACCTTGCCTCAAATCGCCGGCGTCGTTTTCGTCATCGGCAGCATCTGGCTGGCTCAACGGCCCAATCGGAACGAGGCTTGAGCCTGAGCGGGAAGTTGGTCAGTTTGAAATTTGGCCGCCGGCTTGGTCGATGACGGAAATGAGCTGTTTCGCGAGCATTGCGCGAATCATATTCTCCATCTCACTGATGTCCTCTTCACCATTGCTAGCAGCCTCATCGGCCATTTCGAGAGCCTCAATGTAATGGCTATTATCGGTCTCGATTTGTTGAGGGATTGTTGGGGACCCCGGCAACACGTAACCCAATTTAGTGCTCAACAATAAGTAGGATAATGCTCGAGAGGTGCGGCCATTTCCGTCAGCAAACGGGTGAATCCAATTCAGCCGCCACATGGCATACGCTGATAGATAAAACGCAGTTCGCTCGTGCCAATTGTCGTTTATGTAATCACAAAATTCGGTTAGGTGCGTTGTCACCAAATGAGGCGGCGGCGGCGAGTGCTTACTCTTGTGGATGCCGGCGGGGTTTTTGCGTATTTCCCCGGGCTCGGCTTCTATTCCCTGAACAGCCTCTCGCTGCAGGTCCAAAATTAAAGGAACCCGAAGGGCGAACGGCCGATCGGGTTCCAAATAGTAACGAATGACATCTAGCGTTAGGTCGTACTGGCGAAATCCATTTTCAATCTCAAGCCGTGTGTTGTGATCGACCGCCACGCTTTACTCTCTACCGGCCGTGGACAGCTTCTCTCGGCACACGATGCGAGATTTCTTCCACCAGTTCACGCGTCACATTGCTATTTTCGATCTTCGTGTTTCCGTACACGAAGCTGTTGCGCTGTTCGTTGCGCTGCTCGTCGTTCATGTGAACGCCCTTTGCTAGCTCAACGAGTCTAGAAAGGTTGTGGTCGCCCATTCGTGCCTCCTGCTGATTTGTCACTAGAACATAGTGCGTACGCAAGAGGTTGCCAATGCGCTAATCGCCACCGGTACGCTTTGTATGGCCCGCGCTTTCCCGCCTTCGGTGCCATCGCTGGTCGGGGCGCGTGAAACTGACTCACTACCGCCCAGGCTGCTGACTTGTGTCGGGGGATTGTTCGGCACTATGGTCAAGCGGCGGAGGATCTGCCGATGCCACAACGGCCCTATGATGAGCGTTTGCTCCGTCAGGCGTTCGAAGTCGCGCGCCGAGCCCGCGATGCTGGCGAACATCCCTTTGGTTCGCTCCTCGCCGACAAGGACGGCAATGTGTTGCGCGAGCAGCCCAACGGTTACAAAGCCGGCGGCGGCGACCGCACCGCTCACGCCGAAAGGCTGCTGGCCTCGTGGGCGGCGATGAATGTCAGTCTCGAAAAGCTGGCTTCCTGCACCCTCTACACCTCGGCCGAACCTTGCGCGATGTGCTCTGGGACAATCTATTGGGCGGGCATCGGACGGGTCGTCTTTGGGCAGAGCGAACATGACCTCAAGCGGGTAACGGGTGCACATGTCGAGAATCCCACGCTCGACCTGCCCTGCAGGATCGTCTTCGAAGCCGGGCAGCGTCCGACTGAAGTCGTCGGCCCGCTGCTTGCCGACGAAGCGGCGCAGCTCCAGGCCGAATTCTGGAAAGACAAGTAGCTCGATTGCCCGCGCGCGGCAAACGCGCGAGCCTAGCCTCGTGACGAAAAATCGGGGCTGGCCCAGTGCCGGCTCCGCGTCAGCTGCGCGCCAGTCAGCTCGCCTTGACGTATTTCCGCCAGCTGTGCTCAGGCCGGAAGCCGAGCATGTCGCGCGCCTTGCGGTTGGAGAGCAGCGTCTCGTATTCGCCAAGATCGCCCTTGACGGGCACGTCGGGATAAAACCGCTTCAAAAGTTCGGCCGTCGGCAGGTCGGACGAGGTGTCGTCATTGGCGGCGTTAAACACCTGATAGCCGAGCCCGTCCTTCTCGATGGCGCGCAGCGTGATCTGGCCGAGGTCGCGCGCGTCGATATAGCTCCAGGCGATGCGCTTGCGGAAACCCGGATCGGCGAACCATTTCGGAAACAGCGAATATTCATGCGGCTCGATGACGTTGCCGATGCGCAGGGCATAGATGTCGCTGCCATCGCGTTGTGCAAACGCCCGCGCGGTCTTCTCGTTGACGACCTTAGACAGCGCATAGCTGTCCATCGGATCGACGTCGTATTCCTCGTCGAGCGGAAAATGCGTCGGATCGCGCGGTTCGTTGGCGAAGACCAGGCCGTAGGTGGTTTCGCTGGAGGCGATCACCACCTTGCGGATGCCGAGCTTCACCGCAGCCTCGATGACGTTGTAGGTGCCGAGCGCGTTGATGCGGAACACCTCGTTGTCGGGCGTGATCATGATGCGCGGGATCGCCGCGAAATGCACCACGGCATCGACCGGCTGCGAACGCAGCGAAGGATCGAATTCATGCAGGCCCATATAGCTCGACAGCGCATTGAACACCTGCCCGCTGTCGGTGATGTCGGTGATCAGCGTGCGCACCTTGGGATTGTCGAGCGGCTTGGTGTCGATGTTGAGCACCTGGCAGCCCTGCTCGACCAGATACTGCACGACGTGGCGCCCGGCCTTGCCGCTGCCGCCGGTGAACATGATCCGCTTCGTCATTTTGCTCTCCTAAGATTCATGTGTATTGTCAGACAATACCGAACTCTGCAATCGCCTGCCACGGCATGCGGCAAAAACCCGCTTCAACAATTCGCCGGCAAGCTGCAGCGCCGTCATCCATCATTGCAAAATAGGACGAAACGACATGAACACTACCGCCGCGAGCGAAAAGATCGGCTTCATCGGGCTTGGCCTGATGGGACACGGGATCGCGAAGAACATCGTCGACAAGGGCTATCCGCTGACGTTTCTCGGCCGCAAGAACCGCGCGCCGGCGCAAGACCTGCTCGGCCGCGGCGCCAGGGAGGCGACGACCTCGCGCGACGTGGCAGCGGCATCCGACATCGTCTTCATTTGCGTCACCGGCTCGCGCGAGGTGGAAGCCATCATCCGCGGCCCAGGCGGCCTCAAGGAAGGCCTGAAGCAGGGATCGGTTATCGTCGACTGCTCGACCTCGGATCCTGTCTCGACGGTGGCGCTGGCCGCCGAGCTCAAGGGGCTCGGCGTCGATTATGTCGATGCCCCGCTCAGCCGCACGCCGAAGGAGGCTTGGGAAGGCACGCTAGACACCATGGTCGGCGCGCCCGATGCAGTCTTTGCCCGGCTGAGGCCGGTGCTCGAAACCTGGGCCGGGCGCATCGTCCATATCGGCGACACCGGCGACGGCCACCGCATGAAGCTGCTCAACAA
Organism: Mesorhizobium sp. M0048; assembly: GCF_040323405.1. NCBI lineage: Bacteria > Pseudomonadati > Pseudomonadota > Alphaproteobacteria > Hyphomicrobiales > Phyllobacteriaceae > Mesorhizobium > Mesorhizobium sp. M0048. The sequence goes on along the minus strand of NZ_JAMYUV010000003.1, from coordinate 62,073 downwards.
CTTCATTTCGCTCGGCTACGCCGCGATCTATTCCGAAGCGCTGGCGCTGGCGCAGAAGGTCGGCATCTCGCCGCCGCGCTTCGACAGCGTCATCCGCAACGGCCGCATGGACTGCGGCTTCTACCAGACCTTCATGCGCTGGACGCTGGAAGGCGACCGCGACGCCCACAAATTCACCATCGCCAACGCCTTCAAGGATCTCACCTATCTCGAATCGATGGCGGGTGCCGCCGGTATCGCCAACCCGCTCGGCAACGCCACCAAGAACGCCTTCGCAGGCGCCTTCGCGGCCGGCCCCGCCGACCAGTACGTGCCGATGCTGGCCACGCATATCGGCAAGGTCAACGGCGTCGACCTGATGCCGACCAGGGACGGCAAGAAGCAGACGATCTGAGAACGTTGGGATTAACGCCTGGGAGTGGTCGCAACTGTAGACGTTCGCTGCCGACCAGCTACAGCCGCCAATCTCCAACGCTGGCGATTAGCCACATGACACCACACCTTCGTCATCCAAGGGCGGAGCAGGAGCGAAGCGACGTCGCGCAGACCCTGGGATCCATGCCGTGACATCAGCCGAAGAATGCAGCGGCTCAGAACGGCGCTTGTATCCGCCATTGCGCTCGTTGCCCTTCCACCATGATCGCGAGCCAGAAGCTGCTGAAGCGCTGGTTCCGCCAATGGACGACCGAATTGATCGAGACGACCAGTCCCAGAGTGCTTCGAGCTTTTTCGCAGGACGGGGGTGGCAGCGTTTGGTTCTGGTCCGCTGGAGCACTGCCGCAAGGTAACGGCATGGATCCCAGGGTCTGCGCCGCGTCGCTTCGCTCCTTGCTCCGCCCAGGGATGACGAAGGGAGGGGATGACGAAGGGAGGGTTTCGGCTAATCTCCTAAATTTGCGATTTGCGACTGACGGGAACGATCGACCTTCGTTGCTGGTTGACCCGACTTACACGCAGTTGGCCGAGAAACGATCGAATCAGCGCCGAAACCGGCCGATAACGTCGTCGGTATTGGCGAGAAGTCTGTGCACCAAAGCACGCGCACTTCCGATCGGAAGAAGCCAAAAACAAAAACCCGCCTCGGTGGGCGGGTCGTCGGCGCCAATTCGCACCATACCCAAATTAGTAGCATAGCTGCCGGCACAAATCAAGAACAAAGTACATTGCGACGATAAAAACCGAATTCCTGTCCCACCCGAGTTCGCCAGCCCTGTGCAACCATCACCGCCGCGACCGGCCGATAACGTCGTCGGTGTTGGCGAGAAGTCTGTGCACCGCGGCACGGGCTGCAGCCGGTCGCTGCAGGCGGATGTTCTTCTCGATCGCCTCGTGTAGTGCCTGCGCCCGCCGCTGATCGCTGGTCTCGCGGGTGACGAACTGGAACAAATGGTCGAGCGCCGATTCGATCAGCACGCCGAGCGGCACCAGCAGATCGTTGCCCGAGGCGCGCAGGATGGCGAGGTGAAACCGCGTGTCGGCGCGCGTGCGCTCCTGCAGGTTGGTCGCCTCGCCCATCTCGCGGCAAGCCTGGCTGATCTCGGCCATCTGCTCGTCGGTGCGTCGCATCGCGGCAAAGGCGCTGGCCTCCGGCTCGATGATGTGGCGGAATTCCTGCACGGTCCTGAGGAACACTTCGCGGTCCGGCGAGGTCGCATACCAGGCCAGCACGTCGCGATCGAGCAGGTTCCAGCGCTCCTTCGGCTCGACCCAGCTGCCGATCTTCGGGCGTGACGCCAATAGGCTCTTCGCCATCAGCATTTTTATGGCTTCGCGCACCGCCGAGCGGCTGACGTCGAAGGTCTCGGACCATTTGGCTTCGTTGGGCAGGATGGTTCCCGGCGGATAGTCGCCGCGCACGATCCTCAGCCCGATTTCGTTGGCCAGCGACGCATGCACACTCGAGCCGGGAAAGTGTGCGGCATCGGCACGCCGAACGACGGCCGGCCGCCCAGGCTCTGCCTTGAATTTGGCGGGTCGCTTTTTTGATGTCGCGTCCGGCATTGGTATTCCCCGGCAACTGCTTGTCGAAAGCCTGAACTCAGGGCACGGCAAAGCAGCGGCCTACGCTCCAAAGCAGCGTCGCCTCGTGCGTTTGTATGGACGATGTGTAACGGGGCGCCCGTCGAAGGGCGCCCCGAAATTGCCGACCTACTTCTGGATGCAGGTGTCGACCGTGTCCTTGGTGCATTCGTCGAGGCCGGTGAACACCGGATCGGCGACCGGCTTGCCGTCGACCAGGTCGATCATCACCGAGGGCGCCTTGTAGCCCATCTCGAACGGCCGCTGGCCAACCAGCGCGGTCACCAGCCCGTCACGAGCAATCGCCACCTCGTCGCCGATCGTGTCGGCGGCGCCGATGACGAAGGCGTTGCTGGCGATCTTGTCGGCCATCGGCTTGAACAGGTCGCGGTAGGGCTGCGGAGCGCCGAACAGCGGCCAGCCGCCCATGATGCCGAAGGCGTCGAGATCGGGATTGGCGGCGAGGATGTCGGTCATCGCCTGCACGCCCTTGGCGCCGTCGTCATTGGTGAACACCGGGCAACCCGCAACTTCCGTCCAGCCGCCTTCGCCCGCCAGCGCCGCGAGGCCGTCCTTGCCCGAAAGCGCGTCACGCATGCCCTGCGCGCGGCGCAGGATGTTGTCGGCGGCCGGATTGCCTTCGATGGTGCAGATCTTGCCGCCATTCGGCTTGGCCTTCTTGATGTATTCGCCGATCTTGTGACCCATCAGGTAGTTGTCGGTGCCGAGGTAGGTCTTGCGCAGCGCCGCGTCTTCCTTGCTGAGGTCGGCGTCGAGGGTCATGATCGGGATCGACGGATTGGCGCTTTTGATCGTCTGCGCGATCAATGGCGCGTTCGACGGCGAAATCGCCATCGCCACCGTGTCGGGCTTGCTCAGCATGTCCTGGACGATCTGGGCTTCACCGGCCTCATCCGAGGTCGATGCCGGTCCGGTGTAGAAGCACTCATATTCCGAGCTGGCGTTTTCCTTGTTCCATTTCTCGCAACCCTGGTGGATGGCCTCGAAGAATGGATTGTCGAGACCCTTCACGACGATGACGAGCTGTTTCTTGGCCATAGCCGGCCCGGCACCCAGCGCCATGACGGCGGCGGCAGCGAGCAATAGTGATTTCCTCATGTCAGTCCTCCCTTTGAAACAAACGGACACGGCGTGCCCGCCACACACAGACCGACCCGGAGCAAGATGACAGAGGACGTCGCACTCGTGTCGCCAAGCCAGGTCGATAAGCATTTTCATATTCAGTCTCAGACCGGCACCGACAGATATCGCTGGTTACCAAATCCCTGACCGACAAACCCTCACCGATTCCTTCCGGCAACCCGGTGGCTCGGCGCAAGCTCCTCCGACACTTAGCTAATATCGCCTTGTCATCGACGTCAATGCTATTTGTCCTACAAAACTGATTTTTCGAAAGAAGCCGTGGTTGACGCCAAGGAGGCTTATGCGTAAATGGGCAAAATCGCTGCTTCCGGGAGGAACTGGGGAGAGCGAATGGCCGCGGCAGAACCGCAGGCCGCAAAGCACGGGGAGGCAAGAAGGCTGGTGGCGGTTCTCGAACTCACCAACATCTCGAAGCATTTTGGCGCCATCCAGGCGGTCAACGACGTTTCGTTGTCGATCGAGGCCGGACAGGTTGTCGGCCTGATGGGCGACAACGGCGCCGGCAAGTCGACGCTGGTCAAGATGATCGCCGGCAATTTCCCGCCGAGCCATGGCACGATGCAGATGGACGGCAAGGAGCTGATCCTGCACAAGCCGGTCGAGGCGCGCCAGCACGGCATCGAAATCGTCCATCAGGACCTGGCACTGTGCAACAATCTGACGGCCGCCGCCAACGTCTATCTCGGCCGTGAATTGCGCCGCGGCCTCGGGCCGCTTCGCATCCTCGACTATGCCGCGATGTACAAGCGTGCCGGCCAGATCTTCGCCGAGCTGAAATCCGAAACCCGCCCGCGCGACCTGGTCAAACAAATGTCGGGCGGCCAGCGGCAAGCGGTGGCGATCGCCCGCACCATGCTTTCGCAGGCCAAGATCGTGCTGATGGACGAGCCGACGGCGGCGATCTCGGTCCGCCAGGTCGCCGAGGTATTGAACCTGATCCGCCATTTGCGCGACCAGGGCATCGCCGTCGTGCTGATCAGCCACCGCATGCCCGACGTCTTTGACGTCGCCGACCGCGTCATCGTCATGCGGCGCGGCCGCAAGGTCGCCGACAAGACGATCGCATCGAGTTCGCCGGAAGAAGTCACCGGGCTCATCACCGGCGCCATCGAACAGGTATGATTGACCCCTCAACCATGAGTAAAAAAGGTCGATAATGGCAGTCACCCTTGATCAGACGATCGCGCACAAGCAGCACACCTTGCTGAGCAAGGTGTTTGCCAGCCAGACCTTCTGGGTGGTGATCGCGGTCATCCTCGCCTGCCTGTTCCTGTCGGTGGCAACGGATTCCTTTGCCACGACCAAGAACCTCTACAACATCACCCGCAACGTCACCTTCGTCGCCATCGTGGCGCTTGGCATGACCTTCGTCATCATCACCGGCGGTATCGACCTGTCGGTCGGCTCGGTGCTTTGCCTGTGCTCGATGGTGCTGGCCGTGACCATGCATGCCGGCTACGGCATCGAGATCGGCATTGGCGCTGCGATCGCCACAGCGCTGATCATCGGCGCCTTCAACGGGGTTCTGATCGCCTATCTCGGCTTTCCGCCCTTCGTGGTGACGCTTGGCATGCTGTCGATTGCACGCAGCCTTGCCATGGTCGCCTCCAACAACACCGTCGTCTTCCAGTTCGGACCGGACCACGACAAGCTGCTGGCGCTGGGCGGCGGCGCCTGGGTGTTCGGCATTGCCAATCCGGTGCTTTACATGATCGTGCTGGCGTTGATCACCGGCTTTGTGCTGCGCTGGACGAAATTCGGCCGGCACATCTTCGCCATCGGCGGCAACGAGCATGCGGCAACGCTGACCGGCGTTCCGGTGCGCCAGATCAAGGTCGTCGTCTACATGATCTCGGCAATGGCGGCTGGCCTTGCCGGCATCATTCAGACCGGCTGGCTGGGCGCGGTCACCACCAATCTCGGCAACGGCATGGAGCTTCAGGTGATCGCCGCCACCGTCATCGGTGGCGCCAACCTGGCCGGCGGCATGGGCACAGCCTTCGGCGCGGTCGTCGGCGCGGCGCTGATCGAGGTCATCCGCAACAGCCTCGGCCTGCTCGGCATCAATGCCTTCTGGCAAGGCGTGTTCATCGGCGGCGCCATCCTGCTCGCCGTGCTGTTCGACCGCATCCGCAATTTCAGGCGCAACGACTGAATCTCGGCCGCATCCCGACGCTGAATCATAGACCGTTCGCCGGTTGAATTGCCGGCCTCGAGGCCTCGCCGGCGCTGGTCGCCGGCCGACCGCATCTGTCTTCCCATAGCGGCCTTGAAACGCTCGCCTTCCTCCTATCGCCGGGTCTGAAAATCCGCCGCTGCGGCGCATGGCCGGCGCCCGGACGTGCACATGCGTCTTGACGCAAGCCCAAACTGCGCCGCACAATCGCTCGCAGCAGGCGAAGGGAGGCCAGTCGCCTGCGGGAGGATATACCCATGACGGAAGCGATCAGGCTCTACTGGGGCCGGTTCGGACATGTTTCTGTCCTGAACGTCGCCAGCGACTTCGTCACCCATGCCCATGTCGAGGCGCATATCATCATCTGGCTGGAAGGCACCGCCGGCGAGATGACCATCGGCCGCGAGACGGTGCGGCTTGGACCTGGAACCGCCGCCGGCATCAATTCCTTCCAGCCGCATAGCCACGCTCTGTCCCGCGACGGCACGCCCGGCCTGTTCCTGGCCTTTTACATCGATCCGGACTGGGCCCGAAGGCGCCGCGAACTGCCTTCCTCCGCGCCGCTGTTCTCCGCCCCGGCGATCACGCTCGAGCCTTGGCTGCACAGGGCAGCGGGTAACCTTCTCGACCATCTCAGCGACAATGAGAGCATCGACGACATCGCCAATTACGAGATCGAGCGCTTCATCGACAGCGTACTCGACGCCGCCGACGCGTCCGCACCGCAGACGGTGCGCGCCCGCGTCAACACCATGCAGGACTTCCGCGTCCGCAAGGCGATCCAGCTGATGAAAGCCAATGTCTGCGAGCGCATCTGCTTCGACGACGTGGCGCGCAGCGTCGGCCTGTCGCGGCCGCATTTCTTCGCCCTGTTCAAGGAACAGACCAATCTGACGCCCAACGTCTATTGGAACACGCTGCGCATGGAGGAAGCCGTGCGGCAGCTGCAGTGGTCGCACGAGCCGCTGATCTCGGTCGCCTGCAATCTCGGCTTCACCACGCAGGGCAATTTCTCGCGCTTCTTCCGCGACCATGTCGGCGTCCCGCCGACACTCTATCGCGAGGCGGCACGGGCCATTTCCTGAACCATTTTCAGACTTATTGATAGGCGTTCAAGACGCATTGATAAGCGCGGTCGGGCTCGCCGCTCTACCCTTGCGACATAGATATCTGCGAGGGAACGATCATATGGCGAAAGTCACCATCTCCAGCGTCATCGACGCGCCTGTCGAAAAGGTTTGGGCGCGCATACGCGACTTCAACGGTCTGCCAAGCTGGCACCCGCGCATGGTCGAAAGCCATATCGAGGACGGCAAGGATGCCGGCACGATCGGCTGCGTGCGCAATTTCCAGCTCGCCAGCGGCGCCCGTCTCCGCGAAAAGCTGCTCGATTTCTCCGACGAGAATTTCCTCGTCAGCTACGCCATCCTGGAGACGCCGCAGCCGCTCAGCAACCACAAGGCGACACTGCAGTTGCGACGGGTGACCGACGGCGACCGCACCTATGCCGAATGGACCGCCAGCTTCGACGCGCCCCCAGAGGAAGCCGACAAGCTGGCCGAAGGCATGGGCGCAAACGTCTTCCAGGGCGGCTTCAACGCTCTGAAGGCCCATTTTGCCGGCCAAGGTTGAACTGGACTGTGCTGACAAACAGGAGCGTTCCATGACGCTTGCACTGCAGACTTTCCCGACGGTGAAGGACGCCGGCGCGGCGCTGAAAGCCGCTGGCGCCCGCTATCTCGGTGGCGGCACGCTGATCGTGCGCGCCGCCAATGAAGGCGATGTGTCGATCTCCGGTTTCGTCAGGTCGACCGAACCGGCGCTGTCGGTCATCCGCATTTCCGGCGGCGAGGTCCGCATTGGCGCTTCGGTGACCATGGCGGCGATCGCCCGCCATCCGGATCTCGCCCCCCTGGCCCACGCCGCGCGCGTCGTCGGCGGACCGGCGATCCGCAACATGGCGAGCGTCGGCGGCAATCTCTTCGCGCCGACACCTTACGGTGATTTCACCGTTGCGCTGCTGGCTCTGGACGCAACCGCCAGCACCGGTGACGGCGAGCTGCCGATTGAGACATTCCTCGCAAGGCGCGAGAGCAATGACGCCATCGTCACCGCGGTCGGCTTCACGCTTCCGAAGGAAGGCGGCTTTCGCTTCCTGAAAGTGTCGAGGGTCAAGCCAAAGGGCGTCTCGGTGCTGAGCATCGCCACCGTGCTGGAACAGGCGCCGGACGGAACCGTGTCGTCAGCGCGGATCGCGTTCGGCTGCATGGCCGATCGGCCGATCCGTGCCAGGGCGGCGGAGAAAGCCCTGATTGGCCGGAATCTCACCGCCGAAGGCATCGCACCGGCACTGGCTGTCGCGCGCGACGGCATCTCGCCGCCCACCGATCCGATCGCCAGTGCCTGGTATCGCAACGAAGTCCTGCCGGTCCATCTCGGCCGGCTGCTGCTCGCCTGAAAGACCGGGGCGCGTATGTCCGCCTGGCTGCGGCGCAAGGAGTAAAAAAGATGGCAAAGGTCCCGGTTCAGTTCACGCTCAATGGTGCCGAAAAGGCCGAATTCATCGACAGCGGCACGACGCTGCTTCATGCGCTGCGCGACAAGATCGGCGACACCTCGCCGAAGGGCGGCTGCCATCAGGGCACCTGCGGTGCGTGCTCCGTCATCATCGATGGCGAACTCCGGCTCTCCTGCCTGACGCTGGCCGAGGCCTGCAATGGTGCGACTATCACCACAACGTCAGGGCTTCCGGAAGGCGGCGTGCTGCATCCGCTGCAACGCGCTTTCCTCGATGCTTTCGCCACGCAATGCGGTTTCTGCACACCGGGCATGATCATGGCAGCCAAGGTGCTGCTCGATCACATACCGAACCCCAGCCGCGAGGACGTGGTCGAGGCGCTGTCGGGCAATATCTGCCGCTGTACCGGCTACGAGCCGATCATCCAGGCGGTGCTGACCGCCGCGCGGTCCAATTCGCAGAACGCGGCTTGAGGGGGTTAAGAAAATGGAACTCCGCAAGAGCTATTTCGCCGACCAGCGCAAGGACGATCTGCACGAGATCGGCCAGCCGCGGCCGCGTTCGGATTCACCCGGCCATGTCACCGGCAAGACCACCTATTTCGCCGACCGCAATTTTCCCGGCATGCTGCATTTGAAGATGGTGCGCAGCCCGCACCACCACGCCCGCATCCGCAGCATCGACATATCCGAAGCGGAAAAGCACCCAGGCGTCGTCAATGTGCTGACCGCCAAGGATGTGCCCCACAATGTCTACACCATCCTGATCCTGATCCAGATCGGGCCGGAGGACGAAACGGTGCTGGCCGACGGCAAGGTGCGCTGGAAGGGCGAGGCGGTGGTGGCGGTGCTGGCCGAGACCGAGCGTGCCGCCCAGGAAGCCGTCGCCAAGGTCAAGGTCGATTACGAGGTGCTGCCGGCCGTCTTCGACATGGACGAAGCGTTGAAGCCCGGCGCGCCGATCGTCAACGAATATCACGGCCGCAATTATTACCTCTACGACAGCGGCGAATGCCGCAAGGTGCGCTTCGGCGATGTCGAGGCAGGCTTTGCCGGAGCCGACCACGTGCTCGAACAGACCTACCAGTCTTCACCGATCGAGCATGCGCCGACCGAGACGACAGGCTGCATCGTCGCACCCGAGGGTAACGACCGCTTCACCTGCTACACCAACACGCAGGCGATGTTCTTCACCCTCGACAACGCCTCGATCATCCTGCAGATGCCCGGCAACAAGCTGCATTTCGTCGGCGGCACCGTCGGCGGCGGCTTTGGGGGCAAGGTCGACGTCATCGTCGAGCCGATCGCCATCCTCGGCGCCAAAATAACAGGACGACCGGTCTGTTTTATCTACAGCCGCGAGGAAGAGATGCAGATTTCCTCGCCGCGCGCCGCCGAGAAGGTCGTCATCAAGGACGGCGTCATGAACGATGGCCGCATCGTCGCGCGCAAAGTCACCGGCTACACCGATGCCGGCGCCTATTCGCGCCATTCGCCCTACGGCGCGCAGAAGGGCGCAGGCCACTATCCCGGCCCGTATACGATCCCGAACGTCTGGATCGACACTTATTGCGTCTACACCAACCGCACCCCGTCCTCGGCGATGCGCGGTTTCGGCGTCACCATCGGCGATTTCGCGCTGGAGGTGCAGATGGACAAGCTCGCACGGCTGATCGGCATGGACCCGCTCGAATTCCGCTTCATCAACGCCTACCGCGACGGCGACATGAAGGCGCATCGCCAGCCGACCGAGGGAGCGGCGCTGATCGAGTGCATGCAGGAAGCCTCACGCGCCGCCAACTGGCCGGTGGCGGAGAAGTTCATGGCGATGTCGTCTTACGCGAAGGGAGCTTGAGATGGCGATCAGGCGCGGACGCGGCGTTGCCGCGATCAACTATCCGACCGGCATGAATCTCGGCGGCGACCCGACCCAGGCGCTGGTTCATTCGACGCCGACCGGCAATTTCATGGTGACGCTGTCGAGTGTCGACCTTGGCCAAGGCATGAAGCAGATCATGGCGCAGATCTGCGCCGAGACGATCGGCGTGCCGACCGACCGTGTCGTCGTAGACACCGCCGACACCGACACTGGTCCGCACTGCATGGGCACCTTCGCCTCGCGTGGCACGCACCGCGCCGGCAACGCGGTCATCCAGGCGGCCAGGGAAGCCCGCCTGGTGATGTTGGAAGTAGCGGCCGAGGAGCTGGAGGTGAATGCGTCGGACCTCGAGACTGATGGCCAGGGCAACATCCTGGTCAAGGGCGCGCCGCAGAAATCGATCTCGATCTTCGATGTCGCGCTGTCGGCGCATTTCAAGCGCGGCCGCTCGATTTCCGGCCGCGGCATGTTTTTGATCCCCCGCTCCTATCCCGAAAAGGAAACCGGCGCGATGAAGCCGTCGACCTGCTACGCCCACGCCTGCACGGTTGCCGAGGTCGAGGTCGATGACGAGACCGGCGAAGTCACCGTGCTGACGGTGAAGAACGTCTTTGAGATCGGCCGCGCGCTGAACCCGAAAATGGTCGAGCAGCAGCTCGTCGGCGGTTCGTGGATGGGCATCAGCCATGCTCTCTACGAAACGACCGAGCCCTATTATCCCAACCGCGACCATGGCGGCACCGACTTCAACCAATATCTGATGCCGGGTCCTGGCGATCTCGCGCAAACCGAGATCATCGTGCTGGAGAGGCCCTCGGCCGACGGGCCGTACGGCGCCAAGGGGCCGGGCGAAATGTGCGCCAACCCGCAAATCCCGGCGGTGGCCAACGCCGTCTTCGACGCCGTCGGTGTTCGCATCGACACGCTGCCGATCACGCCGGAGCGCATCCTGCGGGCGCTGAAGGCGCAAGCATCGAACTGAGTGCTGGAAATGCCCAAGAGAAGCGCCCGGACTTCAAGCGCAGAGACAGTCGCGACCTCGCCGGAGGCGATGGCGTCCCGCCTCGCCGCCTCGCGCTATCTCGCCGATGAAAGCCTGGCCACCGCAATCTTCCTGGCGATCAGGCTGGGTAAGCCGCTGCTGCTCGAAGGCGCGCCCGGCGTCGGCAAGACCGAAGCGGCGAAGGCGATAGCCGAACTGCTCGGGCGCGATCTGGTGCGGCTGCAATGCTATGAAGGCATCGACGCCGCACATGCGCTATACGAGTGGAACTACCAGCGCCAGCTGCTCGCCATCCGCCATGCCGGCGAGCACGAGGTCGACATCTACGACGACCGTTTCCTGATCGCGCGGCCGCTGCTGCAGGTGCTGAAGGCGCCGGAAAAGCGCGTGCTGCTGGTCGACGAAATCGACCGTTCCGACCATGAATTCGAAGCGCTGCTGCTGGAGTTCCTGTCCGATTTCCAGATCAGCATTCCCGAGCGCGGCACCATTCGCACGACGGCGCAGCCGATCGTCATCCTGACCTCGAACCGCACCCGTGAGCTTGCCGAAGCGCTGCGGCGGCGCTGTGTCTATCACTGGATCACCTATCCCGACGCCATTCGCGAGGCCGAGATCATCATGCTGCGCGCCGGCGACGTCGCCGAGGCCACGGCGCGCGCCGTGGCTTCCGCCGTGCGCGACATCCGCGCGCGTCCGCTGGCCAAGCCGCCAGGCATCGCCGAGGCGGTCGAATGGGCCAATGCCGCCACCATCCTCGAAAAGGGCGGCAGCCCCTGGCCGGAAGCCTTCCGCCGCGCCATCGGCGTGCTGATCAAGGATGAGGAGGACCTTTCCTGCATCGCGCCCGAGCTCGGCAAGATTGTCGAGGAGGCGCTAGCGTGAGCGCGGCGGGCCTGCCTCAAGGGGCAGCACCCTTCCTCGGCTTCGGCCGGCTGCTGCGCCGCTACGGCTTCCCGGTGGCGCCCGAGCAGGTCTCCGGTTTCATGCAGGCGGTTACGCTGCTCGGCCCACGCTCGATGGCCGACGTCCGCGAAGCGGCCCTCGCCACGCTGGCGCCGCCGCCCGACCGCCGCGACGAATTCGAGGCGCATTTCCGGAGCCATTTCTACGGGGATGCCGCGGCGCTGGTCGAAGGCGACGCCGACGAGGAAGCCCGCATCAAGGACGACGGCAAAACCAGCAAACAAGAAATCGAAGTGGTCCGCCAGGAGGAAGGCGGCGAACTGTCTTCGGCCAGCGAACAGTTGAGCGTCCGCGAGTTCCAGCGCGATCGCGACGGGCTTGCCGCCTTCCGCCGCAAGCTCGCCACCGCTTTGCCCGCCCGCCGGTCCTTCCGCACCGTGCGCACGCATGCGCGCGGCAAGCTCGACCTGCGCCGCTCGCTGCGCGAAATCGTCAGTGCCGACGGCGATATCCCCTCGCCGCTGCTGCGCCGGCGGCAGACAGTGCCGCGCAAGCTTCTCATCCTGATCGACGTGTCGGGCTCGATGAAGCACTACACATCGGACTATCTCAAGCTGGCACACGCGGCGGTGCAAGGCGCCGACCGGGCGGAGGTCTTCACTTTCGGCACACGGCTGACCCGCATCACCTCGGCGCTGCGTATTCGCGACCGCGACCAGGCGCTGGCCCGCGCCGCTGCCCAGGTCGACGACTGGGACGGCGGCACCCGCATGGGTCCAACGCTGCTAGCCTTCCTCTCGGTGCCGCGCTTCTCCGCCTTTGCACGCGGAGCGGCAATCGTCATCCTGTCGGATGCGCTCGAGCGCGGCGATCATGCCGAGCTGGAAATGGCGATGCGCCGGCTGCTTGCCCGCGCCTTCCGACTCTCCCTGGCGACGCCGTTGGCCGGCGATCCGCGTTTCCAGCCGGCAACGGCAGCACTTCGCGCCATCCTGCCGATGCTCGACGACCTGGTCGACGGCTCGTCCATCGCGGGCCTCACCGATTTCATCCTGTCGCTCGCCCGCCCCGCCCCCGTGGCCGCGGCAATCTGGAAGAGGGTTTCGTGATGCAGAAGGCGATCGACGCGCATTTCCACATCTGGCGCCAAAAGGACCAGCCGTGGCTGGTCGGGCCGATGGTCCCGCGCATCTTTGGCCCCTACGAGCCGATCCGCCGCGACTATCCGATCGAGGAATTCCTTGCCGACCAGAAAGGCTCGGGCGTCGAGAAGGCGGTCTATGTCCAGACCAACTGGGCCAAGGAGGATTTCGAGAACGAGGTCGCCTTCCTGCAGAAGACCGCGGAAGAAACCGGCTGGCCGCACGCCATCGTCGGCTATGCCGACATGACCGTGGACGACGTGCGTTCCCAGATCGACCGGCTGATCAAATACCCGCTGCTGCGCGGCGTGCGCATGCAGCTGCACTGGCACGAAACGCCGGCCTTCCGCTTCGCCGCCTCGGCCGATCAGGTCATCGACCCGAAGGTGCGGGCTAATGTCGCGCGGCTCAAGGATTACGGCCTGTCCTTCGACCTGCAGCTTTTCCCCGCCCAGATGAAGGATGGGCTGACGCTCGTCGGCGAGAACCCCGAGACCAATTTCATTCTCACCCACGCCGGCATGCTGACCGGCATGGAGCCCGAAACCACCGAGGCCTGGAAGGCAGGGCTGCGCACGCTGTCAGCGGCGCCCAACCTCTATGCAAAGCTGTCCGGCCTCGGCACCTTCGTCCACCGTAACGATCCGGCGCTCATCGGCTATATCGTCGACAATGCCATCGACATCCTCGGCAGCGATCATCTGACGTTCGGCTCGAACTTCCCGATCGAGAAACTGTGGACCAGCCACGCCGAGCTGATCAGGGCGCACCGGCAGGCCGTGGCAAAACACGGCGCGACCGCCGAGGCGGATGTCTTTTGGAACACGGCGGAGAAGATATATCGGCCGGTGTAGCGCCGCCCTTTTCTTCTCCCCTTGTTGTGGGAGAAGGAAAAGCTCCCCGCCTCCGCCGACACAGGACGGACAACTGCGGCCGATTTCAGCTCCGCAAAACATGGCCCGAGACCTCGGCGCCGGCAGCGTTCGGCAACGCCAGGAAGCGACACGAGGCGACGAGCCCGATTGCGCCGATCGCCAGGAAGGCAAGTCGGAAGTCGATCAGATCGAGCGCCGCAGCGCCCCTGGCGATCTGCGACAGGTTGAGCAGTGCCGCCGCCACCGCCACGCCGAACAGCATCGCCACCTGTTGCAGCATGCTGGACAATGTCGCCGCCGAGCTGCGCTGCGGTGAGGCCACATCGGCGAAGGCCAGTGTGTTGAGCGCGGTAAACTGCATCGAACGCGACAGTCCGGCGATCAGCATCAGGACCACCACCAACGCTTGCGGCGTCTGCGGCGAAAGCGCCGCGCAGGCCATGATCGACAAGGAGGCGATCACCCCGTTGACGATCAGCACCGAACGGAAGCCGAAGCGCCTCAGCGTCGGCGTCGTCACCGCCTTCATGCCGAGATTGCCGAAGAAATAGGCCAGGATCATCACGCCCGCATCGATTGGGCTCAGTCCGAAGCCGACCTGGAACAAAAGCGGCAGCAGGAACGGCGTGGCGTTGATGGCGATCCGGAAAATCGTGCCGGCCGACAGCGTCGAGATGGCGAAGGTCTGCACCTTGAAAGCTGTGAGATCGAGCAGCGGATGGTTGGCGCGTCGCAGATGCCGCACAGCCAGCCAGCCGACCAAAATGCCCGTGCCGAGCAGTGCCACGGTTGGCAAGGCACCGTCTTGCGGATGCGCGATGCGCTCGAGGCCGTAGAGCATCGAGGCGAGCCCCACCGAGGTCAGCAGGAAGCCCGGCCAGTCGAGCGGCTTGGCTCCGGCTTCGCGGTCGCCGGGAATAAAGCGGGCGACCAGCGCCAAACCGGCAACCCCAAGCGGGATGTTGATGAAGAAATTCCAGTGCCAGGAGAAATAAGTGGTGATGAAGCCGCCAAGCACCGGCCCGACCACCGGCGCAAACAGCGCCGGCCAGGTGATCAGCGCCGTGGCGTTGAGAAGCTCGGATTTCGGCGCATTGCGCAGCACCAGGATGCGGCCGACCGGCGTCATCAGCGCGCTGCCCAGGCCCTGCACCGCGCGGGCGGCAACGAACTCGGCCAGGTTCTGCGAGATGCCGCAAACGAGCGAGGCCAATGTAAACAGGGCGATCGCAACGAGGAAGATGTTGCGCGCGCCAAAACGGTCGGCGAGCCAGCCGGACAGCGGCACGAACACCGCCATGGTCAGCATATAGACGGTGATGCCGATGCTCATCGCCACCGCCGCCACGCCGAAGGATTCTCCCATCTGCGGCAGCGAGGTCGAGATGATGGTCGAATCCAGAAGCTGCATGAAAAAGGCGACGGCGACGATCAGCGCCACCCGCCGGGCTTGCCGCGCCGTCGCGGTTTCCGGCAAGGCTTTGTTTTCGGGAATGGCGGTCATGCGCAGAACTGTCCGAAGGGGAATTTTCACCCGCTCCATCAGCAACCGCGCAATTGTCCGGCAAACCGATGACGCACCGGTTTCAACAGCATCTGGCCGGTGCCGTCCAGACCTGGTCCAACAAACTTTCGTGTGGCATCGCAGCCGGCCAAGCGATGACCTGGCCCTGGCGCCGAACCGGCTTTTTACGATCCGCGATGGCGCTTCGCGCCGCAGGCGGCGTGTCTCATGCGGCTTCGATCTTCTCCATAAACAGGCTGAGCTGGTCCGGGTCCATGTGCACGACGTGCCTGTCTTCGGGATAGGCCAGGCTGTTCACATCGGCGACATATTCGGAGAAGGCAGCGACGCGTTCGGCCTGCAGGCGATCGTATTCGGCGGCGAAATTGCGATAGACCTTGGAATGGCGCGGCATGTGGCCACGGTTCTGGCCGAGGATGTCGTCGGCGAACAGGTATTGCGCATCGCAGCCGGTGCCCGCCCCCATCGACAGCATGATCAGCGACGTCCGCTCCGAAATCGCCTTGGCCACCTCGACCGGCACCACCTCGATCTCGGCGCCGATCGCGCCGGCGGCCTCCAGTTGCTTCACCGCGTCGAACACCTGCATGGCGGTATCGGCGGTCTTGCCGACGGCCTTGAAGCCGCCAGTCCAGGTGGCGCGTGACGGGATGAGACCGACATGGCCGATTACCGGAATGGCATCGTCGGCCATCCGCTTGATGGTGGCGTAGCCGGCGCTGCATAGACCGCATCGGCGCTGGCCTTGTAGAGCCGAAACGCCCAGCGGACGAAATCATCTGCTGTGCCGATCTCGAAGAAATTCTCGCCCGGCATGGTGAACAGGCTGGGTGCCGCATCGCGGTATTGCGGATTGAGCACGAGCTCCGGCGGCACCGAGACGATATCGACGCCGGCGCGTTCGGCGGCCTCGGCCTCGTCCATCGTCAGCACGCGCAGCATCGTCAGCTGCCGCTTGCCCTTCATGGCACGCAGGTCTGCGACGGTCGGTCTTTTCCGGCTCATGGATTCTGGTCCCCTTTGCTACGTGACAGAAGGCCGGTCAGGCGATCTGGATCATCACCTTGCCAGCTTCCACCTTGACGGGATAGGTCTGCAGATTGACACAGACGGGAGCCCCTTTGGCCTGGCCGGTTTTGTAATTGAAGCGGCCATTGTGCTTTGGGCATTCGATGATGTCGTCCATCACAAGCCCGTCGGCCAGATGCGCCTTCTCATGCGTACAAAACCCGTCGGTGGCGAAGAATTGATCGTCCGGCGAACGGTAGATCGCGAAGGTGCGGCCGCCATGGTCGAAGCGGATGACGTCTTCCTCGTCGACATCGTCCACGGCGCACGCTTCGACCCAATCGGCCATCTCTGCTTCTCCCGAAATTTCTGCGTTGCGCTGCTGCGGTGCCTATTCAGCCGCCGCCGACATGTTCACTTCGTGGAACTCGCCACGATAGGGCCTGGCCGTTGGCGGCAGTTCGCGCTTGAGGAAATAATCCTCGTACTTGAGCTGCCTGAGCAGGACAGGCCAGACCTCGCGATAGGCATGCCATATCGACGGGTTCGGCTCCGGCAGATCGTGCTTGATCAGTTCGTGCAGCCTGGGCAGCGCGTGGTAAGGCACCATCGGAAACATGTGATGCTCGACGTGATAATTCATGTTCCAGTAGATAAACCGGCTGATCGGGTTCATGTATACGGTCCTGGTGTTGAGCCGGTGATCGACGACGTTGTCGGCCAGACCGATATGCTGCAGCAGGCCGGTCATCACCATGTGCCAGGTGCCGTAGAGGCGCGGCACGCCGATGAGCACCACCGGTATCCACGACCGCATGAAAAGGGCGAGTGCTATCGTGGCGATGTAGATGGCAATATGCCAGCGCGCCGCGATGACGGCCTTGTGCTGTTCCATCTCGGGAACGTAGCTTTTCTCGTCGGGCGTCAGCTTGCCGAACGCCTGGCGTACCAGTGCCGGAAGCGAATAGCGAAAATCGAGGATGCCGGTGAAAGCCAGCGCCGCACGCAAAAGGTCCGGCGGGCGCATCACGGCGATCTCGGCGTCGCGCCCGACGATGATGGTGTCGGTGTGGTGGCGGGCATGGCTCCAGCGCCAGGTCACCGGGTTGCGCATCAGCATGAAGCTGGCGATCTGGTAGACGACATCGTTCATCCAGCGCGTGCGGAAGGCAGTGCCATGGCCGCATTCGTGCCAGCGCGAGTCGCTGGACGAGCCGTAGAGCACGCCGTAGACGAAGAAGAACGGCACGCACCACCAGGTACCCCAGAAAAAGATGGCGCCAGCTGCGGAGCCGAGGATGGCGACGATCCAGATGATCGTGTCGCGGATCGCCGGGCCGTCCGAGCGCTGCATCAACTCCTTGATCGCCTTGCGGGGGACATCCGTGTGGTACCACTCCGCCGAGGCCAGTCCCGTCTCGATCGCCCTGCGCGTGCTTTCGCCGACCAGGCTGTAATCGCGCTTTACCGTGCCAGCCATTGTGACCTCCAATTCCCGATCGGCCGCCAACCCTCCCCGCTCCGGCCGGAACCAGCCTCCCAACTGGTGTCCCGTATCGTCTTCGCCATTATCACGACCTGCCTCCAAGAACAGGAAAACGGCCCGACGGCTGCGGATAATCCTGCTGCGGCTGCCTGGCGATTGCAGCGATCCGGCTTTCGGCGGCGGCGATCTCGCCGGCGCCGTCGAGGACCCGGAACGCCGCATCGTAGGAGCGGCTCTCGCCATGCTCCAGCCAGATCATCTCGCCGCGTTCGCGCGCCGCCAGATTGCCCAGCACATGATGCGTCGACGGCTCGATGCCCAGCGCGTACTGCCCGGCCTGGAAATTCTGCCATTCATAGGCGCAAGGCAACTGGTCCTTGCGCGTGACCACCTCGAAGCCAAGGCCGAGCCTGTCGTTGACCACCGCCACCGGGACTTCGCCGGTGCTGTCGGCGCCGAGTTCATGCTGCCAGACCTGTTCCTTGAATCCCGGTTGCGGCGCCGGCACCGTGCGGTAGCCGACCTTCTGCGCTTCATAGCGCTCGCCGGCATGCCCGGCCCAGACGACGTCGCGGATCGGCGCCAGGTAGCGCGATCCCTCGTCGAGCACCGGATGACTGACATTGATGTGGTAGAAATACATATGCGGCGTACGGTTGAAACCGTGATTGACGACACGGTCCGAAAGCCGGATCTCGTTGCCGCCGACATCGGCCTCGATCCGCCGCAGCAGGTGCAGATCCTCGCCGAATACAGTCGATTGCTGGACGATGCCTTCGGCCCACAACACGCAGCGGTCGCCGTCCCAGGTCTCGCCATAGCCGGTCAGCCGCGCTGGAATGGTGCTGACACGGCCGTGCAGCGAATGGCGTACCGTCTTCTTCGGCGGGTAGTTGTAGGTGTCGGCGGATACCTCGTTCATGAACAATATATGGTCGAGGCCGCAGGTCAGCAGAAGGCCG
Source organism: Mesorhizobium sp. M0048 (assembly GCF_040323405.1). Classification (NCBI taxonomy): domain Bacteria; kingdom Pseudomonadati; phylum Pseudomonadota; class Alphaproteobacteria; order Hyphomicrobiales; family Phyllobacteriaceae; genus Mesorhizobium; species Mesorhizobium sp. M0048. The sequence continues at coordinate 43,411 of NZ_JAMYUV010000003.1, read as the reverse complement.
GAAAACGACCGCGCCCACGCCAATCCCTCCTCGCCTTCATATTCGTGCAGGCCGGGATGGCGAAAACCGCTCGGCGAGTGCCAGCCGATCGCCTGGCCCCTGAAGTCGCAATCGGCGATATCGAGCGCCCGGTCGACCAGCGCGGTGAAGCGCAGGCCGGAGCCGGTGCGGAATTCGAGCATGCGGATGCCGCGCTCGACGCCGTCGCCAAGCGTCATCAGCCGCACGCCGGCGAACTGCGACAGCATGCCCGAGCGTTCCGAGACCTGCCGGCGCGACAGCGTCTTGCCGTAAAGCTCTACCATGTGACGGCCAGTTCTTTCACTTTGCTCCGGTCCTTCACTTCGCTCTCGTCTCCTTGAGCAGGGCCGATATGTCGGCACCGGTGATGATGCTTTCCACGGTCAGCAGATCGGTATCGGCGACCGTCTGCTCGGCGACGATCTCGCCGCGGCGCATGACGATGATGCGATCGGCGACCTGGAAGACGTGATGGATGTTGTGGGTGATCAAAAGCACCGAGTGACCGGCGTCGCGCACTTCCTTGACGAAGCGCAGCACGCCGTGCGTTTCCTCGACGCCGAGATTGTTGGTCGGCTCGTCGAGGATGATGACCTTGGCGGCGAACTGCATGGCGCGCGAGATGGCGATCGACTGACGCTCGCCGCCTGACAGCGTGCTGACCAGCGCATCGGCGTCGAGTTTCTTCGAGATGCCGACGCGCTTCAATAGAGCCGACGCAGCATCGCGCAATCGAGCGAGATCGAGCGGCGCGAACACGCCAAGCCATTTGAGATTGACCGGCTCGCGGCCGAGGAAAAGATTGCGCGCAATGCTGAGATCGGGAGCCAGCGAGGTGTCCTGGTGGATGGTCTCGATGCCGAGATCCATCGCATCGCGCGTCGAGCGGATGGAGACCTTCTGGCCGCGCACATAGATCTCGCCGCGATCGACCGGAAACACGCCCGAGATCGCCTTGATCAGCGTCGATTTGCCGGCGCCGTTGTCACCGAGCAAGGCCACCACTTCGCCCTCGTTGAGCGCGAAGGACGCGTTCTTCAGGGCGCGGACGCTGCCGAAGGATTTTTGCAAATTCTGCAGCCGAAGCACTTCCATGGTCAGCTCCTGGCGGCGTTCTTCTGCAGCAAAGCGTGCAGGATGAGCATGGCAAGGATGATGACGCCGACGAAGATGTTGTAGGCGAGCCCGGGCACGCCGATCAGCACGATGCCGTTGCGGATGCTGCGCAGCATCAGCGCGCCGACGATGGTGCCTAAAATGGTGCCGCGTCCACCGGTCAGCGCGGTGCCGCCAACCACCACCATGGCGATCACTTCGAGCTCGTACCCGGTGCCTGCCACCGGCGAGGCGGCAGAGATGCGGAAGGCGCTGATCATGCCGGCGAGACCGGCCAGCACCGAGGTCAGGATGAACAGCCAGATCTTGACCGCATCGGCCGGCACACCGCGCGCTACGGCGGCGTTACGGTTCGAGCCGATAGCGCTGATCCAGTTGCCGAGCTTGGCGTAGTGCAGCACATAGATCGCCAATAGCGACAGGCCGATGAACCACCACAGCGAGGTATAGAAACGGAACGTTCCGATATTGAAGCTGCCGGCCAGCAGCGTCACGAAGAAGCCTGGCTGGTTCCAGGATTTCAGCGGAAAGCCTTGGGTGATGTAAAGCGCTGCCCCACGCACGACGAGCAGCATCGACAGTGTCACCAGGAAGGACGAGATCCCGATCTTGGTGACGATCAGGCCGTTGATCGCACCGATCGCTATGCAGAGCAGCAGGCCGGCCAACAGCGCGACGCCAATATCAAACCCGCCGTTCTGCACCAGCAGCATGACGACGACCGGCGCCAGCCCGAACACGGCACCGACCGAAAGGTCGAACTCGCCCGCCGTCAGAAGCAGCGTCATGCCGAGTGCGATGATGCCGAGCTCGGGCAGGAACGCCATCATGTTGGAGATGTTGAGCGGCGACAGGAAATTCGCGTCGGCGATCGCGAACACCGCCAGCAGGACAATCAGGATGACGAGCGAAGAGAACTGCGGCGAGCGCATCAGGCTCGACCTGCGTTTGGCACGCGGCATTTCCTCTTCTGCGGCAATTGTCATGACAGTTCGAACCATACGCCAGGGTGACGCTCGCCGCCTGCGCGGCGAGCGTCAGTTTCAATCATTTGTTGTAGAGTTTCAGGATCGGTTCGACGCTCGAGGCGTCGTAGAGGCTGAACGTGTGAATGTCGTAGCCGATCGGTTCGCCCGCGGCGGCCAACCCGAGCAGCGCCACCGGCATGAAGCCCTGCGCTGACGGGAACTGCCAGGCAGCCGCGTTGATGAACCCAGACTTCACTGACTCGGCGGTTTCCTTCGAATTGCCCCAGCCGACGACCGGAATCTTGCCGGCCGGCACGCCGGCGCCGTCGAACACCCGCTTGACGCTGGCCGCGACGGAATCGCCGAGCGCGATGATCGCCGGCGGGTTGTTGGCGACCATGTAGTCGGTCATCTTGGCGATGATGCCGGCCGGATCGGTGCCGCAATCGACCACATCATATTTGATGCCGAGCGGATCGAAGACGCTGGCGATGCCTTCGGTCTCGAGCTGCTGGTAGCTGGCGCCCGGCACTTCGACCGGCAGGAACACTTTGTCGCCCTGCTTCACCATCTTGTGGTCGACCAGATATTTCGCCCAGATGACACCGGCTTCCTTAAGGTCGGCGCCGACATAGGCCTGCCGGCCGGTTGCCGGATCGTCGGTATTGAAGAACACGATCGGGATGCCGGCCGCCTTGGCTGCCTTGACCTCCTCGGTCCACAGGCCGGGCTGCGCCGAGGTGGTGGCGATGCCGTCCGGTTTGGCGGCAAGGGCCGAGTTGAAGGCCTCCTTCTGCGCCGCCATGTCGCCGCCGCTGAACGAGATCTTGCAGGTCACCTTGAGCTGGTCGCAGGCCTTGGTCGCGCCGGCATTCCAGTCGATCCAGAAGGCATCCGACGGGCCGCCATGCGACAGCAGGTAGAACGTCTTCTGGGCGTCCTGCGCCAGCGCCGGTGTACCCAGCGCCACACCGGCGAGAACCGTCGCCGCGGCAGCGATTTTCAACGCGAATTTCAACATTTCTCTTCCTCCCTTGTTTCGTAGCCGAACCGCGCCATCACAGTCCGTTGGCGCGGAATTTTCCGTCGAGGAATTTCTTGGCACGGGGCACGTCGTCTTCCGAAAGATGCTCGATGATGACCGGGATGTTTGGATGCTTTTCGGCCAGCCGCTTGAGATAGAGGTCGTAATTCAGCGAACCGAGGCCGGGGGCCGGCAGCTCGATCTCGCCGACGCCGCGGAAGGTGTGGCTCTCCAGCGCGTCCTCGTCGCCGATGTCTGCGTGTTTTTCCGACTTGTCGCCGCCGGAACGCTTGACGTCCTTGGCGTGGGCAATCTTGATCTTGTCGGCCAATGTGTCGAACACCTGGTTCAGGATCTGGTCCATCCTGTCGATGTTGTGCGTTTCGAAATAGTTGGTCGGGTCCATCAGCAGGCCGAGGCCTGGGTGGTCGACCTGCGCGAACATCCTCACCGTCTCTTCGACCGAGCCGACGACATTGTTGACATAGGTTTCGAGCAGGAAGACCGCGCCGTGGTCATAGGCGGTCTGGGCAAGGTCGGCGATGACCTTGCGGCATTCCTCAAAACCTTCCTCGGTCTTGTTCTTCGGGTGATGCACCCAGTCGGACTCGGTGTTGTAGGTACCGGTTTCCGAGATCACGTAAGGGGTGCCGAAATGGCGTGCGTTGCGGATGATCTCCTTCAAATAGCCGACGCGCCTCTCGCGCTCGCCCATATCCGGATGGATGATGTTGGTGTAGCCCGATACGCAGCAGATCGGCAGATTGTGATCGCGAAACGTATCGCGGACGGTCTTGGCCTTGTCCCTGGTGATCTGCCCGGCCGACAGATCTATGTCCTTGAAATGCAGGTCGAGCTGCACGGTGTTGAAATCGAGCGCACGGATCTTCTGCGCGGTTTCCTTGAGGCTATACGGGAAATAACCCGTGAAAATACCTGCCTGCATCATGGTGTGAAGTCCTCCCTGTAAGTAATTCAGTCAGTTGATATTTCGGAAAGTTTGACTGTCCGGCCCTTGTCGATCGAACGATAGCCGGCTTCGACCAGCGCCATAGTCTTGACGTTGTCGGCGACCGACAGCGCCGGCGGCTCGCCCGTCTTGACCGCGTGCTGGAGCTGCTCCATGACGCCGATGAAGGCATGCGGGAACCACATCGTGTCCCAGCTGGGTGTCGCCCATTCACCACCGGTGGTCTCGGTCGAGGCGTAGGTCAGCGTCGAGGCAGCGCCAGTCGGCCAGCCGATGGTACCCTTGGCGACGCCCTTGGTGCCGTCGACGCGCCAATTGATGTGCTGGTCGTCCTTGTAGCCCTCCTGGCGCGGCCCGGACCAGACATCCTCCAGCGATACGGCGAGCACGCCGGACGGGAACTTGATCGTCGACACGGTGATGCCGTCCGAATGGTCGAAGCGGGTGCGCGGGTCCCTGCGGGTCAGGGTGGTGATCTCCAGGGGATCGCCGAACAGGAAGCGCAGTACGTCGAGATGATGGACGCTCATATTGGCGAGCGTCAGCCGGTCATAGTCCTCGAGGAAGCTCTGCCAGTGCGGGATCGCATGCATGTCGATCTGGGCGAAAACGATGTCGCCGAGCGCGCCGCTATCGATGACCTGCTTCAAGACGCGCATCGACTGGTCGTAACGCATGTTCTGGTTGACCGAGAGGATCTTGCCTGCCTTGGCCGCCTCGTCGCGAAGTTTGACGGCCTCTTCAAGGGACAGCGCCAATGGCTTCTGCGCCAGGATCGCCTTGATATGTGCCTGCTTCAGAGCATGGCGGATCAGCGCCGGCTGCTGGTCGGGCGGAAAGGCAAGGTCGATGATCTCGACGTTCTTGTCCTCGATGAGCTGTTCCGGCGTGTCATGGACGGTTGGGATATCCCAGCGTTTGGCGACCTTCTCGGCGCTGGCCTTGGTCCGCGAGGCAATCGCCACCACGGGGAAACCGGCTTCCTTGTAGGCGGCAAGGTGACATTCGGCCATGATCATGCCGGCGCCGACGCAGCCGATCCTGTATTCCCTGGTACGGACTTCGACGTCCGGCTCGAAGCCGTTGCCCGCCATTTCTTGGCTTGCCATATGTTCCTCCCGAAGCTCGTTCCTTGCCGCCGCCGTCATCTTGCCAGCGCTCCCCCGCTCTGTCCGAAATAATGCACCCTGCCGGGCTCGCAGGATATCGCCACCATCGCGTCCGGCCTGATGTCTGGCTGGCCGCGCAACAGCGCCCGCAGACGCGCCTGCCCGGCGGCGAGCGTCACAACGGTGTAGCCGCCGAGCGGCTCGACCTCGAACACTCGCGCCGGGCGGCCCGCGCCCCCCTCCGACCAGGCCTTGACCTTGATGTCTTCCGGCCTGAGTCCAATTTCCACGGCATCGGCCGGGGCGCCGGTATCCGCGATGCGGATCGTGCCTTCCGCCGCCTCCACGCCTTCGGCGCCGTGCACCGACTTCAATATGTTCATCATCGGCGACCCGAGCAGCCGCGCCACATAGGTGCTGGCTGGCCGGTCATAGATCTCGGCCGGCGCGCCGATCTGCCTGATCTTGCCGTTCTCCAGAATGGCCATTCGGTCGGCGACCGACATCGCTTCTTCCTGGTCGTGCGTGACATAGATCAGCGTCTTGCCGAGCTCGCGCTGGATGCGCTTCAGCTCGACCCGCGTTTCCTCGCGCAGCCGGGCGTCGAGCGCCGAAATCGGGTCGTCCATCAGATAGGCGGCCGGGTCGCGCACCAGCGCACGGGCGATCGCCACGCGCTGCCGCTCGCCGCCTGAAAGCTGTGCCGGCGGCTTGTGCAGGATATGGCCGATATGCAGCTTGGCCGCGACGTCGGCGACGCGCTTTTCGATCTCGGCTTCGGCGACCCGGCGTTCGACCAGCGGAAAGCGGATGTTGGCGCGCGCGCTCATATGCGGAAACAGCGCCAAATTCTGGAACACCATGGCGACGTTGCGCTCGGCCGGCGACACCGTGTTGACCGGCTTTCCGCCGATCAGGATCTCGCCCGCGTCCGGGGTTTCCAGCCCGAGCACCAGACGCAGTATCGTCGACTTGCCCGACAGCGGCGGCCCGAAGAAGCAGAAGAACTCATTGTCGTTGACAGTGAACGAGGCGTCGTCGACGGCGAGCGTGTTGCCGTAGCGTTTTGTCACATTATGGAAAACGATATCGGCCATCTCAACCTGCTCTCAATGCAAGACCGGTGGCGGCGTCGAAGACGCGCACCGCCTCCGCCGCCGGCGCGACGACAGCTGTCTGCCCGATCGCCAGCCCGACATCATTGTCGAACACCGCCTTCACCGCAGTCTCGCCGTCGCCAAGGTGGATGATGGTGCGCGCGCCGATCCGCTCGACGAAACTCACCGGCATGGACAGGCCACGGCCACCTTCAGCCAGCGTCACCTGCTCCGGTCGAAAGCCATAAAACACCTCGCCGCGCATCCTGCGTACGGCATCGGCGATCTCGACCGGCAGCGGCGGTGTCACGCCGAGCGGGCCGAGATCGATGACCAGACCACGGTCGCTTTCCGCCGGCCTGCCCTTGAGCAGGTTCATGCCCGGCGCGCCGATAAAGCGGGCGACGAAGACATTGGCCGGATTGTTATAGACCTCGAGCGGCGTGCCGACCTGCTGCAGCACGCCGTGGTCCATCACCGCGATGCGGTCGGCCATGGTCATTGCTTCAAGCTGATCGTGGGTGACGTAGACCATGGTCTGCCGGAACTGCCGCTGCAACTGCTTCAGTTCGGTCCGCATCACCGCCCGGAAGGCGGCATCGACATTGGACAGCGGCTCGTCGAGCAGGAAGATCGCCGGCTCCATGATCGCCGAACGGCCGATCGCCACCCGCTGCAATATGTTGACCGACAGTCTGTCCGCCTTGCGGTCGAGCAGCGGCGTCAGTTGCAGCATCTCGGCAATGGCGCCGACACGGCGGCCGATCTCGGCCTTTGGTGCGCCGCGCATTTTCGGCCCGTAGGCGAGGTTCTGCCGCACGCTCATATGAGTGAAGATCGCATAGTTCTGGAAGACGAAGCCGACGCCGCGCCGCCCCATCGGCACGCCGGCCATGTCGCGCTCGCCGAACAGGATCTTGCCGCTGGTAGGCTCTTCCATGCCGGCGATCATGTTCATCGTCGTCGACTTGCCGCAGCCGGACGGCCCCAGCAGCGCCATGAACTCGCCATCGGCAATGGCCAGATCCATCGTCTTCAGCGCGGTGAAATCGCCAAATTTCTTGACCAGGTTCTGCAGATGGATGGTGCTCATCAGGCCGCCACCTCGCGTACCCGAGCCATGCGTTTCATGGCAAACACCGCGGCGATGGACAGCACGATCAATATGGCCAGCGCGATTGCCGCCACATAGCCCCAGATCAGGTCCTGGGTGGTGAGCTTGTAGATGTAAACGGAGATGGTTTCGGTAGCGACGCCAGGACCGCCGCCGGTCATGATGTAGAGCGTGTCGAAGATCTTGAAGTTCTCGATCACCCTGATCGCCAGCGCGATGATGATGATCGTCTTCATCTTCGGCAGCACGATGGTGATGAATCGCTGCCAGGGGTTGGCACCGAGCAGCGTCGCCGCCTTGATCTGGTCCTCAGGCACGCCGACCAGGCCGGCAAGCAGGATCAGGAACATCAGCGGCGTCCACTGCCAGATATCGGCGACCATGACGGCGATGAGCGCCAGCGTCGGGTCCGACAGCCAGGCGATGGTGACGGGAAAGCCTGAGATCGCCGACAGGATGTCGTTGACCGGGCCGCCCGACTGAAACAGCATGAAGAACATGTAGCCGGCCACCGCCGGCACCACCATCATCGGCATCAAGAGGATCGAGTAGAAGATCCGCTTGCCGGGGAACTCGTCCGCAAACAGTGTCGCGAGCGCCAAGCCGAGCAGGAACTCCGCCGGCACGCAGACGATCATGACGATGGCCGTGCGCTTCAGCGCACTCCAGAAGCGCGCATCGGCGGCAAGATCGGTGTAGTTGGCGAAACTGTTCCACATCGACCAGGCGTTCCACCAGCCGGTGCCCGACAGCGGCGACCAGTCGGTCAGGCTGATGTAGAGCTGCATCAGGAGCGGAAAGACGGCGATGAACAGCACCAGGATCTGCGCCGGCAGCGTCAGCCGAAAGCCGAGCTTTGCGCCCTCGTCCGGCAGCACCGACGCCGCTTTGGAGGCTTGCATGTCGCCCTCCGAAATCGTCGCAGTCACCGCGCTCATTGCTTGAGCGCCCCGAAGGTCAGCCCGCGCACCAGATGGCGCTGGATGGCGATGCCCATGATGACAGGCGGCACTGCGGCTATCAGGCCGAGCGCTGCCTTGGCGCCGTAGAGTTGGCCGGTCATCGAGGAGGACAGCGAGGCCATGTAGACGGGGACCGTCACCCATTCGCGCGTCGTCAGAAGCAGCGCAATCAGATAGTCCGACCAGTTGAGGATGAAGACGAACAGCGCGGCACTGGCCAGCGGCGCGCGCATCATCGGCAGCGTGATGCGCGTGAAGACGCGCCACCGCGAACAGCCCTCGACCAGTGCCGCCTCCTCGATCTCGCGCGGCATGTCGTCGAAGAAGGTCTTCATCAGCCAGAAGGCGAAAGGCAGCGTGACGATGCCGTAGATCAACGACAGCCCCCACCAGCTGTCGGTGAAATTGAGGAAGGCCCACATGATCATCACCGGGGTCATGACCGCCATTGGCGGAAACAGGCGAAGCTGGATCAGCGCCAGCGGCAGGTTCTGGCCCGAGCCGAAGCGCGACAGCCCGTAGGCCGCCGCGGTGCCCGCCGACATGGCGATTGCCGTACCGAATGTGGCCGACAGCAGCGACGACAGGATCGGCTTCAAAGCTGTGCGGTCGAGGGCGACGATCAGATTGTTGGTCGACTCACCGAAGACGAAGCGGAAATTGCTGAGTGTCGGGTTCTTCGGCCACCATGTCAGGTCGGCGCCGGTCGCCGACCATTCGGCGATCGGCTTGAACGCCATCGACACCATCCACAGGATCGGCACCAGCGTCACCGCCATCGCCGCAAGGATCGCGGCATAGCGGAATATCTCGAAAGGAACTGAACGCTTCATCTTGCGGCTTTGCTGGGTCCTTCGTTGCCGAGGGGAAGAGCGACCGCTCCTCCCCTTCTTGGTAGGATCCTTGGAAGGATCAGGCGATCGGATCGAGGACGGTCGGCCAGGCCTCCTTGTTGGTCTTGATGGCTTCGAGAAGCTTCTCCTCGCCGGTCCGGCGGGCAATCTTCTTCCACTCGGCCTCGGTGTCGGCCATCGCCTGCTCGGCTGTCTTGGCCTTGGTCAACGCGGCGACGAGGTTCTCGTCCAGCGCGTTGTGGAAGGCGGTGGCGCCGGGATAGTTGATGGTGGGCACGGTGCGGGCGACCGTCTCGCGCACCACGTCCATGTGATAGGCGTGATAGGTCTGGCGAACCAGCGGATCGGAGAAATCCGACAGCCGGAACGGATCGAAATAGCCGCCCGGATTAGCGGTCATCCAGGCGTAGATGCGACTTGAACCCAGCCACTGCAGGAACAGGTAGCAGGCTTCCGGATTCTTGGCTTGCGAGGACACCGACGCCGACAGATTGAGCCACAGCACCGAACGGCTGACCAGTTTTCCGTCGATCTCGCGGCCGGGCGGCAGCATCGAGCCGATCTTTCCAGTGACAGCTGAATCCTTGTTGCCGGCATTGTCGAGGAATTTCGGCAGGTTGGAGAAGGCACAGGTCATGGCCGCACCGCCCTTGGCGAAATTGCCGTACTGCTCCGGCCAACCCCAGGAGATCGCATCCGGCGAATGGTGCGAAAGCGAAGCAATGTACTCGTTGGTCGCCGCGATACCTTGCTCCGAATTGATCAGCGGCTTGCCGGCATCGTCGAACAAAAACTGATTGGGCGAAGCCATTGAGACATAACGCTGATACCAGTTGGTGTAGCCCCAGCCCTGGTTGCGCAGATCGGTCGAGCCGAACAGGCCCTTGTCCGGGCGCTGGAAGAAGGCTGCGATCTCGTCATGCTGCTTCCACGTCTTCGGCGCCGCCAGTTCATACCCGTATTTGTCGGAGAAGGCCTTCTTCTCGGCTGCGTCGCCGAACAGATCGGTGCGGTAGACCCAGGTCTGGAAATCGCCATCCAGCGACACGCCGTAGGTCGAGCCGCGATACTGGTTGAGCAGCGAGACGCCCTTGGCGCCGTTGACGTAGCCACGCTCGGGATCGTCCCATTCCGGCTTATATTGTGCAACGAAGTCGTCGAGCTTGAGGATGCCGCCGGTTTCGGCGAGGTCGCCAAGACGGTTCCATTCGACCGCGTAGATGTCGTAGGCTCCACCCTTGGTGGAGATGTCCTGCATCGTCTTGGTGAATTCCTGGCCGTTGGGCACACCGACGATCTCGAGCGGAATACCGGTTTCCTTCTCCCATAGATCCTTGATCGACGGCGCGCCCGCCGGAAACGGCTGCGTCAGTTGGCCGATCGAACCGTCGGACAGGCCGAGCACGATCTTCGTCGGCGCCTTGCCGGCGCCCTTCATCGCCTTGGCTGCCTCGATGGCGCGGCCCTCGGGTGTGTCGGCGCCATACTGATAGCGCTCCGAGCCGTCGAAGCCGGTCGGGCCACCGATCATGCCGGGCGCCAGGGCATCGGCCGCATAGGCACGGCTTGGGCGAATGAATTTCGGCGCGATACCTGCGGCGGCAACAAGCACTGCCGCCTTTCCACCGGACGCCAGCAAACGGCGCCGCGACACGCGGATCAAATTCGACATTGGAACTCCTCCCTCAGGGCCTTGTTCCTCCACGGCCCTTATGATGGATATTGACGGCACCACACGAAGGCTGTCAACATCATAAATAATCAAGACACATCATAATATCTCAAGGGAGAGGAAAATGGCGTTCATCAAGGCTCTCACACCGAAGCCGGTGCTTGAATTTGAGGGAACCAGGCCTGCCCACCTCGCCGCTTTGGTCCGCTTCGGAATTGATCTAGCGCAGCGACTTGCGGATCGGCCAAGGCCGGTTACATCATTTCCCATCAGAATCGCGAGCGGCGATGCGGCCGCTCTTCGACATCGGACCTATGAAATGCGTAATCTCGATGCGCCTTTGGCACATTTTGGAATGAGGTGATCGACAGTGCGGTCCACCCTGACAGACATAGCTCGGGAAGCCGGCGTTTCCGCCGCTACGGTCGACCGTGTGCTCAACAACCGCGCCGGGGTCAGGGCGCGCACTCGCGAGGTCGTGCTCGAAACGGCACAGCGGCTTGGCTATATCGCTGAAAATTCAAATAATCCGAGCTCGCTCAACGCGCTGCGCGGTGAGATCATACGGCTCGATTTCGCCCTGCCCGCCGGCACCAATTCCTTCATCAAGATGCTGCACCGCCAGATCGAGGCGCAGGCGCAGTCGCGGCCTGACCTCGACGTCCGCGTCGCCACTATCGAAGGCTTCAATCCGGATCGGCTCGCCCGTCTGCTGCAGGAACTGCACGGGCAGACGCAAGGCGTTGGTGTGATCGCGCTCGACCATCCGACGGTGCGCGAGGCGATCCGCTCGCTTTCGGCCAGCGGCGTCAAGGTGGTTACCCTCGCTTCCGACATCCTGCATGTGCCGAGGGTTGCCTATATCGGCATCGACAACCGCGCCGCCGGCCGGCTCGCCGGCTACCTGCTCAACCGCTTCATGGGCGCAGAGCGTCCGGGCAAGGTCGCGCTGTTCGCCGGTTCGCTCTCCTACCGCGGCCACGAAGAGCGCGAGATGGGCTTCCGCCACATACTGACGGAAGAATCGCCCAATCTGCAGATCGTCGAGATGCGCGAAATGCTCGACGATCGGGAAAAAGCCTACTCTGAGGCCTCCGCCCTGCTGGACCGGCACCCGGACCTGGCCGCCGTCTACAATGTCGGCGCTGGCAACACCGGCATCGCCCGCGCGCTGAAGGAACGCGGGCGCGCGCTGTCGACGGTCTTTCTCGGCCATGAGGTGACGGAAGGCACCAAGGAGCTCTTGCTCGACGGCACGCTCGACGCGGTCATCGACCAGAACCCGCGCGTCGAGGCCCGCGAGGCGCTCAACACCTTGATCCACGCGGTCAAGGGCTTGCCTTACGAACTGCACCAGCCGAGGCTGCAAGTGATCTTCAGGGAGAGCATCCCGGAGATCTGAACCCAGGTGAGTGGCTGGGGTTTCGTGAATCTTGCGGGCGCGCTCTATTCCGGCCAGCCGCTGAACAACACGCCGCTCGACCGCTCGCGGCGACCGTCGGCTTCTGGATGCTGGAAGACCAGCTTACCGTTGGCGCGCAATATCTCAGAGTTGGCAAGATCACGCGCACCAACCGCAGCAAACCGGACGAACCGACGCTCGTCGATGACGGCTTCGATCTGGTCAACGTCTTTGCCAACTGGCGCATCAACGGCCACGCCAATCTCGATTTCAGCGTCGACCTGGCGGCGGGGCGCGGCGGGACGATGGCCGGCTAGAGCTTGCTCACCATCGCTTGCGCATCTTCGCCCAGACCGATAGCGATCCGGTCGCCGGAGGCAATGCCTGATATGTCGCAGACGACCAGCGGCATGCTGATTTCGTAGAGGAATTCGGCAACGATGGCGCCGATGGCAAGGATCGGGTCCGGCCGCTCCAGGATAATGCCGGCCGGCCCCGTCCCTCTGCGAATCGCTTCGGCCAGAACCGAAGACGAGGACGACGACCCCCGCCCGCTCGGCATCACCAGGATCCTGCCGGCGATATTGCCGCCCAGGTCCGGATGCGAATGGTCGATGATGTCGCCCGTTTCGACATCGATCCCGCCCCAGAAGCTGAGCGCCTGCGAAAGCACCAGCGCCGGGCCCTGTGCGGAGCCGGCAAGGTGGAATGTACCGGTTCTGGCCGGCGCCTTCATGGCGCGCCTCGCACGACGCGGCCGGCCGCGGCCGAGCGGACGCAGTCTTCCATGTCACCGAAGGCCACCGAGACACCGATATTGCCAGGTGCGTAATGCGCCCATTTGCCGGAATTGGTCATCACCACGCCGTCGAGACGCTCGAGGATCGACGTGACATAGGTGCAGGTGTCGGTGACCGGGACAAGGCCGAAGGCTTCCATGCCGGCCAGTGCGCCTTCGTCCTCCAGTCGCGTCAGCGTGGCACGCCCTGTGTTGACATAGATCGGGACGCCCCTGCCCGGCGCAACTTCGCGCAGCAGCGGCAACAGGCGCATCCACTCTTCATGGGAGAAATGCGGCGTGCCTAACGACACGGCTGCAAGCTGCACGCCGTCGGGGACGCTCGACAGCCTGGCCAGCGCATGGCGGACATCAGCGCTAGAGATCCGGATTTTTTCCTCCGGCACCAGGCCGTGCAACGCCTCATCCAGCGTCGTCGCCTCCGGCGTAATGCCGACCGCATGAAACAGCGCCACAGCGCCCGTCGTTGCCGCCGCCGCCCCCAGCGCCTTCAGTTGGTCCTCGTCGCGCGGCTGCGGCAGGCCTGATATGACAGGAATGCGGTCGCCGCTCTTTTGCCCGACAAGTAGTCCGACACCCACGAACAGGGCGTCGCTGGGCTCGAGACCGCCAGTCAGCTCGAACAGGATCTGGCCTCGTCGATTTTCACTCAGATGCAGCCCCCAGGCCGGCGCGCGTCCGGTCATTGCGCAGCATAAATCGATGAAATCGCCATAACGGTTGGTTCGCGCCCCGATCACCGAATTGGCAAAGACGATGGCGTTGGACTCACCCCAGGCGATCTGCTCGCCGAACCTTGGCCGGAATCGAGTCTGATAGGGTGCGCAGGTGAAGGTCGCCTGGCAGCCGAGGTCCAGATGCGCCATCATCAAGCGACGCGCCGGCGCTTCTTGCGACATCGGCATCTTCACCAATCCGGGATGGATGAGGTCGAACGAACCGACATTCAGCGTCGTCGGCACCCGAACGCGGCCGCCGCCCTCGATCAGCCTTTCGACGAAATCGAGGCTAGCCTGGCCGTGATAGAGGCAGCCGTCGATATGGGCACCGGCAATATTCAACAACTTGCGCGCGCCGACCGCCTTCGCGAAGGCGACCAGGATCTTCATGGCGGCAGCCGCTGCCGAGCCTTGCTCGCCATGCAGCATCGACTGGTCGCCGGCCGTCAATTCCAGCGTCATCGGCAAATTCCCGAGCCCGCACTATGCCGATCAAGCACTCCCTGATTGCGGAGCGTCTGGCAAGACAGAGCTTCGGATCTCTTCTACTTCGCGGCGATCAGCAGACCAGACGTTCACAGCTCATCGCAAAGCGAGAGAGACGCGAAGCACGGTCGGAGAGCGGGCGATCCACGGCGGAAACGGCGCTATTCCTTCTGCGACGGTCGGTCGGCCGTGCTGCGGTCGCCATCTGCAGAATGCGGCAGGATGCCGAAGTCGCGCGACTTGGTCCCATGCGCCGCCGTCAGGAAACCATCGGCTGTGAGACCTCGCCTCAAAAGCTCACGTACCGCGGCCGACCGGCTCGGCATGTGCTTTTCGAAGCGCCAGTTCTCCAACGCCGCCAGTTCATCGACAGTCAGCATGATCTGCAGTCGTTCCGGGCGTTCCAGTTCGGACATCTCGGCCTCCAGTCATACCAGCCTAAGCGCAGCTGAGTTAGTATGTTCCTGATTTTGTGTAGAATTAGGTACGTGAGCAGAGTACGTCAAGACCTTCAGATGTGTGACTCATGCAGAAGTCCGATGAAGCGGATCAAGCATCAAATGGGCAATCAACAAAATACGCTAACTATTTGACACGAAGCGATTTTTCAAGGGTCTTCGCTTGCCAATCACGAGCCCTGGGCGCATGGTAGAACACGAGGGACAAACCGCCCCTGAAAGGAAGGTTTTCCATGCGCTACGGATTTTCGGTTCGCCTGCACGAAGACGTCGGTTCCCGAATTCGAGCTACATTGCGGTCCGGGATTGCCATCAATCTGACTGCTGTCGCCGAAGCCGTGCGACTGCAAAACCTCGCCGAGAATATTGCGCGCGAAGACATCGAATGGCTCGTCATGCAGGCAGCCCAGCTCCAAGGCGCAGCTATCGAGTTCGACGGCTTCGCGGAAGCCGATCTGGCGGAGTTTGCGTGCACTCAGCTGATGCAAAGCAGCCCCGCATTGGGCTGGGACGCCCTGGAAGGCGGGGTGGCCGTTTCGCCGGATCTTGGCCGTCAAACACATTGAAGCGCGTGCTCTTGTGAGCCCAGCCATGCTGCCGCCACGTGCTCGGCAAAAAAGCCCGCCGCAATGGCGGGCTTTGGACTGCTGGAGGTCTGGTGGACGAAGGCCTTTCGGCCCGGTCCGACATTTCATCCGATGTATTCGCCTTAGCGGCGCGCGATAAGCAGGCACAATTGGCGCAGATCGCTATCGTAAGTGCCTTCGCTACTCAGCACGTCGACGCAGCGCTTCTTCATCCTGGCCAACTTGTCGCCCGACATGTCGGCAACGACCTGGGGCAAGTTGGGATTGCTGGGATTGGGCGGGCTGCCCGGGTTGGACGGATTGCTCGGATTGGTACCACCGATCCCGACACCGGCGCCGACATTGATGCCGCTGCCGACCCCGACCCCCGCGCCAGCCACAACGCCGCTGCCGATACCTACCCCCGCGTCGGCGGCAATGCCGCTCGAACCGCCAACCGTTGCGCCGGCACCAGCGTTGATGCCGCTTCTGCCCCCGACCGACGCGCCGGCGCCCGCGGCAATGCCGCTCGAACCCCCAACCGTTGCGCCGGCACCGGTGTTAATGCCGCTGCCGCCCACCAAGGCACCGAGGCCTGCCTTGATGCCGCCGCTGCCCCCGACCGTTGCGCCGGCACCGGCGTTGATGCCGCCGCGACCGCCAACCGTCGCGCCGAGGCCGGCTTTGATGCCGCCGTTGCCGCCGATGGATGTTCCAACACCAACGGCAATTCCGTCCGCTGCATTCACGGGCATCGAGAGCATGAAAAGCGCTACGCTGCCTGCCACTGCACCGGTGATTGTTTTGATGTTGATGGTCATAACATTCTCCCTGCTGTAGTTTCGCTGAGCAACCCGCGAACTCGCCGGTTGCATTACGCCCTAAGTGCAAGGAAGAAGATCGGTTTCTTTGCCGATCAACTTGCTGGTCCCATGGTGTATTTTCAAAGAACAGCCGCGTGAAATTTATATTGAAATTTTCCGAAAGTTTGAAGCGATGCGAGAGTCAGCTGGTCGGCGCCGCAACAGACGAACATCGCAACGGGTCGGCGGCCGAAAAGGCGAATTCCTAATCTGCAAACCACAACATCAAACCGACCCCTCGGCAATAGAACAATGGGCCGATAAGATCCGCTCTGCGCGGGTTTGCTTCACCGTGCTGCGTCATTTTTGACCTGTCTGGACTGTCTCTGCTGCCGACCGCGGACGAAAGTACAAAGCGCCGAACCGCGAGATCCAGCGATGGAATCAAATCCGCTCGAGTTCACGCTTTGCGTGGTCACGCCTTGGATTTGGTTTCCTCCTTGGCGGCGGGCGCCGTCTTAGGCTGACGTGGTGATGGCTTCGGCCGGCTGGCGGTCTTCTCTTTCGTGGCGATTTCTGCGTCGATTTCGGCGGTAGCCTGATCCCAATGTTGCTGATGCGCCCCGTCGGGCCTGCCTGCCCGTTCCCAGATCGCGTGTGCACGCTGGCGAATCCGTTCCTGTCTGTCCCTCACCGTTGCCTCCGTCGGTTTATGCGTAAGCAACTTTGTTCTAGCTGAAATTTCGACCGGCGTCTTGATCCCCAGGCAACACCGTCATTGAACCTCTCTGTCACACAGGACGGCGACGCCGAGGAGCGCCGCCTTCTTGATGATCAGCCCTTCAAGGTCGGCGTCCGAGCGCTCGGTTCCGGTGCGTTCGCGCAACAGTGCAATCGCCGCCTTCATCGACAGCAGCCCATCGCCTCGTTCAGCAAGCAGTTTGTCGACGGCGGCGGCCACGTTGGCCCGCTCGACATGCGGCAGCATGGGAATGGCTCCTTTCCTTGTTTCGCGACGACAGCGGCTCCATCCCGATCGCTCGGGATGGAGCTCTTATTCGATAATTTAGACCGTGACCTTTCCAAATCCGGTTCGCGGTTTGGAACGCCGATCACTCGATGACGTGCACGATCTTGCGGGTGCCTGGGTCGACGAGCACGGTGCGATTGCCGACGACGACGTATCTGTACTTCACGTCGGGAACATCGATCGGTTGCAGCTCGACCGTATCTGGCACCGTGGAACCGATATTGAGCTCCACGCCCAGAAGATTGATCGACGCCAACGGGTGCTTATGGACGTATTCGCGGATGACCGTCTGCTGTTCGGGCGTGACAATCACCTGGTCCGCGGTGGCCACGCCGACGCCGGCGAGCAACACCAATCCCGCCGCAGCAGGAACAAGGTGGATTTTCATCGTCTACTCCTGTTGTTACGGGCCTCGCCCTTACAGTTGCGACGCGGCTTTCCGGTCGAAGCGGCGAACCCTCTAGGCAAACGCCCACGCCACCTTGTTGTTCCGTAAGTGGCGGCTAATCGAATGGCGGTGAAGTGCCCGCGCGGTGCGGCGAATGAACTGCAAATGAGCTACGGTGGCCCGCGTCGCAAGACGCGGGCCGATCGGTTTCCCGATCAGCAGCGACACCGGAGGGGGATGATATCGGCTGCGTCTGAAACAACGTTTAGGACAAGCTAATGTTCCTGAGAGAGGGCAACAAACCTGCCGGTACAGCGCGACGTTACCGCCCATGGGCAAGCCCCTGTGGCCGCAAATGAAGCGGCTACTGCTTTGGCGGTTGTGGCGGCACCTCGCCGGGCTTGAGCACCGGGGTCTTGCCCTCGTTCGGCGGTGGCGCCGCCATGCCCTGATCGCCCGTTGGCGGCGGCTTCAGGACCCCACCGCATGGCTCGAGCGTGTCGGACAAATTGCTGCCGGCCGGCTTCTGCTGCTGGTTCTTCTGATCCTGCGGCTCAACCTTGCAGCGGTCGGATTGCGCCTGTTCGCCCGGCTGCGCGGCCGCCGGCGCCGCCAGCAGCGCACCTAGCATATACGGCAAGAAAATGAGCGGTCTCATGTCGAGCTCCTTTCGCGCCAGTATCTTCTGAATGTGAAGGCGGGCAGGCGCGATTGGTTCCGTCGTGCGGCAATGCGCCCGGACCGCAGCGGCCCGGAACCGGCCGCCAGACTTATGAGTTCAACCACTGAGCCAGTTCAGGGCCGCCGACATTATGGAGAACCAGCGATGGAACCGCGCAGGAAAGAACGAACCGACGACGAGACCGAGAGCCCGACGATCCAGCAGCAGGACTGGGATGCCATCCGGAGCGGGAAAATTCTCCCAGACGGCGTGCCGCAAAACGGCGACATCCGTTACGACGTCGAGAAAGACGGCGAACTGCCGGAGGAGGACGACGACAACGCCTACCAGGACAGCGACGAGGCCTTGCCGGACGATACTGAGGAACGCGTTATTTCACGCGATCTCGCACGCGAAGGTGGTCCTTTCGACGAGGAATGAGCGACTGCCTTTCGCACTGCGCTCGCTATCCGGGTAGACGGTCGGATGAGCCTCTGCTTTCAATTCGGGAGGTCGAAGACCGGCTCCTGGCAGCGATAGACCAGACATTGACCATCACGCGTCTTGATATACGCGGAGCGCGGCACTTGCGGCCAGTCGCATTCATTGCCGAATTGGCGGACGTAACGGTCGTAGGTGTTCTGGCCGGTGGTCAGCACCACCGAGCGATGCCTCTGGATCAGAAGCTGCGTCTGTTCGCATGTCATCGCGCGGCTGTCCGGCCGGGCGTCGGCCGTCGCGGCAAACAGAAGCGCCCCGGCTGTAAGGACTGCCGCTTGTGTCAGGACTCTGCCAAGCATGAGACCATCTCCCGTGAAGCCTAACGCGCATCTTGGTTTCGCAAGCGCCGGATCGAGCCGCCCTCGCAAAGAAAAGATCGTACAGATTGCCAGGAAAAATGCAAAAGCCCGCCGCACCTTTCGGCGCGGCGGGCTTCAACTGAACGTCACTCTTAGTCAGGCTTGGGCGGCTTACTCCTCCTTCACCGGCCCGAACCGGCGCACGATCATTTCGAAGACGATATCCGAGATCCACATCGCCGATACGCCAATCAGAAAGGCCGCGGCCAGCGTCGTGGTGTCGTCGTCCGGCGAAGGAAAGGGCAGGCCGGCGGCGCGGAAATAATGCACGACCGGCAGCGTCAGATAGGCCGCCGCCAGCGCGCCGCAGATCGGCGAGGCCACCATTTCGCGGACCTTGTAGCGGTGACGTGACAAGGCCCGCAAAATGCCGCCGGACAGGCCGGCGACCAATACCGGCGCCTTGATGCCCAGAACGTCGAGCAGCTCATGCATCATGGCGTCCACCCGCACCATCTGGCGCCCTGCCCGTTGAAGGCGTTCATCTCGTCGAGCTCGGGCCGGGTCATGGCGGCGACGACCGGGGCGGATGGCCGGCGTGGCTGACTTTGGTCGCACCAGACTTGCCGCGGATTGCCGGCCGGCGCGGTTGTCGTGCAGCCGGCCAGCACCAGGCAGAGGATCAGCGCCTTGCCCATTTCTCAGCCTCCGCTCTTGCTGCCGCATCGATCATGCCGGCGGCCTTCCGCCCTTCGGCGGAAGCCTCGCGGTTCATTTCGAGGCGGTCCTCGGCGGCCGCGATTTTTGCCTCGACCTGTTTGACCGCCTCCTTCTTCGCCCGGTTGAAGCCGCCTGCAATGTAAAGGCCGATGCCGCCGGCCACAGCAGCGAATACCGTCATGACGACCTTGTTGCCGATGATGGTGCTGAGAATGGCGAGGAGCGCGGTCATCACAAATCCTCGGCGCGGCGGCGGCGCAGGAACTCGGTCAAGACGCCGTTGATCACAAGAAACCAGGGGAACCATTCCCCTGGGATGACCGGCGAAAGAACCTGCGGGTCGACATAGGTGACGATGCTCGCGATGATGCCGATAGCCGCCTGAACCCGCGCCCAGACAATTGTTTCGCTGTCGCGGAAGAAGCTCTTGATCCGGGTCCACATGTCATTTCCTTCCGAATAGTTTGAGGATTGCTGATAATTTGAGGATGGTGGCGATCAGCGCTGCCCAGAAGCCGGGCTTGGCGGCAGGCACAGGAGGCCCAGGAGGCGCGTGCGTGGCGGCCGCTTGTGGAACGGGAATTGGGCTGGCTGGCTCTGGCGGAGTTGCAGGGACGACCGCCGACGACAGCGGGCCGGCAGACGGCCAAGGCGTGTCCTTGATGCGCGACCATTTGCGATAGGCCTCTGCGAGCCTGGTATCGTAGGCGTTCTTGCGATAGCCGGCGCCGTTGTAGCCCTTGGCGAAGCCTGCCCAGTCATGGTTGCGCAGATTGTCGTCGAGCTTGTTCGTCTTGATGAAGTTGAACGCGGCCTCAAGCTGGGCTTCCTCGTCGGCCATCATGGCTTCCACCATGGCCTGCACTGTCGCGAACCCGGCGGCGGCGTGGTTTTCGCCGAGAACCTGGCCAAGACCCCATGACGCGGATTTGAGCGCCGCGGTTTCGTCGATCGCACAAGCTGCCTTGAGCCGTGGGTAGCCATCCCTGGGATAGGGCTTCTCGCCCCACTTCGAATAGGCGAGGCCAGCGGCTACCGCTCTTGCCCGCTTGGCACCCGACAGGTTGCGATAGAAGACGTGCGGCTCGAACAGGATGACCGGCCGGCCAAGGGCGTCGAAGCCGTGCCCGCTCGTTTCAACATCGAGGAACGCGTGCATCTCGTCCTCGCCGACGCCGATCCGGGCGCCGAGTTTCGGCAAGTCCATATCATCGAGGCGCCTGGCGGCGCCCTTGAACAAACGGTCCATAGGTTTCCTTTCCGCCCTCGCGGGCAGAGTTTTGAGCTTGAAACGGCACGTGCGTGGCGGCAGAGCAGAATTGGGCGGCAGCGCGCGCCGATGTGGCAAGCAAGGTTGATGTTTTCGACCCGCCATGTGAAATGGCCGCGGGATGGTGCACATGTCTGATGACGAACAAACCGCTGCGGCGCGCTGGACGGTGAAGTCCGAACTCCGCGCCGTCGGTCGCGACAAGCCGCTGCTGCTGGTGCTGGCGGCGATCCTCTGCCTCTATTGTGCGTTTATCGCCGGACCGATCGTCTACGCGGTGCTGGCCATCAACGGCATTGCGGATTTCTTCAAATGAAGCCGGTTCCGGCGATCTCGCTCCGGTCCCGGTTCCTGCGTCCACCGCGCCCGAAATTGCTCGACCTGGATGAAATTGCTTAGCCGGGATGAAACCGTTCCCGTCTATCGTTCGTACCTGTAGCGGGTACGGGAGGACACGTGACGATAAGAATCAGGCTTCCAGGCGGGACTTTGAAGATCAAGAAAAGGGACGAGCTGCGGCGGCGCGAGCAGAAGCGCGAGGTGCCGGTTTGGCAGGTCGGCAATTATTTCGTCATCTGGTGGCCGAGCGGCATGTCCGATCGCCGATCGTCGCCCAACAAGTCCTCGCCCAGGAAATAGCCCGGGCACCCGACGATCCCGACCCGGCACTGATGCCTCGGTGCCGGATCAGGAACCGCCGTGCGCGCCAAACTTCCGAGACCGCTCGACAAATCCCAGAAAAAGTCAGCGGACAGGCGTTGACTCTTCCGCCACGGAAGGTTTTGATGCTGCATTGCACAATCAGGCGGGGGCCGATGGCAGTACGTATCAGAATGCTAGGCGGCACGCTGAAGGTGAAAGTGTACCGCGAATTGCGCGATCGCGAACGCGCCCGCCGCATACCTGTCGTCAAGATCGGCCGGGTTTATTTCACCTGGTGGTCGAACCGCCAGCGACTCATTGACGACCAGTCGCCACGGTGAACGTCCCAATTCTTCCGACCTGGCATGCGCCTGGGAAGCCCGCTCAGCCTCCGCAGGCGAGCTCGCAAGATAAGTTGATGAGGCTGCTGTTGACTCTTCCGTGACGGAAGGTCTCTACTTACCGCATTGCACGAAAATTGCTGCGTTGCACAACGGGAGTTGGACCGATGGCGGTGCGTATCAGGTTGCCTGGCGGCACTCTGAAGATGAAGACCTATCGTGAGTTGCGAGCCCGGGAACGCGACCGCCGCGTGCCTGTGATGAAGATGGGTTCGCTTTATTTTATCTGGTGGTCGAAACGCCAGGAACCTCACCAGAAGCCGCAGGACAGCAGACGGTAGCGGCTCCGCCGGCGACGGGTCCGCGTCAGCGATGAACCCTGACAATTCCGAAATACAACTCCAGCTGTAGGAATTTTTGGTCGGCCGGGTGTGCCATTGTTGGTGCGCACAGCATCCCGAGCGGCCCTCGCAGAGCAATTCTTCCGACGTCTTTTCGGCGATTTTCAAACGGCGTCCAGACTGGCGGGCGCGGGTGTTTGCAACTTGCAAACCGTCGCCGCTTGTCGCAAATAATTGGCCGCGGGCGGGCGATCAGGAGTCATCCATTGATGAATGTCCAATCGCGCATGCATGCTTTCCTTCGCTCAAGTCCGCTCCGATATTATTTTCACCTCGCAAAGGCTCGCCTTGCCGGGTCTCCGCAATCAGACGAAAGTGTGATCCTGTCGCAGATTGTTGGCCAAAGCCCGAAAACGTTCTTGGAATTTGGTTTCCATCCGACGGAATACAACTGCATTGGGCTTAGTGAATTCAGGGGTCTGCTCGTCGACGGCGACGCAACGACCGTGCGGTTAGCGCGCTCGCTGCTTCCAAAGCGGATTGAAGTGCGCCAGAGCTTCATTGATCTCAACAACATCGAAAGTCTCGCCACGCATTTTCCGCAACTTGGAGTGCTTTCCGTCGATGTCGATGGAAACGACTACTGGTTTCTGCAAGCCTTGCTGCCAGTGCGGCCGGCCGTCATTGTGGCGGAGTACAACGCCAGTTTTGGTCTCAATCCTATCACAGTGCCGTATGATCACGCTTTCGATCGCACCGCCAAGCACGACAGCGGCTGGTATCACGGTGCATCGATCACCGCCCTGGCCAATCTCTGCAAGAAGTACGGCTACAAGCTCGTTGCCGTCTCGTCCGCCGGCGGGAACGCGTTCTTCTTACCTAACGGTTCGGACATGCCGGGATTGGAGCCGGCTCAGTCCTATCGAGAGAGCACCCTGCGCAACCGCTGGTCTGGAACTACCGCTAAGGATCAATGGGAGCGTATCAAGCATATGCCTTTTGTCGAAGCGACCTGAAACGGAGACGAGAAATGTACGCTGGATAACCGCATCGACATGTAGCCATATACGATGGCACGACGCTCATTGATGAGCGCGGCCAAAGGCATCACTTCACTAGGTCTGCTGGCCGCACCAACGAATCGGCCGGGACGTCGTGTCGAACAATCGACCCGGCCGAGATAATCGCCCGATCGCCGATGGTGACACCCTTCATGACCATAGCGCTATTGCCGATCCACACGTCATCTCCAATAGTGATCGGCGCCGAACGAATGCCCGGGTCGACACGCGGATGGCCCTCACGAAAGATGGCTTGCATCTGAGCAAAACGCTTCTGCGGGTCCATCGGATGCGAATTGGTGTCGTGGATCGCCACGCCCCATGAGACGTGCACTCGCTTGCCGATCTTGATCCCCACCGGGTCTGACGACCAAATCGTCGAGCCTGGGCCAAGATAAAACCAATCATCGATTTTGATCCGACCCTCGTGGGCAAAGACCTGCAAATGCCCATCCAAATGGCTGTCCGCGCCGATCGAGACGCGAGACCGGTCCCCGCGGATATTGAAAATTTCCGCCCCGGCGCCAAACTTCGTGCGCGGCCCGATGACGGCATTTTCCCTAGCGGCGCCAGTGGCGATCCATGACCAAAAGCGGCGGCGAAGAGCTAGAACGGTGGAGAAGACGCGCATTCGCGAACATCTGCCACACAGGATCACTCCAGTCTAGGCTCCGAAGAAGCCCCGGCGCGAGAGACGACGAAGTTCCTCTGCATCGAAAGTTCCGTGCCGCAGGCTGCCGGCAGCAGTCGGATGAAGCTCATCGCTCATGTAAGCCAACGAGGTCAGGTAGCCGATACCGCTCTCGCCTCCTACATCAATTAACGGTATGGACAGCATATCGGCTACCTCCCGCTCCGCCTTCATGAACTGGACCAGCGTGTTGCCTTGACCGTTTATTCTTCCTATCCGGTGCGTCGCGTGTCCAGGGCCGCCGCTGTAGGTACCAATCATGACGATCTTGGCATTCGGCGCGCGCGCTCGGATGGCGGCGCAGGCCGCCCACAGCGAACCATAGTGAGTGGCGTAGGTCGTGTCGCCGAGAGCGCCTAGGGGCGTCTCCTGCGCGCCAAAGGCGTTCGGGCCCGGCTCCAAGATTACCAACTCCGCGTCGACTGGAATGTTGGCGATCGCATTGGACATTCCGTAGCTCGGATAGGCGGTGGTGCTCAGCCCCAAGGCCGAGCCACTGACCGCTAGATTGGTAGGAACCATACCGGTCAGACCGACGAGGACGGGAACGTAGTAGGCTCCGGCCGAAATGCTAGAGCCGATCAGGGTCAATTTTTTGCCAACCAGGGCGGCCGAGCCGTCGTCATATGGGTCGCCGCCGATGTTGGCCGGATCCGACAATAGGCCAAGATACAGAGCGCCATTGGCGACTGCCGTCACGCCGGCGCTTTTGGTCCAGGCCGAGTTGGAGAGGTTTTCCGAAGACGAGAAGACATTCGGCCCACCATTGATGCTTAGAGCCGACCTTTGGACATAGAATCCAGACACACCATCGCCGACATACGGGTGACCGCCAGCAGACGGGAAAATACGCTGTTGCCAGTTCGTCGCGGCCGTGGCTGTTGCCGTCTTCGTAACCGTGCATTCGTACCAGCCGTTGCCAAGAGCGACGATGCTCGCACCTGTGCCGGTCGCGGTCCCGGTGTCGAGATTGAAGGTGCAGTCGAAGATGACGGCGTTGTTGGAGTAGAGATTGAGACGATTGCGTTCGCCCTTTTTGGCGGTGACTTTCCAGACGATATTGTCGCCATTGACCACGGACCTGCCCTGATAAACGGAAGGATTGCCAGAGCCGACCATTTCGACAAGCTTCGATGCCGTCATTCGGCCTCTGACGGTCACGTCGAGGCCATCGACAAGCGGAGGCAGGGAGATCAGCACCGGTTCATAAGGGCTGACCGTGGTGGTAACCGTCACGTTCTGCTTCGTGAAGGCTGCGTTGGCGGGGTCGCTGCTCGGGAACAGGTTAGCCGGCAGGCCCTGCTTGCGAAGCACGACACTGCGAATGTACATACCGCTGGTTCCATCGCCGGTGAACGGAAAAACGCTAGCAGCCGACATACGTGCCTGCACATTGTTCGTAATATTTGCCGCAACCAGGACGACAGCCTTGCACTCGTACCAGCCGGAGCCAATATCTGTGATGGCAGCGCTGACGAGGTTCGCGCCTGAACTGCTTGAGACGATACCCTCCTCAAGATTGAAGTTGGCTGTATAGGCCGCACCAGGCCCCGCGTGGATAAGCTGCAGAATGCTTCGCTCTCCAGCTTTGGCAATGGCAATGTGCTCGATCGTGTCGCCCGACACAAAAGAGTAGGATCGATATATAGATGGGCTGACTGATCCGGCCGCCTCTGTTAGCCTGGCGGTCGGAACGCTAAGGCCTTCGATCATTGCTAGGCTATCGACGCTCGAAAGGAGAGCAGCCGTTGCCGCCCGGACGCCCGTATCAACTGCTACCGGTCCGGCCCCAACATTGAACAACCCCAAAGAACCTGTCGAAACTTCGGTCCAGAAATACTCACCGACATCGACATTCCTGCCCAGCACCGCCGCGGCGGCGGCGCCGGCCAGTCCTGCCGACGCCGCAAAGCTGAACGTCGGCGCCACTGTGTAGGAGCCCGGCGCCGTGATCAGTATCTGCGTCAGCACCCCGCCCGCCACCACGAAGCGGCCGGCAGCGCCCGACCCGGTGCCGCCGGTAAACGCCAGGTCGAACATGCCGTTGGCGCCGCCCGAGCCTGGCGTGATCGCTCCGGTGCCGGCAACGCCGAAGCCGATTGCGGCGGCAGTCGTCGGGAAAATGCCCTTGCCGTAAAGCGATGCGTCGCGTGCGGCCTGAGCGCTGATGACGGCCGCCGCGGCCGCGACGGAATCGGAATTGGTCGCAGCCCGGTCGGCTGTGGTTTGTCCGGCATTCGCGGCGGAAGCGGCGGCACTGGCGGATGCCTGGCCGGCGCTGGCTTCGGCAGCATCCTTCAGCGCCTGGGTTTCATCGCGCAACGCTTCGACCTCATCGACCATGTCCGCGATGTCGGGCGGAACGGATGCGGCGACGGTGATGGCATCGGCGCCGACGGCCGGCTCGTCGGCCGTGAACTCGAACACGCGGCCGCCATTGACCGATCCGATCTGGGTGTGGACGGTCGTGCCCTTCTGCAGGGTGCGCGTAGTGCGGGCATCGGCGGCGCGGAACCATTCGCCTGCGCTCGCGGTGTAGATGCCGTTTTGCGTCGGGTCGGCCTGGTCCTTGACCAGCACGCGGTCGCCGACCTCGGCCGGCACGCCGTCGATCGCCTGCAGGCCGTGCAGGAGGATGTCGGCCGTGGTCGCGAGGCGCACGGGTTCGCGTTCGCCGGTCAGGAGACGAACGGCGGCCGTTGCAGGTCGGGACATGAGGGCTTGCTCCATAAAAAAGCCCCGCATAAGCGAGGCTGGAAGGGGTTTAGTGCTGTCGGTGGGAGACTTAAGCTACGCCGCCGGACACCGCGCTATCCGGCGCAGCCGGCGATTTTCCGGACAGAGAGCGGCAACGGGCTACAGCAATCCGCCAATGAGCCTTCTTGTGCCGCCCATTGCCGCCAGCCCACAGGCCATGCCGGCGCAGTCGGCGACCCAGTCGAGGATATCCATATCGCGCGCGATCAGCTGCGCGCCTTGAAGCAGCTCGATCGCCGCGCCGGTGATGGCGAGGAGCAGGACCAGTCTCGTCTTGTGTTCCGGCCAGCCGAGGCTTCCAAGCGCCGCCAGCACCGCGAATGCCGCGGCGTGGTTGAGCTTGTCGTGGTGGAAGGTGAAGCCCAGGTCCAACTCCTGCAGGAAGCGCACCGGCGAAAGCGCGAGCAGGAGAACGCCGGTCAAGGTGAGCAGAAAAACGATCCTTGCCATGGTCGAAAAAGAGTCCGTGCGCAACAGGTCAATCCTTCATCTGAAATGGGAGGCGTTCCAGAAGGCACCACCGACTGGGACCGCTCTGCGGTTATCAGGCCATAAGCCAGCATCGTGACCACAATCAGACCGCGGTAAGCAGAAAATCAGCATGCGTTCCTCGAACTTCGGAAAAGATGTCCTCGGCGGGCTTGCGTGTCATGTTGCACTAGGTGATGTTGCCGGTGGGCAAGCATAACGGGGGGTACACTATGAAGCGACTAGGTTTTCTAGTCTCGATTTTGGCCGGCTTGGTAGGGTGCGCCACG
Source organism: Mesorhizobium sp. M0048 (assembly GCF_040323405.1). Taxonomy (NCBI): domain Bacteria; kingdom Pseudomonadati; phylum Pseudomonadota; class Alphaproteobacteria; order Hyphomicrobiales; family Phyllobacteriaceae; genus Mesorhizobium; species Mesorhizobium sp. M0048. The sequence goes on along the minus strand of NZ_JAMYUV010000003.1, from coordinate 15,811 downwards.
CCCCCCGACAAGATTGCAGGAGTTCCGAATGCCGGCCCTTGCACGCAGGCTGACAGAGAGCGTTTGGCCGTCATATCAAATCAGCAAAACAAAGCTGTGAGCGGCGACGCCTTGGGCGTATTTCTCATTGGCGTACCCGTCTCTTCTCTTTCAGGCGGCGACCACGAAACCGAAATTGCAGTCCTCAAGGGACGCTGTGGCGCGCCGAAGACTTAGCAAGCGGCATCCAGGGAACGCGACTGCCTCCTTGACCATTGATAGCTTTTGGTCGAGCGCGGTGATGCCATCCACGTCGATACGCAAAACGGAATACGATCCGGAGAACAGAATCCTTTCGATTTGGTTCGTGGCCAGTGGCAAACGGTACGAGTTTGAGGGCGTACCGCCGGAGACCTATGCTGCCTTCAAAGCGGCCTTCGCCAAGGGCCGCTACTTTAACGATCACATTCGCAATCACTTCCGCTACCGGCTTGTCGCTACCGACGACGGGTGACACCCTTTGACGATCATCCCCCGTTCGAGGGATGCGTTACGAGATACCAAGACCTAGACCCTAGTCGTGATAAAGGGACCGACTGCCGGAGGTCTAGAGTTCATCCCTCCGATGATGCCTACTCTGGTAGCGAAGCCGCCCCAGGGCGTCGGATGGAGTCACGAGGTCAAGTTCGACGGCTACCGCTCCCAGATCATCATCGACGCCGGCCACGCGCGAATCTTCACCCGGCATGGCCTAGACTGGACATCGAAATACCGCGACCTGGCTGCGGCAGCCAAAGAGATGGACGTCCAGAGCGCCATCATCGACGGTGAAATCATCGTCCTCAATGACAAGGGCCTGTCGAACTTTGCCGAGTTGCGCAAGGCGATCACCCGGCGCCAGCACGATCTCTATTTCGTCGCCTTCGATCTGCTGCACCTCAACGGCCATGATTTACGCGACATGGCGCTAGAGGAGCGACGCGAAATCCTCGCCGGCGTGATAGAGGCCGGTGGCCGTATTCAATTCAGCGAGGCGCTGCCAGGCGAGGCAAACGCGATCTATCATTTGGTAGACAAGGCCGGCCTAGAGGGCATGGTGTCGAAGCGAATAGAGAGCAAGTATGTCAGCGGCCCCACCAACAACTGGCTGAAAACCAAGTGCTACACAACTGGCGAATACGAATTGCTCGGCGTTGAACGCGAGCGCGGCAAACCGGCTTTCGCCCTGATGGCCGAGCCCGGCACGCGCAAATATGTCGGCAGCGCTTTCGTCAGCGTCAATCGTGAAATGCGCGAGCGGCTGTGGAAGCGGGTCCAGGAACATGCCGGCCCACCGCCAAAGAACATGCCAAAGCGGCCGGCAACGCAATGGGTGAAGCCGGGGATCAAAGCCCGCGTCAAACATCTCAGGGGCGAGGAAGACCTTCGGCACGCTTCGCTGCAGGATTTCTGGGTCGATGAGTGATCCAAGCTTGCCGCGTCAATCTGGCAAGTTCGAGGAGCGGCGATTGGCCGGCCAATACCTTACCACTCCTGTCGAGCCGCGCGTCGACACGTGAGGCCTATCTAATTGCAAGCGGCCTGATATGATGTTCTTCGTAATCTTGAGAGGGGGGACTCATGAAGATTTCGGTAAACCTGCTTGTCAGCGGAATACTACTCAGCACCGTTCTAGTTTTCGGGCGACCAGCCTTTGCAGAGGACATCCAAATCTGTGGAGAGCTCGGGGCAAATGGCACCTTCTTGCAATGTCGTTGGACCACTGGGGCTGGCGTGTGCGTCTTCCCTTGGACAAGAATTGGGGATGGCGGAGGGAGTAGGGAGGAGGCTTGCCGACGAATGCAGAGCGGTGATCCGAAATACGCCAATTGCCAAAAAATAACAGGCTGCTAATCCGTAACGCCTAAACCTAGATATCTCGCAAGACTGGGCCGCCGAGTTGCGCAGACCCGGAATCTGCGAGTGGCGGCCTCCCGCGGCGCTGCTGCGAGACGCGGGGCGATCAGAGAGGAACTTGTATTCGGAGGACGCAGACTATGCTACTTATTTTGCCCGGGTAACTGCTACCGCTATTTGGGTGGCATGGAGAACAAACTAGTGTCGATAGGGGGATGACATGGAAGTACGTTATTCTATTTTAGCCGCTGCCGTTATATTTTCCTTTACCGCGCTCGCTGAAGATGCGGATCAAAAGAAAGATACACTTATGGCCCAGGAAGATCACTGGGGCTATTGCATGAGCCAGAGCTCCGGCCACGACGACTGTATCGTCGTAAATAGAACTCAGAACCTCTGTCCAGATGACTATGGCGATGGCGGCGTCTTGTACACAAGTCGACAGGCAGCTTGCCAAGCTGCTCATAGTTCTATGTCGTGCGGGGGCGGTGTTACTTGCTAGGAGAAGTAATGCATCTAGTCACCGCTCAAGCGGCGATCGCATTCAGTGGCGATAGTCGGGGTGAGAAGGCGTACATTCTTGCTCATTTTGCGTCGCGGGTCAGCCTCTCGACAGTATCGATGATTGCCTTTGCAAGGGCTTCGGCCTCATGGATAGGCAAGGGACCGTAAAGTCCCAATACGGCCTCCTCGCTCGGCAGCACGCCGGGCGGGCACTTCTCCTCGATGACCATGCGAATGAGGTTGAGGCAGTTCCGGGCGTCACAGGCCGGGTCGTTCATCGTCATGATTCTGGCGCAGGTCTGGCGATCGTCAAGATCGGTCCAAGCGCATCCTCGCGCGCAATGGCCATCTGCGCCTCGACCTTTGGCATTTCCCTTTGCTTGTTGTTGTCGTTTAGGGCCCGTCGGGCGAGCATTCGCGCTTTCAGATTGTCAATTTACCGTCACGTGCGCCCTTGTGGCCCTGACCTTTCCGCTAGCGCATCTAGCCGATTCCGACCTTAGCTCTGGGGCTGCGCCTAGGAGACTGCGCCCTACACTATCAATATTGACGCAGTTTCGCGGCTACCTGCGCCGCTTTTTAGAAGCCGCCGTTTCACTCCAAAAGGCCGCTCTCCAGCTCGGTTGCTTGGCCGACAAGCCGAAGAAGATAACCCCGACAAACGGATTAGTACTCATCAATGTCCCACCGCCAGCGCCAAAACGGCGACGATATACGAAACGGCAAGCATTGCGTAGGCGATTTGAAGCAGGGTCATGGGCGCGAATCCTTTTCGCTGAGTCAGATGACCACCTTCATATGCCTCCCGACACGAGAACAGATCATGAAAATATAGAATATCACTTCTATGCCCGCGATTCACAGCCGCGAGTTTCTTGTGAAAAGCAATTAGCGTATTCGCCCTGTCGCCTTGGCGGGGTAATCATCATTTCCTAAGAGAGACCTTGCCGTCGCCGCGGTGCTCCCATGAATCGGCTCCCTGATTTCGCTCGATTTGCCAAAGTGAACAAAAAGCGAACGATAGGGTCAAGGGCCTCTTGACCTGAGAGGAAAACATTCCTTATTCCTCTTTCATCTGAGCAGGGAGGAAATGGTGGCGAGGCGCCAGAAGCGCTAGCCGGCGAAGCTATGGCAAAAACAGCGGAGGACAATTTTAGGATCGAGGTTTGGGACCGCGATGAAAAACGGCTGGTCGAGACCATCGGGCGGTCGCCAGATTCGGTGGTCAGTCAAGCTGCCTGGCAGGCAGCTATACGCCGGCGGCCGGGAATGCTGCTCATTCATTACAACGGCCGACATGTAATGGAGAAAATCATAACGCCCGGCGAAACGAACGTTGAGCCCCAGACCATAGTCGACGGCAGCGTTCACGCCGGTCTCGATGCCTCTCTTGGCGATCTTCGCGAATGGCATACCCTGCGAGCGTGGTGCAAAAACTGTTCACATCATGCCCAGGTAAAGCCCGCGAGTCTCATTCGGCGGTACGGGAAGAACGCGCTGTTCAGCACCGTGGAACAGGCGCTCTTCTGCACCAGTTGCGATCGAGGTGGACCGGTCAGACTTGAGATTCATACGGCGCCAAGGTGATCTCGTTAGCTGTTGCCCCGATCAGACGCCTCCCCAATTGCGCCATTCACGCTACTTCGAACAATAAAAAATAAACGTTAACGGAAACGCTCCGCGTCTAGCATCGAACAAGCCAATATGGTGCAATACCAACGTAGCTCCCTGATCTTCTAGGTAGTCAAAGCGTATTGGAGGCCTTGGATCAACGCCGAAATTAGGCACATTGCCACGAGGGTATTCAAGTCGATATCCTAATATCTTCTCACCAATGTTGCAATTCATTCGTATCAAGCGAAGGCGCGGATTTTTACTATTGGAACTCTGTATTCCCTCGGACTGTCGCACTTCTCGCACTTCGAGTGCAATGACCCTATTGCTCAAGAATAGCGTTGCAAAGCAAACTAACGTAAACCCAAAGAGAATTTTTGCCGCTATGCAAATTTTCATCGACGATTTCCCCGTCACATATTGCAAAGGCCATTGTCAGAGACGAACGAAAAATGGACCCAACTCGACTGAACATTGCGTATATTAAGGTCGCCGTAACCCTGATCATCCGACGCGCAATTAAAGCGGTATGTTTCACCGCCAGCAACAACAGGGCGAGCTATGATAGCTCCTCCCGCATAATTATCCATGATCTCAAATTGATCGCTGTTCATGGATGTGTTTTGGTTATACAGTCCGACGTTTGACGGCAAAACAACCTCCCTTTCTTGATTATAGCTGCAGAAGCTCTATCAAATGTAATTTGCTGTATTTTGTCCAATATATGACCCCACGCAGCGACCGCCGATTTTGAGTGTATGCTTTTCAGTTCGCTGAAGGTCGAATGAATAGGGTCCGCGCGTTACGCGCCTCGTGCCAAGATTGGTGGTCTGATAGCAGCCATCTTTGAATTCGAAGAGAACGTCATTGCAGGCATTGCCACTGTCACATTGATCTGCCAGGGCGACCGCAGATGAAAACGTGGCAAAAATACCTGCACATACTATAACTTTTAACAGTCGCGGCATGATCTCCTCTCCATTCATCCAGATTCCACGAAAGTGTAAACTCGACGTTGCGGTTTGTCGACTAGAGAATTCCTATTCGTTTGAGCCGAACGGTTGTACGCCCTACCGCACCTAGTCAACCAATCCAGCCGTTCGCTGCGATTGACGCGGACGATTCAACTAGTCGTGCGCCGAAATTCGAGCTGAGACATCACCTGACATGCCAAATTACTTGTGCGCGCTGCTGTTCGCCAGTCTCTCATCACTTTGGTCTTGTGTTGCGGACCTGTCGGACGAACTCTTGTCTTTCGTCAGGCGTGAGGTCAGCGATCTAGGTCGGCTTGTCAATTATCAATAGGCTGCTAATATATCCCCGACCGAGGGATATCATCGCTGCCGTCCAACGCAGACACCAAGTGTCAGATAACTTGAATACGCCGAGGCTCATCCCTTGGAGTTAAAGGAATGTGGTGAGTATTCGGCACAGCCGGGAGGAACTCAAATGCCACAGACGACATCAGCTAAAATTCTCGAAATCATGCGTGCAAACGGGCTCGAAGGAGTCGGCGACGGGGTCTTGTTTCCTTGGGGTGCAAAGATTGTCGATATCGAAGGAAAGAAGGTGCTGAAAGCAATGTCGCCGAAGGAGTACGGGGAGGCTGTGTTTGCCGGCACCGGCATCCAGCTTTCAGACAATCAATTGTATGACGCGTATTGCGGCTATGACGGTGGAGCGAGGTGCATAAATAACGGCTGCACGACGCCAGCTAATTATTGTTCTCTCACGAGTACGCCTGACAATGGTTTCTTTTGTCTGTGCAAGAAAAGTGGCACTTGATCGTCAGACGCGGTTTGGCTCGTCCATCATCAGAACGCTTCTAACGACTTGCTTGCGGCAATGGCAGAGATTCAGATGCACAACCATTTCTATGTCTATAATGAATGCGAACGAGAAGTAAGGTCGACAGCCTACTTCCTGCCCGTTGGTAAAACTAGCGTCGACACTTCCACCGCTTTGGTCGTCCCTGGGCACAAAGCATTTCTCTGTGTCACTGACGAGAATTCCATCTCAATTGAGACAGTGTCAGTTGACAGAGTTTTGAGGTGGCAAGCGGTCGATGTGTTTATGAGACCCATAGATAGGCAAGAGTATACTCACGTTATCGCCTGCAATTGCGTAGGCGATGGTTGTCCGGATGCTTGGCCCCTCGATACAAGTCGACAAGAACCATCACCGTAGGGAGTGTTTGTTCGCGAGTCCGGCATGAGCATCGACCGCCCGCGCCGCCACCGCCGCGTCGGCTCGCCGGACGAACTCTTGCCTTTCGTCAGGCGTGAGATCGGCGAGGCGGGCGTCCGCCGCCTCCCCACCCGGCATCTCGGCAGCGCGCCTCGGATCTTGCGCGATCATCGCCTGGATAAGCGCCTTTGCCGTGTTGATGCGCCAGGCGGCCTCGGCGGCCTGGCGGGCAAGCGGGTTGCCCATCTTGCCGATCAGGTCGAGCCCGCTCTGCCGGATCGCCTTGAAGGCTTCGCTGTCGTCCGGGTCGCCCTGCGCGATGGCGCTTGTGTAGCCGTCCTCGACCTTGCTCCACTCGGCCTGCTCGTAGTTCTGGCGCCTCGCGTGCTGCTGCGCGGCCATGCGCGCCGAGCCGGCCAGCCGCAACGCCTGCTTTTGCGCCAGGAAATTGGCACGTTCGCCCTCCGGCACTTTCGCCACGGTCTCGTCGAACATCTGGTCGAACAGGCCGGGCTTGACGACGCCGTCGCTGCGCGGGTCGAGCTGGCCATACATGAAGTCGTGCAGGCCGCTGCCGTCGGCCGGCGCGGTCTGCACCGCCACGGCCTCGGCGTGGGCTATGCGTGCGTTCAGCTCGCGGCCGATAATGTCGGCGTCGAACGCGTCCTGCTGCTGCTTCTGCTGCCGGAAGCGTTCGGCAATCGCCGAGAGCTCGTCGCCAAGGCCTTGCATGGCGGCGCCCACCGGCGAGCCGTTGGGATATGAGGCCACGTTGCCGGTATCGAGCCGGCGCTGGGCAAGCTGGAGCGGGATGGTGGCCATCAGTAGAGGCCTCCGCCCGGCGCCGGCGGGAAGGCGCTTCTGCCGAACGTCACCGCCTTGGCCGGGTCGTAGAGGCCGGAGATGCCCGATACGAGACTGCCGCCGGCCTTGAAGATCGAGGCGCCCACCGCCTGCCTGCCGGAAAAGCGCGAAATCGCCGCCTGCGTGGCGAGACCGTTCTGGCGCAGCTGCGAGCCGTACTGGATCGCCTTGAGGTCGAGCTGGCCCTGCCTGGCATTGGCGGCCAGCACCTCGGTCGGCGAACCAGAAATGGCGACGCCCGAAGCGCCGGCCTGGGCACGCGCCTGCGCCTGCAGGAGATCGGCTTGTGGCGCTCCTGGCCCTGCTCGAAGGCCGAGCTTTGGGCGTCGGCCCGCGCCTGCTGTTCATAGGCTTTGGCCTGGTACTCGGCCATTTGCTTCGACTGCTGGCCTTCCGCCAGCGCGCCGCCGACGGAAAGCGCCGTGCCGATAAGAGCTAGTGTGCACATGGTCAGCCTCGGCTTCGGCCCCGGACAGAAAATCTCCTTGTCGCGCCTCCGACCGGCGCCCCAACCGCCGGGCGAGGGTCGAGGGCGCCGCCCGGGCTGAAGAGGGACAATAGCTGCTTGTCGGCCTGGAGCGCTGACGCGCCGAGACCAGCGGGAGCTGCGGCGCGCGGTCCTGTCGTGGCAGCACGGCGGATGATTGTCATGTTGACCTTGAGATCGGCTTTGCCGGCGGCGTCGAACCGACTGTTGGCGCTGGCAATGTCGCGTTTCAATGCATCCGCCTCGAACAACTGCCGCCGCAGTTGCTCAATCAGCCAGTGGACCATTTGCCAACGCTCGCCGAGAGCCTCGGCCTTTATCCTGACCTCGTCACCGGGCGCCCGCGTATCGGCGCCGGCTTTGTTCTGGGGGGCGCCGACGCGGCGCTTGTCGGCCGCCTCGATGGTTTTCTCGATCAGCGCAATTTCAACGTTGCAGTCGTCTAATGCGGCACGCACCGCCGCCAGGTCGCCCTCGCCGAAGACCGCGCGATCCTCGGCCTGTTGCAGCTCCTGCTTGCGGGCGATCGCATCGTTGAGGGCAGTGTCGAGCAAGGCGATGATGGCTACCAAATCGGCAGCCGTCCGCGCCTTGCCGAGTTGCTCGGCATGGGGGATCTGAGTCACGGGTGGGTTCCTTGGTTGGGGAAGCGATGGAGGACGGAGCAGGTGATCTCCCCCCTCGAGGGGGAGATGGCCGGTAGGCCAGAGGGGGTCGTCTCGCGTGGGAGCGCCAACCCCTTCAATTCGCGATGGGAGGCCGCGTCAGGACGTGCCGACCCCCTCTGTCGCCTTCGGCGACATCTCCCCCTCGAGGGGGGAGATTAACTAAGGCTCGGCCTCGAACACCGGCGTCATGGCCCTGATCGTGCAGGGCGTCGGGTTGGCATGGCGAATGCGCACCCGCCCCTGCCCTTCCCAGCTATCGTCGATTGGCACCTCGACATTGCCGGTGAACAATTTCGCCATGCCGTCGGGAGCAACCACGGACGGGATGCGAACCTGCTCCCAGCCGCCGCGGATGAACGACTGGACCTGAAGCCCGGTTGTGTCGGTTTCCAGCAGCGAAAGAATGAGCTTGGCCACCTTCTTGCGCCGGCCGACGATCGATCCGTCGCGGCCGCCGACGTCGAGCTCCAGCGTGTTGGCTTCGGACTGGTAGCCGAGCCCGACCTGCCATTTGGCTGCCGTAGCCCCACAGGGCAGCGAAACCGCGCCAGCCGCCACCGCAAGGCCCTTGTAGACCTTGCCATCGGCCAGGACGTCGACTGTTTCGCCGTTGAGATGACCAAGCCCTGAGACCGTGCCGACAGCGACGCCGTCATAGGTCAGGCCGCAGTCGACTTCGAATGCATCGCCGATCCTGCCATACTCGAACGGCGCGGTTTTTATTTCGATATAGCGCCTGGTCACGCCGCCGATCGTGCGCTTGACGATCAGCCAGAGATCGTCGTTGCCGTCCTGGCCGGGCGTCACCACGGCGCTTTCGACAACGGCCCAGTTCGATCCTGCGAAGCTTCCGGCGATCTTGTGGACATGCATGCCGCGAACGTCTTGCGACGGCTGGTGCGTGTAGCCGCCGAGTTCGCCATTTCCGAGCGGGAACCACAGCAGTGGGTCGGGGTCGGTCTGGAAGGCGAGTTCAACGACGCCTTTCTTCGGAATGTGCTCGGAAATCTGCCCGACATCATCCGAGGTGAAGCGGCCGGTGGCGTTTTGCGTCAGCTCGGCAATCGATTTGCGGGAGCGGGTCACATAGAGGAACGACTGCCCGGCATCGACGGGACGCAGCGGGGCACAACCGAAAGTCCGGGACCGGCGGTTCTTGAACGAGGACGGCGTCAGCGCCTCGTCGATGCCGGAGCGACAGCGCCCTCACCCCGCCAAGCGTTCCGATGATCAGCGCACCGTCCGATTCCGCCACCCACGTAATGTCATTGGCCTGGCCGCCACCTGCCTGCACGAATTCCAGCGCGTCGGTGTCTTTCTCACCGGTGGCGAAGTTATCGAAATCGCCGGTTTGCGAGGCATAGACCGAGAATTTTCGGCTGAACGCCAGGCGCTCCTCGTAAAGCGAACCGCTCTGGACGTACTTGCCGGGCACGAACGTGCCGAGACGCCAGCGGATGATCGGGCTGAGATCGGGCAGAGCGTGCCCGTATAACTGGACCGTGACTACCGTCGTGCTGGGCCGGCCAACGACCTTGGCCCAGCGCCAGAAGCCATCCGCGCCAAGCAGACGAATGGCGCGACCGATATCGCTGGTCTGGAAGCCGATGCCGTCATTGATGCCGACGATCGAGGATGCCGAAAGATCGAACGGCGTTTGCGACGGCGCGTATTCGTGCAGGGCCAGTTCGGCGATAGCGGTTCCGTCGCTGCCGCCACCTGAAAACAGCAGCTGATAATATTCGTAGGCAACCGTGTTGTTGAAGCCGTCGAAGAAGCGGGTTTCCGACTTGGACCAGCCGGTCTCTCCGTCCCGGCTGTCGAGCGTCGTCCAGTCGGTGCCGTTGTGCGAGGCCTGGAATTGCCACTGGGTCGGCGATGCAGTGTCTGAGTGATCATTCGTGGCGGTAATCCAGTAGGCGTCGACCGTCTTGGTCCCGCCGCCGCCGAACTGGTAGCGCAGATACCCGCTCGGAAAGCCCGCTATATTCTCTCCCTTCTGCTTGTCGCCATCGAACACCTGCCACACGTCGGATGAGCCGTTGCTGTTGCTGACCGTGCCGCTTGGCAGCGTATTCGAGGCCATGACCGGCATGGCGTTGCCGGTTGCGGCCGGTGTCAACGTCGTGGCGGTGGTGTTGATCTTGTCGTATGGGCCGTCGAGAAAGACGAAATCGGCGAGCGTCCAGGTCGTGTGCGCGGTGCGCGTCAGCACTTTGACCGGATGATCCTTGTGGGTGATCCACATCTGGTCTGCCGACTGGACGAATTGCAGGTCGAACAGATCGGCCTCGAGATAAGGCGAAACGACTTCGACCGTGCCGACACGCGCACCATAGGCATAGACGCGGATGTAGAGATCGCCGAATTCGAGCGCATAGGCCTGGTCGGCCGAGAAGATGAACGGGATCAGCCGTGTCGCCTTTGATGGAGCCTTCACCTCAGCGCAAAAATAGGTGCCGCCGCGCTTCCTGATGCCGCCATGCGGCAGCGTGACGAAGTTGGTGCATTTCGACAGCGCCGCCCGGTAAAGCTCGAGCGAGGCGCGAGCATGCAAGCGGGGAGAAATCTCGCCGCGGATGAAAGCGTCCTGGACCGGATAGAGCGTGGTCATCGGCCGACGAACCTGTTGTCGCCGCGCTGGAGAGCCCAGGAGGTTCTGGATAATCTGCCGCCGCGCTGGATGGCATTGGCCGAGTAGGCGGCGTCCAGCGCCCTGTCATAGGCGCTGCGGGCGACGTCGATCATGCCGGCCTTGTGGGTCAAGGGATGCGCGATCTTGACGGCGAGCGCCGCCACCATCACTTCGCTGAACAGCGCGTCCCAGTCGTTGGGGTCGGTCAGGTTGGCGACATAGCGGATGATGCGCGGGCCGGCCTGATCGGAATAGATCAGCCCGGCCTCCTGCCGCCATGAGAGCGGAACGCCGCCCGGCTCGCCATTCCCCGTCAGCGGCAAGGGCCGCAGGCAATCGGCGGGAAGCTCATAGGCGAAGTTCAGCGTGCCAGCACCGCTGCCGGTGTCGAAGCCGGCGACCGAGGTTGCCAGGATGGCGAAGACAAAGGCATGTTTGGTCAATTCGGCCTCGCGGGTCTGGTCGAAATGCAGATTGAGCAGGCGCGCCGCCTTGGCGTCCTGGTCGAGGCTGTCGATCGGCGCCTCGTCGAGCACGGCGAGCGCCATGTTGGCGATGTCGAGCGGGGTGATGGCCATGGCTCAGGCCTCCGGCTGTGTGGTTGGTCGGGGAAAACGGGGCATGGTGCCTCCACGGCAAAAAGCCGCTTCAAGGCGGCTGGGGATTTCTTGTGATTGTGGCTTGGCCAGATGTTGCACGTCTCGTGCATGAGGCCGTCACGCCACCAACCGCCCATCAGGAAATGGCGTGGCAGACGCTTCGTCAGTCGTCTTTTCCCATTCGAGCAAGGAAGACGGCAATGCTTGGGCTATTGCAGTTTCACGACACCGCCGCGCAACGCGGCGATCTCTTGCCTTGATTGTGTCAGCCGACGCGTGCGCTGGTCGCGATCCACTGCCCTGTTTCGGCTGACTTGACAAAGGCGCCTGATTTCACCCTTCCGGCACCTCCTGCCATAGCCAAGCCCTTGTCCAGGGCATCCTGAAGACTCGGCGTGTAGTAGGCGGTGTTTTCCAGACCGCTGAAGAAGTTTATGCGATGAACTTCCCCCTTCTTGCTCATGACAATCCCCGCTTTTCGGAGCACTTCCTGAACTGTTTTGTACTTCATGTTCATAGTTACCTCCCTTGCCGAGACAGTCAGCATCGCCCTTTCTTGTAACTGTTTGGTGCCGTCGATTGGCCAAAGGGCAACATGAATGTTGTAGCGAACCCCAAAATTCCCATCACTCCGGCGCAGCGCAGCGGGTGAACTTGGGATTCGCCACGGTGGCCTGGCGTCCCGAAGGAGCGGGACGTCTGACGCCCGCCCCTTCGCCCGATCACGCCTCGGTAGTCTTCAGCGCGATGAATGTCATGTGCTTGACGCTCGACGCCGTGCGGTCCCAGTTGGCCGCCAGTGCCAGCTCGGCATCGGTGGCGAATTCGCCGGCCGAGGACGCGTCGAGAAAGCGGGTGCCCGGCACATGCGGCACGAAATGCCGGCGGCCGACCATTTCGGTGACGCCACCGCCATGGCCCTGCCGCGGCTTGCGGTCGAACTCGAGCGGCCCGCCTTCGGTGTTGACCGGCAGCTCGTTCCACAGAATCGCCTTGTCCTTGAACATGAACGCGGTGTAGACGCCGCCGGCAACCGGAATGTCGTCATCGACGACGGCCCTCAGCCCCATGTAATAGGGGATCAGCGGCCCGCCCTGCTCGGACGACGGCACATAGTCGATGAGATCGGCGAGTTTCAGTGCCTTCATCTGTTTCGAATGCATCCAGATCGTCTTGAACTTGTCGGCGCGGTCGCCCATCAGATAGGCGGCCTCGATGATGTCGGTGTCGACGATAGAGGCGCCGGTGACGCGCACCAGGTCGCCGCCGTCATTGGCGATGTTGTCGGCCAGCACGCCTTTCAGGATGCCGAGCAGCGTCAGCTTGTTGGCGCGCTGCCAGTAGTCGGTCTGGCGACGCACGATAAGCTTCTGCGGATCGTCGCCGGCAAGGATCGAGGTCAGGTCCGGGATGCCCCAGGCCTGCGCACGCACATTGCGGGCCGCGACTTCGCGGCGCGCGCCGATCTTCTTCATCTCGATCGAGTCGGCCGGGTCGTCATTGACCGGCTCGGAGGGATCGTTGCCGAGGTCCTTCCAGCCGGGCATGTCGACGGAGCGCCCGCCGAGGCTGAGCTTCGAGGCGATCGACGGGTCGGAAAACAGGATCCCGGCCTGGTAAATCTCCAGCGACTGGACGTGCTCCTCGAACGAGTATTGTGCATAGACCGACGGAACGATCGCGTCCGCGATACGGGTATAGGCGTCTGCCATTTTTGTCTTCCTTCAGGTTTGGGTTAAAGAGGATTGTTGGGCATCCACAGGTCGGGATTTTCGCCGGCCTCGTGGGCCAGCCGCCGGGCGCGGGCGGGATCGCTTTTGACCAGGGCCGAGATGCCAGTCAGGTTGCGCTCGCCGGCGGCATTGCGCTTGAAGGGATTGCCTCCGCTCAAGGCAGCATTGCCGTCGATCGTGTCTTCGCGGAACATCGCCTCGCCGACAGCGTGGAACGCCTTGGCGATTTGCGGGTCGGTCAAGGCGCCGTCCGGCAGAAGGATGCCCTTCGCCTTGTAGGCATTGACCAGGCCGAGCTTCTTCATCGCCCGGTTGGCGACCTCGAGCTTCTGGCGAAAGCCATCGCTCCCGGTCGGTCCCCAATCCCGCACGAGGTCGTCGTGCGTAGTCTCGACCGAGCGGGCAACGGCGATTTGCTGTGCCTTGGCCTGCTCGGCCATGTAGCCGACGAAGCGGTCGTGATAGGCCTGTGCAACCTTCGGGGTAGCACCTGCCTCGACCGCCCAGGCCTTGGACGCATTGGCGAGCTCGTCCGAATAGGCGAAGTTTTCGGGGAGCCCGTCGGGGCGCCGGTACTCGACCTTGTCGGGCGAGGTCAGCGGACGCATCGCCTCGGGCAGCCGGGCATGGAACCTGTCCCAGTCTTCCGCAGCTGCATCGGCTGCCGGAACGCGCAGGCTCTAATCCTGCTGCCGCTCCAGCTCCGCATAGGAGGCGAAAACTCGATCGAGGCTTTCAGGCTTGGTCCAGCCCTTGGTTTCAGCGAGCTTGCGGTTGCCTTCGGAAAGACCGTCAAACCAGCTTGCGGCCTTAGGCGGGGCGGACCCGTTGTCCCCGTTGGCCGGTGGCCGTGCAAGGTTGCCCGCCGGTGGCACCGCCACCACGGACCCGGCGTCTGCCAGATCTGTCATGAGAAGATTCCTTTGTTGAGAGTTTGAAGGCCGGTGATGAGAGCACTGGCGGTGAAACTTGGTATCTCCCCCCTCGAGGGGGAGATGGCCGGCAGGCCAGAGGGTGTAGCCGCGCGTGGAGCGCCGACCTCATCTGTCGCCGGGGGTCGCGCCCGGTCGAACCGACCCCCTCTGTCGCCTTCGGCGACATCTCCCCCTCAAGGGGGGAGATTAGCGCCTACGCATTGTCGCCCCAGTTCTCCCAGAGCAGCGTGATCGTGCCGGTAACGGCAATCGTGCCGTCGGCGTCGATATCCGTGCCGGTGGCAAACGCCAGATTGAGACAGAGGTCGACCGGCGTCACGGTGCCGTCGAGCGTCAAGGCTGCGGCAACATCGGCAATCGACGCGCTCGACGGCGCGGCACCGGCGCCATCCAGCGTGCGGCCGGTCGCGCCCAGCACATTGACCATGGTTCCGGCAAGCACAGCGCTCGATGCTGCCGTCGAGCCGAGCGACCAGGTCAGCGCGGCATTGTCGTTGATGGTCGACGCGCGGGTAGTCAGCACCGCAAACTGCAGCCGGGCCGTACCGCCCTTGATACGGATCTTGCCATCGATGAAATCGAACAGCTTCTGGCTGGCATAGGCCAGTGCATCGGTGACCGGCACCGGCATGGCATTGAAGGAGAAGACGGTGCGGTAGGCGCCGCCCTGTCCGGTCGTCCTGGCGGTAAGCCCCGCCTTGGACGGGGCAAGGCCGGCTTCTCTGGCGGCGGCACGCGAAAGCGTCCGGGCAAGACCTCGTGTCATTCGATTTCTCCATTTTTGAGGATTTGAGGAAGAGTTGGCCGCTGCGTAGAAAAAGCAGATCGGGCACATGGGGCCGTCGAAGATTAGTCTCGTTTGGGCATCGTCTTGCCGAGCCGTCGTCTCCGGCCGTCAGACAAAAACAACCATGTCTTATTTCGTGAGGCACGGTGCCTATGTTCCGCCGCAAATGCGACCGTACTTGGCAAAATCAGCCTGCGTATTAGTTCATAGACTTCAAGGGAGTATCAGACGATGACCATGTCCAGAGCCATTGCCGCCATGTTCGTAACCGCCGCGCTGGCAGGCTGCGCGCAGACCGAAGCACAGCAGAGAACCAGCACCGGTGCGCTGCTTGGCGCCGGCGCCGGTGCGCTTGCCGGCCAGGCCATAGGCGGCAACACCAAAAGCACGGTTATCGGCGCAGCCAGCGGCGCCCTGCTCGGTGCGGTCGTCGGCAACGCCACCACCCCGCAACCGCGCGGCGAACAGCTCTGCCGCTATCAGGATCGCTACGGCCGCATCTACACCGCCCCCTGCGATGACCGGTATTATAACGGCAATTATTGAGCGTAGCGCTGGCGACGGCCGATCAGCCCCCGCTCCCCGTTCTACGGGGAGCGGGGAAACAGCTTCAGCCTCGGCGCATCCTTTCCCCCGATGATTTGGTCCTTCCGCTGATTAAACGTCGGCGCTATCGTCTGCTCTCCAAAGGGGGCGACGATGCGATTTTTGATTACCTCACTGCTGGTTGTTTGTTCGGTTTCCGCACACGCCAGACAGGCTGTCAGTGTTGGGCGGATTGACGAATGCCTGGTCTTGCCGGTGGCCGCCGTCGACAATCGGACACCTCGAAAAACCTGGCAATCGAGACCGCATTTTGATTCACTTCGCCTGGTGATTTGCACGGAGGCGTTGGATGCGAGGCCAGGCTGGATTCTGGGACA